>JBBQRG010000161.1:0-1531 GCA_038215095.1 Solirubrobacterales bacterium | reverse complement strand
TGCCGGCCATCGGACTGGCCAGCGAGGGAGGCCCCCTGCCGCTGCAGGCGGCGCTCGTGGCCGAGCCCGACGACATCGTCATCGCCTTCGAGGCAGAGTCAGCGGATGGTGAGGCGGCCGCCGCGATCGGCGCCGCCGAGAAGCTCGGCTGCCTGACCATCGCCTTCGCCCCGGTGGGGGCGGCCTGGGAGTTCGAGCCCGGCGGCGAGGACGCGTTCGTACGCCAGGAGATCGTCGAGGTCCTCTACCACGTGTTGTGGGAGCTCGTGCACACGTTCCTCGAGCACCGCGGGCTGTTGGAGGGCCGGGACGCCGCCGCGGTCCACGACAGCGGCGCCTCGAGCTTCCTCTACCCGTTCCTGGCAGAGCGCGAGACCGATCTCGACGCGGTGCTCGTCAACGTCGCCGACTCGGTGCGCATGAAGGCGCAGGAGACGTGGACGCTACGGGCCCAGACCATGCGCGACAACCGTGACGTGCTGCTGGGTGCCGCCACCGCCCTGCGCGACTGCTTCGACGCCGGCGGCAAGCTCCTGGCGTTGGGCAACGGCGGCTCGGCCACCGACGCGATGGACGCCGTGGCTGACTTCCGCGCCGCGCCCCAGGGCTGGCCGGCCCGTCGCGCGATCGACCTCACCGAGGACGCCTCGATCCTCACCGCGATCGCCAACGACATCGGCATCGACGCGATCTTCTCGCGCCAGATCATCGCCTACGGCCGCGAGGGCGACGCCCTCCTCGCGCTGTCCACCAGCGGCAACTCCACCAACGTGATCGCGGCGCTGGCCGAGGCGCGCCGGCGCGGCATGCGCACGGTGGCGATGGTGGGCTATGACGGCGGCCAGGTGGCCGCGGACGCGCTGGCCGACCACGTGATCGTGACCCGCTCGCAGCACATCCCTCGCATCCAGGAGGCGCAGGCCGGGGCCTACCACGCGCTTCGCGAGCTGGTGGAGCTTCCGCGGGACTGAGGATGCTCGAGGAGGCCGCCGCGCGCGCTGAGGGAACGGTTACCCGGCGGCGCGTGCGCGCTCGGGTGGAGGGCACGGTCCAGGGAGTGGGGTTTCGCCCGTTCGTCTACCGACTGGCGTCGGAGCTGGAGCTGGCCGGATTCGTGCTCAACGACACCCGCGGAGTGCTGCTCGAGGTGGAGGGCGGCGACTCGGCGATCGAGCGCTTCCTCGAGCGCTTGGCTCATGAGCCCCCGCCGCTCGCGCGCATCGAGCGCATCCTGCCCGAGGAGCTCGCGGCGGGTGATGAGCAGGGCTTTCGGATCCTCGAGAGCGACGCCGTAGGCGAGGCCTCCGCGCCCGTCTCGCCCGACTCGGCCACCTGCGACGACTGCCTGGCCGAGCTGCTCGACCCCGCCGACCGGCGCTACCGCTACGCGTTCATCAACTGCACCAACTGCGGCCCGCGCTTCACCATCGTCCGCGGTGTGCCCTACGACCGTCCGCTGACCACGATGGCGGGCTTTGAGATGTGCGAGCGCTGCCGGGCCGAGTACGAGGACCCGGTGGACCGCCGGTTT
>JBBQRG010000160.1:0-1566 GCA_038215095.1 Solirubrobacterales bacterium | reverse complement strand
GTGATCCTCCTGCGCGCCATGCCCACCTCCTCATCGAGGAGGGTGGCAGGGCTGAATTCAGGACGGAGCCGGGTGGGTCAATTCCGTGATCGGGGGTGGGTCAATTCCGTGGTCGGAATCGCACCGGGTGGGTCGATTCCGTGGTCGCTGACACGAGCCATGCCGAGATCGCGTCCTGAGAGTGCTGGAAAAGAAGGCGGCGTAGCCTCCGCGGTGAATCACCAACCGCAATAGGAGGACTACGCCGTGCCCAGCAGGATAGCGCCCAGCGTTCAGCTCGAGACCCAGATCGAGGACCTTCTCGCCGATGGCCTCGTCGATCCCGATCGCCTGACCGAGCTCGGCCGACTCGGCGCCCGCCTGGTGCTCCAACGCGCCGTGGAGGACGAGGTCACCAGCTTCCTCGGCCGGGCCCGCTACGAGCGCACCCCGGCGGCGACCGGCTCGCGCAACGGGGTCCGCCGCCGGCGGGTCCAGACCGCCGAAGGCGAGCTCGAGATCGCGATGCCCCAGCTCTGCGGGACCGCCGCGCGGTTCGTGAGCGAGATCATCCCCGACACCCGCACGGTCTTGCGCACCCGGCCGCTTGAAGCGCTGGTCATCGGCGCATATGTCCGCGGGCTCAGTGACCGCGATATCGAGTCGCTGTGCCGCGAGGCCGGCCTCGGCCAGCTCTCGAAGACCACGGCCAGCCGCATCGCGCAGGAGCTGCGTGGGCGCTACCGGGCGTTCTGCGCCAAGGGCCTCGGCGACATCGAACTGCTCGCGCTCTTCCTCGACGCCTGCTACCTGCCGACGCGGCCCTCGGGCGCGAAGGAGGGGGTGCTCGTCGCCTGGGGCTACGACACCGCGGGCGAGCGCGTGCTGCTGGCAGTGCGCCTGGGGCAGCGCGAGCGGGAGGAGGACTGGCTCGACCTCGGGCGCGACCTGGTCCGGCGCGGTCTGCGCGCGCCGCTGCTTTCCGTCGGCGACGGCGCCCCTGGCCTGATCAACGCCCTCGACAAGCTCTGGCCGGACGCGGACCGCGGGCGCTGCACCGTGCATCGCCTGCGCAACATCCTCGCCAAGCTGCCCAAGCGCGACGTCGTCCTCCACGAGCGGGTGCGCCACGCGTACTGGGCCGCGCTCGATGAGGCCACCGACGAGGTCGACGGCGAGCGGCGCCTGCGTGCGCTCGTGGGCGAGCTGGAGCGCAGCTATCCCTCGGCCGCGGCATGCCTCGCCGAGGACCTGCCCGCGCTCACTGTGCATCTGCGCTACCCGGCGCGGCTTCGCAAGCGGCTGCGCTCGACGAATCTCCTCGAGCGTTCGATCGAGGAGGTGAAGCGGCGGACCAAAGTCATCGGGCGCTTCCCGGGCGAGACGAGCTGCCTCAGCCTGTGCTGGGCGGTGCTCGACCTCGTGGTCGACGGTGCTCGCGGCCTCGGGCTCACCGCGATCGACCGCCAGCAGATCCACGCGCTACGCGTCCAACGCATTCACGCCACGACCATCGAAAGGAGCGCATAGCATCGCCATGATCGCGGGACTACGCCGTCACTTTTCCAGCGATCAGGTGACGCGACC
>JBBQRG010000159.1:0-1601 GCA_038215095.1 Solirubrobacterales bacterium | reverse complement strand
GGCCTCGGCGTTGCGGGCCGCATGGCCGTTCGCCGCCCTGCGGCCGGATACCCGGCGCAGCGGCTTCTTCGCGGTCGCCCGGGCCGGCCTGCCGTGGGCCGTGCGCGGAGCGCGGGCTGCGGCGGAGCGGGCCATCAGGCCTCGACTCCCTGGAGCTTTCGGGCCGCGCGCAGCTTGCCCGAGCGCGAGCGCGGGTTCTGCGCGACCTCGCCCGGCGTGGGCGCCACGGCGCGGCGCGTGAGCAGGTCGGCCTCGGGCTCGCGGCCGCATGCGCAGACCGGGAAGTCCGGCGGGCAGATGCAGCCGCGCGCGCGGTCGGCCAGGAAGCGCTTCACGCGCCGGTCCTCGAGCGAGTGGAAGGAGATGGCCGCCAGCCGGCCGTCCTCGCGCAGCAGCGCCCAGGCCAGCGGCAGCGCGCGGTCCAGCGCGTCCAGCTCGGCGTTCACCGCGATGCGGATGGCCTGGAAGCTGCGCTTGGCCGGGTGGCCGCCGCCGAAGCTGCGGCGCACCGCGGCCGGGATGGCGGCCTCGATGGCGTCCACCAGCTCGCCGGTGGTCTCGAACGGATGCCGGTCGCGGCGCTTCACGATCTCGCGCGCGATCCGCCGCGCGCTCGGCTCCTCGCCGTAGCGGCTGAGCAGCTGCGAGAGGCGGCGCTCGTCCCAGCCGTTCACCACCGCACGCGCGTCGAGCTCCTGCGAGGGGTCCATGCGCATGTCGAGCGGCGCGTCGTAGCTGTAGGAGAAGCCGCGCTCGCGCGCGTCCACCTGCATCGACGAGATTCCGAGGTCGAGCAGCACGAGGTCGGCCTTGGTGCCCTCCTCGGCGAGCAGCTCGAGGCCATCGCCGTAGTCCATGCGCAGGAAGCGGGTCTCACACGACACCTCACGCGCGAGCTCCTCGAAGCGCTCCTCCGCGGCGGGGTCGCGGTCGATGCAGATCAACGTTCCCCCAGGGCCGATGCGCTCGGCCAGCAGGCGCGCGTGGCCGCCCGCGCCGAAGGTGCAATCGACGACCGTCTCGCCCGGAGCCGGGCCCGTCACGTCGATCAGCTCGCCGGCCAGGACCGGCACGTGTGCGCTCGTCATCTCAAGAAGCATGGCCAAGGCGCTCGGTCACCTCCTCGATCTCCGCGTCGAGCGACTGCTGCTCCGACTGCCAGCGCTCGCGGCCCCAGACCTCCAGGTGGTCGCCCACGCCCACCACCACGACCTCCTTCTCGATCGAGGCGTGGGTCATCAGCGGCGGCGGCAGGGTCACGCGGCCCGACCCGTCCAGCTCGATCTCGAACGAGTTGCCCTGGTAGAAGCGCGACAGCTTGCGGTACTCGGAACCCATCGGGTTCAGGCCCGCGAGCGCGCGCTCGATGATCGACTCGTGGCTGTCGGGGGTCCAGACCGCGACGCAGGTCTCCGGGTCCTTTGCGAGAACCACCCCTGCGGAGAAGGACGCGCGGAACTTGGCCGGGATGCTCAGCCGGTTCTTCGCGTCCAGCGAATGCTCGTAGTGACCCCTGAATGCCAACGCTCATATCCCCAGTGAAGCTTTGGACCGAAGTGGCGGAGTGGGAGGAGCCCCGCCACTCCGGTCCGATTTGATGT
>JBBQRG010000158.1:0-1640 GCA_038215095.1 Solirubrobacterales bacterium | reverse complement strand
GGCGTGACGAGCGGGGCCGCTCGGATACAGGTCGCCGCCGTCGCGCGGCGCTCCATCGTCCGCACGATGCGCCAGCCGGCCATGATCGTCCCGGCGGTCTTCTTTCCGCTGCTCCTGCTCGCGGTCAACGCGGGTGGGCTCGACGCGGCAACCAAGATCCCGGGCTTCCCGGCAGGCTCCTACCTGAGCTTCGCCCTGGCCATCCCGTTCATGCAGGGCGCGCTGTTCGCCGCCATGAGCACGGGGACCAACGTCGCCAACGACATCGAGACCGGCTTCCTCAGCCGCCTCTCCCTGACCCCCCTGCGCCGCGTCTGGCTGCTGGTCGGCCAGCTCTCGGGTTCGCTGGTCCTGGGCGTCGTGCAGGCGATCACCTTCCTCGCCGTCGGCCTCATCGCCGGGGCGAACCTCGAGGCGGGCGCGGCCGGCGCGCTCGTAATCCTCGCGCTTTCGCTCCTCATCACGCTCGGCTTCGGCTCGCTCGGCGCGGCGATGGCGCTGCGGACGGGCTCGGGCGAGGCCGTCCAGGGCCTCTTCCCACTGCTCTTCGTGACCCTCTTCCTCTCCTCGATGGCACTGCCGCGCAACCTCATCGAGACCGGCTGGTTCCGCGCGATCGCGACCTGGAACCCGGTCTCCTACCTGCTCGAGGGCGTGCGCAGCCTGCTCATCGAGGGATGGGACGTCCACGCGCTGCTCGCCGGCTTCGGGTGCGCCGCTGCCATTGCCGCGCTGGCGCTCGCCGCCGCGGCGTCGGCCCTTCGTACGAGGATGGCCCGGACGTGATCGCCACCGCGCGCGCCGTCGCCTGGCGCAACATCCACAACTTCTTCTCGAACCCCGCGCTCGTGCTCCCGGCGGTCATCTTCCCGCTGTTCTTCTTCACGGCATTCGCCGGCGGGCTTTCGCGGATCTCCAACGTGCCGGGCTTCGACTTCCCGCCCGGCTACACCGCCTTCCAGTTCGTCTTCGTCCTCTGCCAGTCGGCCGCGTTCGGAGGCATCTTCACCGGGTTCTCGGTGGCGCGCGACTTCGAGTCGGGCTTTGCCCGCCGCCTCTTCCTGGCGGCCCCGCGGCGCGAGGCCATCGTGCTCGGCTACGTCCTCGCCGCGCTCGTGCGCGCGATGTTCACTATTGGGCTGATCACCGTCGTGGCGCTGGTCGTGGGGATGCAGGTCGACGGGAGCGCGATCGATCTCGTCGGCCTCTACGGCCTGGCCCTGTTGCTGAACGTCGCGGCCATCCTCTTCGCGGGGGGCGTCGCCATGCGGCTGCGCACGATGCAGGCCGGTCCGGCGATGCAGATGCCCGTCTTCCTCACGCTCTTCCTCGCTCCCGTCTACGTCCCGCTCGACCTCCTCTCGGGCTGGATCAAGGGGGTCGCGTCGATCAATCCGGCCACCGCGCTGCTCGAGGCCGGCCGCTCGCTCATCGCCGGCCAACCCCAGCACGTGGCGCTGGCCTTCGCCGTCGGCCTCGGGCTCATCGCGCTCTTCACCGTGTGGGCGCAGCGAAGCCTGCGAAGCGCCGAGCGCGCGGGCGCCTAGCGCCGTCGCCCTCGACCGCGCCCCTCAGCGCACCCGCTCACCGCCACCGGGCCACCGCCCCGCGAGCACAGCCGCGCCAGCTCCCGTCAACCA
>JBBQRG010000157.1:0-1648 GCA_038215095.1 Solirubrobacterales bacterium | reverse complement strand
GGAGCTGGTCGCCGCGGTCGGCCACGGCACCGCCGTGCTCGTGCCGATGGACGGCTTCCATCTGGCGGATTCGGAGCTCGAGCGACTTGGCAGGTCAGAGCGCAAGGGCGCCATCGACACCTTCGACGTCGAAAGCTACGTCGCGCTGCTCGAGCGGCTGCGCCGCGGCGCTCCCACCGCCGTGCGCGCGCCCGAGTTCCGCCGGGAGCTCGAGGCGTCGGTGACCGACGCGATCACGATCCCCGCCGAGACCGCGCTGGTGATCACCGAGGGCAACTACCTGCTGGTGGAGGAGGGACCGTGGGCGCGGATCGGCCGGCTGCTCGACGAGTGCTGGTACCTCGACCTCGACGACACGACGCGCATCGAACGGCTGACCGCGCGGCACCTGGCCCACGGCCGGTCGGCGGAGGCCGCGTGCGCATGGGTGAGCGACGTCGACGAGGCCAACGCGGCCGTGGTGGCCGCTACACGCGACCGCGCGGACCTCCTTATCGGCCCGGCATAGCGGCTACTCCCACTCGATCGTGCCCGGGGGCTTGGACGTGACGTCCAGCACCACCCGGTTGACCTGGCGGATCTCGTTGATCATCCGCGAGGCCGTGCGCTCGAGCAGGTCGTAGGGCAGCCGTGCCCAGTCGGCGGTCATGGCGTCGTCGCTCGTGACCGCGCGGATGACCACCACGTAGCCATATGTGCGCTCGTCGCCCTGGACGCCGACGGTGCGCAGGTCGCCCGGCAGGACGCAGAATGACTGCCACAGATCGCGGTAGAGGTTCGCGCCGCGGATCTCGTCCTGGAGGACGTAATCGGCGTCGCGGAGGATCTCCAGGCGCTCGCGGTTGACCTCGCCACCCACGATCCGGATGCCGAGGCCCGGCCCGGGGAAGGGCTGGCGCCACACCAGCCGATCGGGCAGCCCGAGCTCGATGCCGACCTGGCGCACCTCGTCCTTGAACAGCGCGCGCAGCGGCTCGACCAGCTCGAACTCGAGATCCTCGGGCAGGCCGCCAACGTTGTGGTGTGACTTGATCGTGGCCGCGCCGGAGCCGTCGCCGCCGGACTCGATCACGTCGGAGTACAGCGTGCCCTGCACCAGGTAGCGCGGATCCTCGAGCTTGGCCGCTTCCTCCTCGAACACGCGGATGAACTCGGTGCCGATGATCTTGCGCTTGGCCTCGGGCTCGGTCTCGCCCTTCAGGCGCTCCAGGAAGCGGTCCTCGGCGTCCACGGCCACCAGCGGCACCTTGAAGTGGTCGCGGAAGGCGGCCACGACCTGCTCGCCCTCGTTCTTGCGCATCAGGCCGTGGTCGACGAACACGCACGTGAGCTGGTCGCCGATGGCGCGGTGCACCAGCAGCGCCGCCACGGAGGAATCGACACCACCGGACAGCCCGCAGATGACCTGCCCCTCCCCCACCTGCTCGCGGATGCGGTGGATCTGCTCCTCGGCCACGGACGCCGCGTTCCAGTCCAATGCAGCGCCGGCGATGTCCTCGAGGAAGCGCGTGAGGATCTGGGTGCCATAAGGCGTGTGCACGACCTCGGGGTGAAACTGGATGCCGTAGAGGCCGCGCTCGACGTCCTCGAACGCGGCGACCGGCGACTCGCTCGACGACGCCAGCGCCGTCATGCCGGGCGGCGCCTC
>JBBQRG010000156.1:0-1691 GCA_038215095.1 Solirubrobacterales bacterium | reverse complement strand
AGGGCGAGGCTCGACCGCTCCCTGACCGTGAGGCCGCGCGCGAGTGGCTGAACACGATGGTCCTCATCCGCCGCTTCGAGGAGCGGGCGGGAGAGATGTACGCCAAGGCCAAGATCGGCGGCTTCCTGCACCTTGCGATCGGCGAGGAGGCGACCATCGTCGGCGCCGCGCGGGCGCTGCGCGACCGCGACTACCTGATCTCGACCTATCGCTCGCATGGCCATGCCATGGCTCGCGGAACCAGCCCCGACGCCGTGATGGCCGAGCTGTTCGGCCGCGCCGACGGATGCTCGCGCGGCCGCGGCGGGTCCATGCACATGTTCGACGTGAAGCGGCGCTTCATGGGGGGCTACGGGATCGTGGGCGGCAACCTCCCGCTCGCCGCGGGGATGGGCCTGGCCTCGGACTACCTCGGCACCGGCGACGCGACGGTGTGCACGTTCGGCGACGGCGCCTGCAACCAGGGCACGTTCGGCGAGACCATGAACCTGGCCGCCCTGTGGCGCCTGCCGGTGGTGTTCATGGTGACCAACAACCAGTTCGGCATGGGCACCGCGCTGGAGCGCCACTCGGCGGTCACCGACCTTCGCCGCAAGGGGGAGGGGTTCGGCGTGCCCGGCCTGCGCTGCGACGGCATGGACGTCGTCGACACCCAGGCGGTCATGACCGAGGCGCTGCAGATCGCGCGCGATGAGCGCCAGCCCATGCTCGTCGAGGCGGTCACCTACCGCTTCCGCGGACACTCGATGGCCGACCCCGAGGAGTACAGGACCCGCGAGCAGGTGGACGAGTGGCGCCGCCGCGACCCCATCGTCGTGTTCGGCGAGCGGTTGGTCGATGAGGGCGTGCTCGAGCCCGAGGAGCGCGACGCCATCGATCGCAGCGCGCAGAAGCGCGTGGACGATGCAGTGACCTTTGCCGACGCCTCCCCGTTTCCACCGCCCGAGTCGCTCTACGACGATGTCTACGTGCTGGGCGACCAGATCCAGGGCTGGTACGCGATCGACGAGCGCTCGCCGGGGGTGCACCGGGGCGAGCACGAGCGCCAGATGGCGACGGGATCGGTCGAGGCGGCGGAGTACGAGCGTGCCGCAGGCGGGCCGGGCGGCGAGGAGATCAAGCCGGCCGACGCGGCCCAGGACGAAGCGGACTAGCGCCGTGGCGGTCGTCCGCTATCGAGACGCCCTCAACCAGGCGCTGCGGGAGGAGATGCGGCGCGACGAGACCGTGATGCTGATGGGCGAGGACATCGGCGTCTTCAACGGCGCGTTCAAGGTCACCCAGGGCCTGCTCGAAGAGTTCGGCGAGTCGCGCGTGCGCGACACCCCGATCTCCGAGAACACGATCGTGGGCATGGGCGTGGGAGCCGCGATGACGGGCCTGCGCCCCGTCGTGGAGCTCATGACGATCAACTTCTCGCTGCTGGCCTTCGACCAGATCATCAACCACGCCGCCCACATCCGCTACATGTTCGGCGGCCAGGTCAAGGTCCCGCTGGTGGTGCGCATGCCCCAGGGCGCGGGCCACCAGCTCGGCCCCACCCACTCGCACTGCCTCGAGGCAATGTTCCTCGGAGTCCCCGGGCTCCTCGTCGCGGTGCCCTCGACGGCGGCCGACGCAAAGGGCCTGCTCAAGGCGGCCATCCGCGACGACAACCCGGTCATCTTCATCGAGCACGAGTACCTCTACGG
>JBBQRG010000155.1:0-1830 GCA_038215095.1 Solirubrobacterales bacterium | reverse complement strand
CGGTCGCCGCGTCGAGGCACAGGGCGGCGCGCACGCCGGCGACCTTGTTGGCGGCGATGGAGGCGCCCGTCCCGGTCCAGCAGCACACGATCGCCTGATCGGCGCGGCCCTCGACGACGTCGCGCGAGGCGGCCTCGCTCGCCCACGCCCAGTCGTCGCGCTCGTCGTCGCAGAGCGCTCCGTGGAGCAGCGGCTGGTGGCCGCGGCGGCGAAGCTCCTCCACCACCAGCGCGGCGATGCCCGTGCGCTCGTCCGCGGCGACGGCGATCTTCATGGGACCGAGTATCGCAGCGGGGAGGGGCTGTCCGGGTGCTACGTTGGCCCCGATGCCTGACCGGGTGGCGAGAGCCGAGGCGCGCCCGCCACAGACCCTCGGCGGCCGCCTGGCCCTCGCCGGCCGGGGACTGCGCGAGCAGACCGCACGCGGCACGCTGGTCAACGCGGTCTTCCTGATGGGATTCAACGCGCTGGGCCTGCTCAAGGGCTTCGTCGTGGCCGCCTTGCTGACCGCCCAGGACTACGGCCTGTGGGGGATCATCGTGATCGGGCTGGGCACGCTGGGCTGGCTCAAGCAGGTGGGCATCAGCGACAAGTACGTCCAGCAGTCAGACGCAAATCAGGAGCTCGCCTTCCAGCGTGCGTTCACGCTCGAGCTGATCGCCACGTCGGCCTACGGCGTCCTGGTCGCGGCCGTCATCCCCTTGCTGGCGCTTGTCTACGGGGAGCCCAAGCTGATCGCTCCGGCCGCGTTCACCCTGCTCATGCTTCCCGCGGCGGTCCTCCAGGCGGCGATCTGGGTCCACTACCGGCGCATGGCCTTCGTGCGGCAACGCTCGCTCGAGGCGGTAGACCCGATCATCACCTTCGCGGTGACCGTCGCCCTCGCAGTGGCCGGCGCGGGCTACTGGAGCCTGGTGATCGGAGCCGTGGCCGGCTCGTGGGCCTCGGCGGCGGCCGCGGTCCGGCACTCCCCCTACCCCCTGCGCCTGCGCTATGACCGCGGCACGCTGCGCTCCTACGCCGGGTTCTCGTGGCCGCTGCTCCTGGCGGGAGGGAGCGGGATCATCGCCGCCCAGGCCTCGCTGCTCGCCGGCGACCATGTGCTCGGCCTGGCCGGGGTGGGCGCCATCGCACTGGCGAGCTCCATCGTCCTGTACACCGATCGAGTCGATCAGATCGTCACCTCGACGCTCTACCCGGCGATCTGCGCGGTGCGCGACCGGCGCGACCTGCTGCTCGAGTCCTTCGTCAAGTCCAACCGCCTGGCCCTGATGTGGGGCTTTCCCTTTGGCGTGGGCGTCGCGCTGTTCGCCGCAGATCTCGTCCACTCGGTGATCGGTGAGCGCTGGGCGCCCGCGATCGTCCTCATCGAGGCCTTCGGGCTGATCGCCGCCGCCAACCACATCGGCTTCAACTGGACGGCCTTCTTCCGCGCGGCGGGCGAGACGAAGCCGATCGCGGTCGTCTCCGCGATCGCAACGGCCGCCTTCCTCGCCTTCGCCCTACCCGGACTGCTCATTTACGAGCTCGACGGCTACGCGGTGGGGATGGGCGCGGTGATCCTGGTGACGCTGGCCGCCCGGTTCACCTACCTCGCGCGGCTGTTCCCCGGACTTCAGATCGCCCGGCACTTCGTGCGGGCGATCGCCCCGACGGTCCCCGCGGCGGCCGCCGTGCTCGCGCTGCGCGTGGTCGAGGGCTCCGGGCGCGCGCCGGCCCTCGCCCTCGGAGAGCTCGCGCTCTACCTCGCGGTGACGGTGGTCGCCACCATCCTGCTCGAGCGCGACCTGCTGCGCGAGGTCGCCCGCTACCTCCGGGGCGGGCGTCAGG
>JBBQRG010000154.1:0-1896 GCA_038215095.1 Solirubrobacterales bacterium | reverse complement strand
GAGAGCTGCGTCCTCGTGTTCGGCGGGTCGCTGGGTGCGCGGTCGATCAACCAGGCGGCGGTCGAGGGGTTCGCGGACGCTCGGTTTCACGTCCTGCATATCGCCGGCACGAGGGACTACGACGGCCTGCGCGTGCGCGTGCGCGTGGACAGCCCCTCATATGACATGCGCGAGTACCTCAGCCTGTCCGAGTTCGGCGAGGCCCTGCTGGCCAGCGACCTCGTGGTCGCTCGCGCCGGCGGATCGGTGTTCGAGATAGCGGCCTACGGTCGGCCCGCGATCCTCGTGCCCTATCCCCACGCCGCCGCTGACCACCAGGCCGCCAACGCCCGCTGGATGGAGTCGGCGGGCGCCGCCGTGGTCCTGCCGGATCACGAGCTCACCGCGTCGCGGCTCGCCGGCGCAGTCGACGACCTGCTGGGGGACCCGGCGCGCCTGGCCGCGATGGGCCGCGCCGCGGCCGGACTTGCCCGCCCCGACGCGGCGCGGGCGGTGGCGGCCGAGCTGCTGGACGCCGCTCGCAACTGACTGATTGTGTAACGGGTAGGGACTACCTCGTTCGCCCATACCGCGTCTAATTGGTTGGGCCAGCTTCAGACCGGCTCGGCGCAGCGTACATGCGTCCACGCAACGATCTGTTCGAAGCGATCCCGCGTGAGCTCATGTCCGCCATCCACTCTGAGATGCTCGAGAGCATCGCGAGCGTCGAGTGCGTCGTAGGTGGGACGGACCTCATCCTCAATGGCATGGGCGTCTGCGGAGTAGGGGTCGCTCCCGGCCGAAACCAGGAGCAGCGGCCGCGGGGCCATGCAGCGTGCGAGGTCATCGAGCTCGAAGCGTTGGGTAAAGCCGGGGATGACCTGGGCCAGCTCGATGCCGGTGCGGGCGGCCATCCTCGCCCGGTAGCTGCAGGCCGCGCCGCTCGCGCAGGCGAACCGCACCCGCTCATCGAGCGGCGCGTGGAAGAGGACCGTGCTGCCGCCGTAGGAGTGGCCGAGCATGCCGATCTGATCGCTGCGCACGGCGGGGAGCGCCGCGAGCAAGGAGACGGCGAGCGCGGAGTCTGCGATTACCTTGCGCGCCAAGAGGTCACCGGTGACCAGCCGGTACGCGAACTCGTTCTGGTGCTGGAGCTGGTCTCCGGCGTCTGGCTCGCGGCCTTTCCGCTGGTGACGGCGGTCCTCGAAGCAGATCGAGTCGGGGGCCAGTACAGCGATCCCTCGGCGGGCCAGGGCAGGCCCGAATGCCTGCAGTTGGTCGCCCGCGACGCCTGCGGGCTCGCTTTTTCCAAGGTGGTACTGGCCGTTGTGCTGGTGCTGGACAAGTACTGCCGGGAAGGGCCCACCGCCGTCCGGTAGCAGCAGGTAGGCGGGGATCGTGTCGCCGTCTGCGCTCCGGTAGGTGACAAGCGTGCGCAGGTAGCCTCGCTGGGGCACGGCTTCGAGCGTCTCGGCCGCCGCCGCCGCACGCGGCGCCTCGAAGCCGAGGAAGGCCGCCAGCTCGCGCCGGAGGTCGCCGAGGGTCCTGGCCGCCGGTGCCGTCATCCCCTGTCGGCGGGATCGAGAGCGTCGAGTTCGATGGCGACTGCCACAGGTGCCTTTCGATCGCCTACAGCCGATGCCATCGAGCGCCTGGACCGGAGCCTTGGGGCTGGATCAGTCGCGCGTCGCGCAGCTCGTTGAGTACGAGCCGTATGGTCGCGGTGCTGACGCCGAGCACCGCGCGTTCGATGTCACGTCTGCGGAACTCTGCCGGGGCCTGATGAAGGATGTACTCGCGGACGCGATCCTGCTTACCGCCGACCATCGCGTCCTCGGCAGCCACACGTTGCTCGAATGTGTCGTAGGCGTCGGCAAGGACGCGGACGAGATAGGACGTCCAGGGCCAGATGCTGTG
>JBBQRG010000153.1:0-1904 GCA_038215095.1 Solirubrobacterales bacterium | reverse complement strand
CGCCTCTTTCGCTCGCGCAACGTCGCGGGGGCCAACGTGGTCATGGCGCTCCTCGTGGCCGGAATGTTCGCGATGTTCTTCCTGGGAGCCCTCTACCTGCAGCGGATCCTGGGCTATGACCCCCTCGAGGTCGGGCTCGCGTTCCTGCCGGCCACCATCGTCATGGGGACGATCTCGCTGCGCTACTCCGAGCGGCTGAACATGCGCTTCGGCGCGAGGGCGACGCTCCTCCCCGGTATGGCCTCCATCGTCGCGGGGCTGCTGCTGTTCGCGCGAACGCCCGTCGACGGGAGCTACATCACCGACGTCGTGCCGGCGGTGGCCCTGATCGGTCTCGGTGCCGGCCTTGGCTTCCCCTCGCTGATGACGCTCGCGATGTCGGGCGCCACGCCGAGCGACTCGGGGCTGGCCTCGGGCCTGATCAACGCGACCGTGCAGGTGGGCGGCGCCATCGGCCTCGCGGTGCTAGCCACGATCGCCACCGAGCGCACCGACGGCCTGCGCGTCGACGGCGAGTCGGCCGCCGCCGCGCTGAACTCCGGCTTCCACCTCGCCTACCTGGTGGGAGCAGTGCTCGTGTCGGCTGCGTTCATCGTGGCCTTCACGGTGCTGCGCTCGGACTCCTCGCAGGAGGCCGAGGAGACCGAGATGCTGCCGGTCAAGACGGAGCCCGCCTACTCGGAGGCGGCGTGATGACCAGAGTGCGTTTCGCGCGCACCTTCCTCGAGCCGCGCGACACCCGCAACATGAAGAGCACCTAGGACCCGGCTCTACGCCGAAAGGGGCCGCCGCCGTAGGCTCCGGCCCACCGCGCGCCGCCCGTCAGCGCACCCGCGCCGACCCGAGCGCTTCGCCGCCAACGAGCGCCACGGGGCGGGGTGGGGCGCATCCGTATGGTGTCTGAGATGCCCGACGCCCGCGTCATCGCCCGCGGACCGTGGGAGCCCCGACAAGTCCAGACGCGCTGGCGCGAGGACCACTTCGAGCCCGCGCCAGAAGCGTCGGCGGCCGCCGACGCGGCGATCGAGGCGCTCCGCGAGCGCGGCTCGCCCAGCCACGACGGGATGAGCGCGCGGCTGGCGAGCTTCGACGCCGATCCCCGAGCGCTGCGCCTCGAGCTCCAGCCGTCGCGATGGTCGCTGCGCCTGATCGAGGACGACGCCGTCCAGAGCATCGCATCGCAGTGCATCGCCCGAGCGCCCGACGGGCGCTGGCTGGCCGGCCGCCGAGCACCGTGGGTCGCGACGTGGGCGGGGCGCTGGGCGCTGGGCGCGGGCGGCGCCGTCGAGGTCGGCGAGGACCCCGTCGTAACCCTCGCGCGCGAGCTCGAGGAGGAGTGGTCGGTCCGGCCCGAGCGTCTGACGGTCGAGGCGCTCGTTCGCCTTCCCACGGGGCTCGTGCTCCTCGTCGGCATGGCCTGGCTCGAGGAAGGCGCCGAGATCGTGCCCGACGACGAGCACGACGCCTTTGCTTGGTGGCCGGCCGATCCGGCGCGCTGGCCGGCGGAGGCCCACGCCCCACTGCGCCGAACCGCGTCGCTGCTCGCGGCATGACGCCGTTGCGCTGCCTGAGCGTGCGCTTGTCCGCGAGCCCTGCCGTATTGACGGCTTGACGCCGTTGCGCTGCCTGAGCGTGCTCTCGTTCGCGAGCCCTGCCGGGTCTGCGGCATGACCTCGTTTCGCTTCCTGCGCGGGCTCTCGTTCGTCAACTCGGCCGTGTTCACCGGGTTGCTCGTCGCCTGGCTCGTGCGTGGGCTCGCCGGTGAGGAGGCGGTGCTGGGGTGGACGCACGGCGTGATGTGGATCTGCCTGTCGCTGCTCTCCCTGGCCGCCGTCCGCCAGCGGACGATCCCCTTCTGGCTGGCGGTGGTGGTGGCCGTGATCGGCGGGCTGGGCCCATTCGCC
>JBBQRG010000152.1:0-1909 GCA_038215095.1 Solirubrobacterales bacterium | reverse complement strand
GGAGCGTCGAGCCAGTCGAACGCCTGCTCCTGGATCAGCGCCGCAAGGTTCGCGCCCACGCCGCCGTGGGGCCAGCCCTCCTCCACGATCACCGCGCGGTTGGTCTTTCGTACCGACTCCAGGATCGTGTCCAGGTCCAGCGGGCGCAGCGTGCGCGGGTCGATCACCTCGGCCTCGATCTCATGCTCGGAGGCCAGCGTGTCGGCGGCCTTCAGCGCCGTCTCGCTCATGCGCGAGATGCCGACGATCGTGACGTCGTCGCCTGCGCGGCGCACCGCGGCCTGGCCGAAGTGCAGCGGCTCGTCGTCGTCCTCGTCGACCTCCCCGCGGCGGCCGTACAGCGTCTCGTGCTCGATGAAGATCACCGGGTTGTCGTCGCGGATGGCGGCCTTGAGCAGTCCGCGCGCGTCGGCCGCGGTGGTGGGCACGGCCACGAGCAGTCCCGGTACGTGCTGGTAGAGCGCCTCGAACGAGTGCGAGTGGGTCGGGCCCAGTTGGTGGCCGGCGCCTTGGGGCATGCGGATGACCAGCGGCACCGACACCTGGGCGCCGAACATGTAGCGGATCGACGCCGCGCTGTTGATGATCTGGTCGAGCGCGAGCAGCGAGAAGTTGATGGTCATCAGCTCGACCACGGGCCGCAGCCCGGTCATGGCCGCGCCAACGCCGAGGCCGACGATCGAGTTCTCAGAGATCGGGGTATCGCGGATCCGCTTCTCGCCGAACTCCTCGAGCAGCCCGGCGGTCACCTTGAAAGCGCCCTGGAACACGCCGATGTCCTCGCCCATGCAGAACACCGCGTCGTCGGCGTGCATCTCCTCGCGGAGCGCGAGGTTCAGCGCCTCGCGATAGCGCATCTGGGTCATCAGCCGCCCTCGCCGCGGCCCCGCGCCTCGCGCAGGTCATCCTCGGTCTCGACCTCGTGCGCCGCGCCGGCCTCGGCCAGCTCGCGCGCAACGTCGCCGGCGTCGCGTTCCTGCTCGCCGCGATGGCTGCCGGGCGAGCGTATATCGGTGGAGTACCACGGATCGCGCACCTGCTCGCCGATCACGTAGATGTCGTCATACAGCGAGTCGAGGTCGGGAAACGGCGACTTGTCGGCAAAGGCGACGGCGGCGTCGATCGTCTGGACGGCCTCGTCGTCCATCGCCTTGACCTCGTCCTCGGAGAGCACCTTCTCCTCGACCAGCCGCTTGGGAAACGCCGTGAGCGGATCGCGCGGGCGCCACTGCTCGACCTCGTCCTTCGATCGGTAGTCCTCGGGGTCGGCCATCGAGTGCCCGCGGTAGCGATAGGTAACGGCCTCGACGAGCTGGGGAGCCCGGTCGGTGCGCGCCTTCTCCAGGGCCTCGGCCACGGCCGCGTGGGTGTCGAGCACGTCCATGCCGTCGCAGCGCGAGCCGGGCACGCCGAAGCCGGCGGCCTTGGTCGACAGGTCGGTCACGGCCGAATGGCGCTCCAGCGCGGTGCCCATGCCGAACTGGTTGTTGATCACCATGAACACGATCGGCAGCTTCCACAGCGCCGCGAAGTTCATCGTCTCGCCGAAGTTGCCCTGGTTGGTGGCGCCGTCGCCGAACATGCAGAGCGTGGCGTCGTCTGACTCGCGGTAGTCACTGGCAAGCGCGACGCCCGCGGCCAGCGGGAGGTTGGCGCCCACGATGCCGTAGCCGCCGAGGAAGCGTCGCTCCAGGTCGAACAGGTGCATCGAGCCGCCGCGGCCGCCAGAGCAGCCGTCGACCTTGCCGAACAGCTCGGCCATGACCGCGTCGGGCGAGGTGCCGCGGGCCAGGGCCTGGCCGTGCTCGCGGTAGGTGGACAGCAGGAAGTCGGTGTCGCGGAGTGCCTGGGTAGCGCCGATGATCGTGGCTTCCTCGCCGATGCACAGGTGCAGGAAGCCGCCGATCTT
>JBBQRG010000151.1:0-1919 GCA_038215095.1 Solirubrobacterales bacterium | reverse complement strand
TGGATCGCGGCCTGCCCAGCCAGTTCTGGATCACGCCGCCGGACGAGTCACTCGGCGAGGAGGCCACCGAGTCGTACCTGCGCGAGGACAACGACCGGATGGTCAAGCTGATGTGCATCCATGAGGGAATCCCGGGGCACTTTCTCCAGCTGGCCTACTCGAACCGCTCGAAGTCGCTGACGCGGACGATCTTCCGCAACGGCATGTTCGCGGAGGGCTGGGCGGTCTACGTGACCCAGGTGATGATGGACCAGGGCTACGGCGCGGACGATCCCGCGCTGATGCTCAACCACTGGAAGTTCTACCTGCGCGCGGTCACCAACGCGATCATCGATGTGGCCATCCATGTCGAGGGCATGAACGAGCAGGAGGCCATGGACCTCATGGTCGCCGGCGGCTTCCAGGAACAGGACGAGGCGCGCGCCAAGTGGCTGCGGGCACGGCTCACCTCGACCCAGCTCTCCACCTACTACCTCGGCTCGGTCGGCATGTGGGACCTTGAGGTCGAGGCGCGCCAGCGAGCCGCGAAGGCGGCCGGCGCCGACGACTACAGCCTGCCCACCCAGCGTGTCGTGGGCGGGCTCGGCGAGACGCCCGGCTTTGACTATCGCCGCCACCTCGAGTCGGTCATCTCCCACGGTTCGCCGCCGATCAAATGGGTGCGGCGCATCCTCGCAGAGGAAGCCGAGGGCGGCGCGAACGGCGGAAGCGGCACGGGCGCGGCCGGCAAGACGTCCGGGGCGCCGGCATGAACGTGGCGGCCGACGGTGCGGCGCGAATGCGCTTCGGGCTGGCACTTCCGCAATACCGGCCCGGCGCCAGCCGGGAGGGGATCGATGCGGCGACCGAGGCCTGCGAGCGGCTGGGCTGGGACTCCGTCTGGACGACGGACCACGTGCTGCCCGATCGCTCCCCGCGGGCCGCCGACTACTCGGTGCTCTTCGAGGCGCTCGCCACCCTTGCCTACGTGGCTGGACGCACGTCCTTCGTCCGCATCGGCACCAGCGTGATCGTCGTGCCGATGCGCAACGCCGTGCTGATGGCCCGCGAAGTAGCCACCCTCGATGGCCTGTCCGGCGGCCGCATGACGCTGGGCGTCGGGGTCGGCTGGAGCGAGGCGGAGTTTGCCAATGTTGGGGCCGCCGACGTCTACCACCGGCGCGGCGCCTATCTCGACGAGTCCATCGCGATCTGGCGCCACCTGTGGAGCGGTTCAGAGGAGCCGTTCAAGGGCGAGTTCCATGCCTTCGAGGACTACGCCTTCGCGCCGCTGCCACCGCAGGGTGCCGCGCTGCCGATCTACGTCGGCGGTGGCGCGGATGCCGCCCTGAAGCGAGCCGGCAAGCTCGGCGATGGTTGGCATTCGACCGGCACCGCTCCGGCCAGGTACGCCGAACGCGCCCAGCTGGTGCGCGAGATGGCCAAGGCGGCCGGTCGACCGGAGCCGACGTTCTCTGCCCGCGTCCGGGTCCGATTCGAGCCGAGCGGGGCGAGCGGCGGGCCGTACGTCATGACGGGAACTCCCGAGGAGATGCGCGCCGACGTTGATGGCTTCGCGAAGGCCGGAGTCACGCTCCTGGTCATGGACCTGCTCGAGACCGACCCGGCACGGAGCGTGGCGGCGATCGAGCGCTTCCAGCGCGACGTGATCGGCGAGGGCGGCGCCTGACGATGTCGGGCCGCGGCCGATGAGCGAGCTGCGGCCGTCGACGCCCGCCCAGCGCCCCGATAACGCCCGGCCGCGCGAGGACGCCGAACCGAAGATCGAGCCGCCCAGCCACGACGAGCTCGAGCGGATCGAGCGCCAGCTGGCCTCGCTGCCGGGGCACTCGGGCGCCACGGTGACGGACGCACCGGAGCTCGGCGCGCTGATGGTCCATGCCGGCGGCAAGGGTCCCGCGCTCAACTACGCGGCGTTG
>JBBQRG010000150.1:0-2121 GCA_038215095.1 Solirubrobacterales bacterium | reverse complement strand
TCGCACGCACCCAACGACGCAGCGTCGTCGGCCTCGACATCGAGCCGAGCTTCCTGGCTGCCGCCGAAGTCCGCGCGAACGGCGCGATCGCCGTGGAACGAGCCGCGACCGCCCCCCTCGAGCCGGGCGTGATGCGCGACGGCGAGGTCACCGACGTCGACGGGCTGGCCGAGGCGCTCAAGCCGTTCTTCGCAGAGAACGGCCTCGGCAAGCGGGTCCGGCTGGGCGTGGCCAACCAGCGCATCGTCGTCAGGACCATCGACGTTCCCAATCTGTCCGATCCCAAGGAGCTCGCCGCGGCCGTGCGCTTCCAGGCCCAGGATCAGATTCCCATGCCGCTCGACCTCGCGGTGCTCGACTTCCAGCCCCTCGGAACCATCCAGACCGAGCAGGGCGAGCGCGCACGCGTGATGCTCGTCGCCGCTCGGCGGGACATGGTGGACCGCCTGCTCGAGGCCGTGCGCCGGGCCGGCCTACGCCCGGAGGGCGTCGACCTCTCTGCCTTCGCCATGATCCGGGCGCTCGACACGACGCAGGCGCCGGAAGGCGAGGGCAACGGCCCGGCGCGCTCGGTGCTCTACGTGAGCGTCGGGGGTCTGACCAACCTCGCCATCGCAGAGAACGCGGTGTGCCGCTTCACGCGTGTCGCGGCGGGCGGCCTGGAGGGCATGGTGGGCCAGCTCGCCGAGCGGCGTGAGCTTACCCTCGAGCACTCCCGCCAGTGGCTCAGCCACGTCGGCCTGAGTGCGCCTGTTGAACAGATCGAGGGCGACGCCGAGATCGTCACCGAGGCCCGCACCGTGCTCTCGGACGGCGTTCGGCGCATCGCCGACGACGTTCGCAACTCGATCGACTACTACCGCGCGCAGGAGACTGCCGTGAGCGTGGACGAGGCCGTCCTGACCGGTGCGGCCGTCAGCGTCCCGGGCTTCACCGAGCAGCTCGCGGCCGACCTGGGCATGCCCGTCGCCGCGGGCGTCGTGGCCGAAGCGCACGCGGGTGCGGTGCCGGCCGGGGAGGGAGGCCGCCTCACGGTTGCGGCCGGGCTGGCTGTGGAGGAGCGCCACGCATGAAGGCCGTCAACCTCATCCCGCCGGAGGAGCAGCGCGGCGGCCCCGGCGGCGCCGGCCGCAGCGGCGGTGCGGTCTACGTGCTGCTCGGCGTGCTCGGGGTGCTCGTCATCGCCGTCGTCGCCTACGTGCTCACGACGAACACCATCAACGACCGCAAGTCCCAGGTCGCCCGTGTCACCAGTGAGGCGTCAGCCGCACAAGCGCAGGCCACCGCCCTGCGGCCCTACCGAGATTTCGCCCAGCTGCGCCAGAAGCGGGTCACCACGGTCGCCCAGCTGGCGTCCAACCGCTTCGACTGGGAGCGGACCATGCGCGACCTTGCCCGGGTGATCCCCAGCGACGTGTGGCTCACCTCGCTGCGGGCGACGGTCTCGCCGTCGGTGCAACTCGGCGGCGGCGCGGGCGGCGGCGGCGGCGGTGGCGGCGAAACCGGTGCGATCCGCGGCAAGGAGCCGGTCCCGGCGGTCGAGATCGTCGGCTGCACCACCAACCAGGCCGAGGTGGCACGCGTGCTCACGCGGCTGAGGCTGATCCAGGACGTCTCGCGCGTCACCCTCGTCGAGTCTGCCAAGAGAGAGACCCAGGCCAGCGCCAGCGGCGGGAGCGGCGGCACCGCTTCGTCCGGCGACAGCGGAGGCGGCGGCGCCGCCAACCAGGACTGCCGCCATGGCAGCGGCCAGATCCCGCGCTTCCAGCTCGTCATCTTCTTCAAGCGGCTGCCCGGGGCCACCCTGAGCGCGGGCACATCGTCCGGCGCCGCCAGCGCGACTGCGCCCCCGAGCGGGTCGACCCCGCCGGCGAACGGCTCCGGCCCACCCGCCTCCGGTGCCTCGAGCAGCTCGGCTCCCTCGAGCTCGGCTCCTGGATCGTCGGGCTCGGCGCCCAGCACGGCTGCGCCCGCTGCCCAGAGCGCGTCCGGAGGCTCTCGATGACGGCTCGCGATCGCATCGTCATCGTCGTCGTCGCCGCGGTCGCGCTGCTGGTGGGCTACTGGTTCCTCGTCCTGGGGCCCAAGCGCAGCGAGGCGCAGAAGCTCTCGAGCGAGGTC
>JBBQRG010000149.1:0-2174 GCA_038215095.1 Solirubrobacterales bacterium | reverse complement strand
CCCACTCCTCCAGCTGGGCCACGGTCGTGACCGTATGGACGATGCAGGCGATCGCGGGCTGGCCGAGGATGAAG
Organism: Solirubrobacterales bacterium; assembly: GCA_038215095.1. Taxonomy (GTDB): domain Bacteria; phylum Actinomycetota; class Thermoleophilia; order Solirubrobacterales; family Thermoleophilaceae; genus DATACN01. The sequence continues at coordinate 2,100 of JBBQRG010000149.1, read as the reverse complement.
CGCATGGCGGCCTGGGCCAGCGTGCGCTCGCCGCCGCGGGTCAGAAACTCGAGCTGCTCGACCTTTTGCAGACCATCCACGAGCCACTCCCGCGGTCGGTGGCGGCGGTGGTCGTTGCCCGAGAACTCGGTCTCCAACGTCAGGTGGCCCTCGAGCAGGCCGCTCGACGTCGGGACCCGGGCGATGACGCCCGCGCCGCGCTGCTCGGCGAGCTCGAGGAACTCGGCCCCCGGCTCCTGCTCGAGCAGGTTGTAGACCGTCTGAAGCGATGCGATCCCGCGCTCTGCCAGGACACGCACACCCTCGTCGCGCCAGCCGATCTTCGGCCCCAGGGCGACCCCGTAGTGGCGAATCTTCCCCTGGGCCTTGAGGGCTTCGAGCTCGGCGAACAGCTCGTCGGCCAACGGCCCAATGATTGCCTCGATCCGCGGGTTGTGCAGCTGGTAGAGGTCGACGTGGTCGGTGCCCAGCCGACGCAGGCTAGCCTCGAGCGCCCGGCGTGTGTGGGTGGGCGACCAGTCGTGGGGTCGCTCGGATTCGCGGTGAGCGGTGCGGTCGCGATCGATGACGTAGCCGAACTTCGTCGAGAGCTGGATGTCATGGCGCGCGACGCCGGCGCGCTCGAGCGCGGCGCCGACGATCTCCTCGTTGAGACCCTGCCCGTAAGTGTCGGCGGTGTCGAAGAAGGTGATGCCGAGATCCAGCGCACGAGCCACCAGCCGATCGGGGTCCTCGTGCTCGCCCCACCAATCCGATCCCAGCGCCCACGTGCCAAAGCCGATGGCCGATGTCTGAAGCCCGGTGGTGCCGAAATTCCGCGTCTCCATGGACGCCAGTCTAGTGTCGGCGATCCCTAAGCTTGCCCTTGCGTGAGCGCGGCGGCCCGAGAGCGGCGGAACCGGCGCCGGTTCCTCCTGAGCGGCGAGGGCTGGCCCTATCTGCTCGTCCCGTTCATCCCGCTTGCCATCGCCCTGGCGATCGCGGGTGGCGACGAGGCGGTCACGTTCTTCGCCTCGGCGCTGGGGGTCGTCCCCACCGCGGCGCTGATGGGCCGCGCCACCGAGGAGCTGGCCGAACGTTCGGGCCCGGGCATAGGCGGTCTGCTCAACGTGACCTTCGGCAACGCCCCCGAGCTGATCATCGCCCTGTTCGCGCTCGGGGAAGGCCTGCACGAGGTCGTCAAGGCGTCCCTCGTCGGCTCGGTCCTGGGGAACATCCTGCTCGTGCTCGGCGCCTCCATGTTGGTCGGGGGAATCCGCAATCCGCCCCGACAGGCATTCGACCGCGTCGCCGCTTCCGCTCAGAGCTCCCTGCTGTTCCTCTCGGCGGCGGCGATCGCGCTGGTGGCAGCGTTCCAGCTGATCGACGGGCGAGGGCTGCCGAGTCCGACGGCGGAGCGCCTGGACTTCGGCGTCGGAGTCGAGCGGGTCTCCTTTGCCCTCGCGGTCGTCATGGTCCTGGTCTACGGCGCCTACCTGGTGTTCTCCCTGGGCACCCATCGCGACCTGTTCAACCCTCCGGAGGAGCTCGAGGACGAGCCTGGGCGCGGGGAGCCATGGACCGTGCGACGCTCGGTCCTGCTGCTGGCCGCGGCTGGCGTGGCGGTCGGCGTGATGTCCGAGATCCTCGTCGGATCGGTGGGCGCGGCCGCCCACTCGATCGGTCTCAGCGAGTTCTTCATCGGGGCGATCGTCATCGCGATCGTCGGCAATGCCGCCGAGCACTGGGTGGCCGTGCTGGTCGCGTACAAGAACAAGATGGACCTCGCAGTCAACATCGCGATCGGCTCCAGCGCCCAGATCGCCATCTTCGTGATGCCGCTGCTGGTGCTGCTGTCGTGGCCGATCGGGCCCGGGCCCATGCCCCTGGTGTTCAACGGCCTCGAGGTCGTCGCCCTCGTCGTGGCCGTGCTCATCGCCAACCAGGTGACCAACGAGGGCGAGTGCAACTGGTTCGAGGGGCTGCTGCTGCTCGCCGTGTATGGCGTGGTGGGCGTGGTGTTCGTGTTCGCCTGACGTGGCTGGCTCCGCCCCGCAAACAGCGGGGCTTCGCCGCCTCGGGCGACGTGACCGGGTCGGCTTTGCCGACCCTCCCGCCCTC
>JBBQRG010000148.1:0-2209 GCA_038215095.1 Solirubrobacterales bacterium | reverse complement strand
GGCTCGCGTCAAGATCGACTGGCGCCAGGACCGCAAGCCGGCCAACATCGCGCTCGTGGTGGACACGTCGGGCTCGATGAGCGCGGAGAGCAAGCTCGACCAGGCGAAGCGGGGGCTGCAGGTGTTCTTCTCCCAGCTCTCGCCGCAGGACCGGGTGGGGCTGATCGCCTTCAACGACAAGGTCTCGCGCGTGGTGCCCGTCTCGCCGTTTGCAACCACGCGCCCGCGGCTGCAGGCGGCGGTGCGCGACCTGTTCCCCGACGGCCAGACCGCGGTCTACGACGCCGCGCAGGCGGGGCTGCAGGAGATCCAGGCGCTCAAGGACCCGAGCCGCATCAACAGCGTCGTCGTGCTCACCGACGGCGAGGACAACCAGAGCTCGACGGACTCCAACACGCTCGTGGCCGCGCTCACGCGCCAAGCCCGGAGCGAGGGCCTCAGCGTGCGGGTGTACACGATCGCCTACGGGAGCGAGGCCAACAAGTCCGTGCTCCAGCAGATCGCCTCCAGCTCGGGAGGCAAGGAGTACATCGGGGATCCCAAGCAGATCGAGGGCGTCTACCGCAGCATCTCGAGCTTCTTCTAGCCTCAGGCGGCGATGACCGAACGCAAGGAGCTCGTCACCCGCACTGACCTGCGGCGGGCGCTGGTGGTCAACGCGATCACCAAGCCGGTCAACGTCGCGGTGCCGGCCGCGGTGGCCGTGGCCGCCCTCGGGCTCGGGGTGAGCTGGCTGATCGTGGTCGCCGCGGTCGTCTATGCCGTATTGAGCGCCTTGACCTTCTTCGACGAGGGCGAGGCCGAGCGCGTGGGCGCCCGCACCTACGGCGATCACCGAGGCGGGCGCCAGGCCCAGCGCGTCGACGTAGCGCGCCTCGCGACGCCGATCGCGGCCCAGGTGGAGGCGGCGCGGGCCTGCGAGGCCCGCATCCAAGACACGATCGATCGCTCGGACTCCTCGCTGGCCGAGGTGGGGGGCGAAGTCGGCTCGCTGGTGGGCGCGATCGAGCTGATAGCCCAGCGCGCTCAGCGGATCTACGGCTACCTCGAGACGCAGGACACCGGCGCGATCGACGCCCGCCTGCGCCAGCTGCGCGGCTCGGAGGACCCCTCCGCGCGGTCGATCATCGTCGCGCTGCGCGAGCAGCGCGACGCGCTCGCCGCGCTGCAAGTCCAGCTCACGCGCTTCTACACCCAGATCGAGCAGCTCGTGGCCTCGCTGGGAACCGTCAACTCCCAGCTCGTTCGCATGAGCGTGGCCAGCGAGGACGTCGACGAGCACGAGCTCACCGAGCAGGTCCGCGGCCTGCGAGACCAGGTCGGCGCGCTCGATGCGGGGATGAAGGAGGCCTACGGGCGGGCGCCGGAGGTGCCGGCGCTGCCGGAGTAGCCCGTCCCACGGCCCGACTCAAGCGCGCGGGCGGGTGGGTTAGGCCAAGTGTAGTGCGGTAGCCTACATAGCACTACGTGTCACGAGCCGCAGCGCAGAAACCCTTCTCCATCCGCATGAGCGAACAGACGCTCGCTCGTCTCGATGCCCGCGCGCGCCGGCGCGGCGAGGCGAAGGCGCGCATCGCCGAGCGGCTCATCGACGAGGGGCTGCGCATGGAGGACCATCCGGGCATCGTGTTTCGAGACGGTCCGTCCGGTCGTCGTGCGGCGCTGGCTGCGGGACCCGACGTCTGGGAGGTCGTCGAGACGCTCAAGGGCACAGGACTGGCCGGCGAGCGCGCCATCGTCGCGACGGCCGAGTGGGGCAACGTTCCGGTCGCGCAGGTGCGAGTCGCGTTGCGCTACTACGCAGACTTCCGTGACGAGGTGGACGCCAGGATCGCGCTGAACCGCGAGGAGGCCGAGCGCGAGCACGCAGAGTGGGACCGGGCGCGGGACGCGCTCGCTTGAGGCTCCTGCTCGACGAGATGTACCCACCGACGATCGCGCACCAGCTCCGCCGCCGCGGCCACGACGCTGATGCCGTCACCGCTCGACCACAGCTGCGCAGCCTGCCGGACATCGACCTCTTCGTCGCAGCGCAGACCGAGCGGCGGGCCGTGGTCAGCGAGAACGTTGCGGACTTCATCGGCATCGTCGGCAGCTTCGACCGAAGAGGCCAGGCGCATCACGGCCTGGCCCTGGCCGACCCGAGCAAGTATCCGCGTGGCGCATCGCGCACCAGCGGCCGGCTGGCCAGGGCGCTGGACCGGCTGCT
>JBBQRG010000147.1:0-2246 GCA_038215095.1 Solirubrobacterales bacterium | reverse complement strand
GCCGTCGAGCACTCGCGGCTGCACATCCCGATCCTGTTCGCCTACGACACGATCCACGGCTTCCGCACGATCTTCCCGATCCCGCTCGGCGCCGCCAGCAGCTTCGATCCGAGCGTGGCGCAGACCGACCACCGCATCGGCGCGTTCGAGTCGGCCGCCACCGGCATCAAGCAGATCTACAGCCCGATGGTGGACCTCTCGCACGAGCCGCGCTGGGGGCGCATCTCCGAGGCCTCCGGAGAGGACCCGTACCTGAACTCGGTGATGGCCGCCGCCCGCGTGAAGGGCGCGCAGGGCTCGAACTACGCGGCGCCCGACAAGGTCGTCACGAGCGTGAAGCACTTCGCCGCCTACGGCCAGCCCGAGGCGGGACGCGACTACAACACCACCGACATGTCGATCCAGCGGCTGTGGAACTTCTACCTGCCGCCCTTCAAGGCAGCGGTCGACGCCGGGTCCGACACGGTCATGTGCTCCTTCAACGCGCTGAACGGCAAGCCGGGCTGCGCGAACAGGTACACGGAGACGAAGACCCTGAAGAAGCGCTGGAAGTTCGACGGCTTCATCGAGAGCGACTACACGGCGGTCGCCGAGCTGCGCGCCTGCCCGGGCGTGAACCCGGACGGCGGCCCGTGCGGCCACGGCATCGCCGCCGACGGCAAGGAGGCCGCCCAGAAGGCGCTGAACGCGGGCACGGACTCCGAGATGGTGTCGACCAACTACCGCGACTTCGGCGCCCAGCTCGTGGCCCAGCACAAGGTCTCGATCGCCCGCATCAACGACGCGGTGCGGCGGATCCTCCGCGTGAAGTTCCGCGCCGGGCTGTTCTCCCACCCGTACGTGAACGTGGGCCAGGCCGAGTCGAAGCAGGTGCTCCCGCAGAACCGCGCCGCGGCGCGCAGGGCGGCCGGCCGCTCGATGGTGCTGCTGAAGAACGACGGCCCCGTGCTGCCGCTCGACCCGGCCAAGAAGACAGCGGTGATCGGCCCGCTGGGCGACGACCCGCACGACATGCTCGGCCCCTGGTGGGGCAAGGGCAGGGACGAGGACGCCGTGTCGGTGTTCAAGGGCATGCAGGCCCAGAACTCGAACACCACCTACACGCCCGGCTGCACGATGAGCAGCAACGACCTGTTCGACCCCGACAACGAGTGCAGCGACGAGTCCGGCTTCCCCGCGGCGGTCGCCGCGGCGCAGAGCGCGGACCAGGTCGTGCTCGCCCTCGGCGAGACCCGCGAGATGAGCGGCGAGGCCGAGGCGCGCTCGATGCTCGACCTCCCGGGCAACCAGGAGGACCTGATCAAGGCGATCAAGGCGACCGGCAAGCCGTTCGCGGTCGTGCTGTTCAACGGCCGGCCGCTGACGCTGTCCGACGTGGACGCCAACTCGCCGGCGATCCTCGAGGCCTGGTTCCCGGGCATCGAGGCGGGCAACGCCGTGGCCGACGTGCTCTACGGCAAGGTCAACCCCGGCGGCAAGCTCCCGGTGAGCTTCCCGCGCAGCGTGGGCCAGGTGCCGATCTACTACAACCACGAGCCCACCGGGCGCCCGTGCGACATCGGCTCGAAGTACAACTCGCGGCACCGCGACATCCTGAGTTGCGCGCCGCTGTACGAGTTCGGCTACGGCCTGAGCTACACCACGTTCAAGGTCTCGAACCTGAGGCTCAGCTCCAACCGGATGAACGCGAGGAACGGGCAGATCGTCGCCAAGGTGGACGTGACCAACACCGGCCATCGCAGCGGGGACGACGTGGCGCAGCTCTACCTGCAGGACCCGGTGGCGAGCATCTCGCAGCCCGTGCGGCGCCTACGCGGGTTCGAGCGTGTGACGCTGCTGCCCGGCCAGAAGAAGACGGTGAGCTGGACGCTCACGCCAAGCGATGTGGGCTACTACGACAACAAGGCCCGCTTCCGGGTGGAGAACGGCGGCATCAACGTGTTCGCCGGCGACACGTCGATCGAGATCGACAACAAGAAGTCGTTCACGGTCACGGGCGGGGCGCGCCCGCACGCGGCCAGGAAGAAGAAGCGCTAGCCGCTAGGCCGCGCCCAGCAGCTTGCCCGCCTCGCGGAAGGTCTTGACCTCCTCGGTGGGCTTCTTCTGGCCGGGCTCGAGCTGCTCGCCGCTGCGGTTCACCCAGATCACCGGGACCTTCTGCCTAAGGCACGGCTCCACGTCGGTGGGGTAGCCGCTGGCGATGTGCACCCAGCGCCGCTTCTTGCCCTCGATCCGGCGCGCGCACT
>JBBQRG010000146.1:0-2311 GCA_038215095.1 Solirubrobacterales bacterium | reverse complement strand
CCCCCCGCGGCCGTGGCCGAGCTGCCGGCGGGCCATGTCACGATTGAGATCCTCGGGCGCCAGCTCGAGACCGGCGGGCAGGCCCTCGACGATGCAGGTCAGCCCCGGCCCGTGGGATTCACCTGCGGTGATGAGGCGCAGCGCCATGGGCCTAGATTACGGGGACAGTGGGCGGGCGCGGTCGCCTGGCAGGCCGCGAGGCCGCGAGGCGCGGCCTAGTCGTCGGCGCCGGGGAGCCCGAGCCCCACGGCCTCGGGCGCGACCGCCGGACGTCGGCCGGTCGGCAGTCCCGCGCTCACCACCTCGCAGAGCGCATCGACCACGACCGGGTCGAAGTCGCGCCCCGCCACCGCGCGCAGCTCGTCGAGGGCGGCCTGCGGGTCGAGCTGCTTGTGGTCGCCGCGGCCGTCCACCCGCGCGTCATAGCCGTCACAGACCGCGATGATGCGCGCCGCGAGCGGTATCTCCTCGCGGGTCAGGCCGTCGGGATAGCCGCTGCCGTCGAAGTTCTCATGGCTGGAGCGCACCGACTTCGACACGCCGCGAAGCGCCGGCGCGGCGCTGAGGATGCGCTCGCCCACGATCGTGTGGCGTCGGACGAACTCGAGCTCCTGCGCATCGAGCGGTCCAGGCTTTGAGAGCAGCTCCTCGGGGATCGCGGCCTTGCCGATGTCGTGGAGCTGGGCCGCGGTGACGACCTCCTCGCGCAGCTCCATCCTCAGGTCCAGCCGGCGGGCGACGCGGTCGGAGAGCTCTCCCACCGTGCCGAGGTGGTCGGCCAGCCGGGGGATGCTCTCGCGCAGCACGGAGAGCAGCACGTCGCGCGCCTGGCTCCCGGCGGATGCCAGCCCGAGCGCCTTTTGCGCGTACATGCGCTGGTCGGCGGTGCGAAGCGCTTCGCTGGTCTCCCGCGCCTCGTCGGGGATGACGACCTCTCCGAAGCAGGCTCCGATGACAAAGCCCTCCCCGCGTGCGACGAGGCCGGCGCCGGCTTCGGCCGCCAGCTCGTGCGGGTCGCGCCCATCGAGCGCTGCCAGCACGCAGAACTCGTCCCCGCCGAGCCGGTAGGCGGTGCCATAGGACGAAACGTGCGCGGCGAGCAGGCGTCCGAGCCGTGTCAGCAGCGCGTCGCCCGCCGGATGGCCGAATGAGTCGTTGTAGTGCTTGAACCCGTTGAGGTCGAACAGCGCCAGCACCTGCCGGCGCGGCTCGCGACACTCGAGCTCGTCCTCGAGATCGCGCAGGAGCGCGCGGCGGTTGCCCAGCCCGGTCAGCGCCTCGTGGCGGCTGACGGTCAGCATGTTGAGGTTCTCGGCGAAGGACATCGCCATGCGAGCGACCACCGCGACCAGCGTGGCCGCGGCGAGACCCACGGCCAGGCCGCTGACGTGATGCAGGGTCCCGTAGACAAGCACCCCGACCGCAGCCAGCGCGAAGCATGTGGGCAGCGTGAGCAGCCGGATGCCGCGGGCCAGGGCCGGGCCGGCGGGTCGCGGCGAGCGCCAGGCGGCATAGGCGAGCAGCAGGGTCGAGGCGGGCCACAGCGTGTCGAGCAGCGTGCCTTCGACGTAGGTTCCCTTCGCGTTCTCATACAGGTAGAACGCGTCGGCGATGCCCCCGACGATGAAGCTCGCGGCAATCATGGCCCAGGTGCGTCCGGGGCGCCAGCCGGTTATGGCGAGGACCGCGACGACGACCGCCAGCACCAGGAAGTCGGCCAGCGGATAGGCGAGGTCGGTTGCCACCTTGGCCGTCGCGCCACCCGTGGAGGCAAGGATGGGATCGAAGATGAGGGCTGTGCCGACAGCGGCGATGGCCAGCGCCCCGATCGCGCCGTCCAGCCACATGCTCGTCTCGAGGTCGCGTATGTGGGCGCGGGCGAGCAGGACCAGCCCGACGTAGACGGGCGGATAGAAGCCGAGGTAGAACGCGTCGGGCAGCGACGGGCTGGGCGGGCTCTCCACCCCGGCGTAGAGGAGCGAGTAGCTGATCTCCCCCCGCTGCATAGGACGCCAGCCCGATGCCGAACGCGAGCCATGCCCCCCGCTCGGCCCGTACGGTGCAGGCACGCCCGAGGCACAGAACGGCCGCGCTGACCATCAGGCCGTCGTAGATCCAGGTGTTGAACACCTCGGAGGCGCGGCCTCCGAACCCGAGCGCACCGTGGCAAGCGTGCAGCACGAGGAGGCAAATTCCCGCGCCGAACAGGTAGCGAGTAGATCGGGGCATATACGCGTATCGGCGGAGATGCCCGAAGACCCAAGGCCCTTCCAACCGGCCGCGCACCTGCGCCAGGCGCGGGAGGGTCAGG
>JBBQRG010000145.1:0-2490 GCA_038215095.1 Solirubrobacterales bacterium | reverse complement strand
CAGCTCGTAGACCTGCGCGCGGGACAGGAGGGCGCTGTTGACCTCGAAGTACGGGTTCTCGGTCGTCGCTCCGATCAGGGTCACCAGCCCCTCTTCGACCGCGGGGAGCAGCGCGTCCTGCTGGGCCTTGTTGAAGCGATGGATCTCGTCGAGGAAGAAGATCGTCGGCTCGCCGGAGCCCTGCCGCCGGTGGGCGGCGCGCTCGATCACGCCGCGGACCTCCGCGCGGCCTGCCTCCACCGCGCTGGCCTCCTCGAACGCCGCGCGCGCGTTGACGGCGACGATGCGGGCGAGCGTCGTCTTCCCGCTGCCCGGCGGACCGTAGAGGATCATCGAGCGATCGCGGCCGGCGACAACAACGCGCGGCTCAACCTCGGCTTTCTGCTGGCCGAGCAGCCTGGCCGCCAGGAGGAGGCGGAGGCGGCGTACCGCGAGGCGATCGCGGCCGGCAACACCAGAGCATGGGTCAACGTCGGATGGGTGCTCGCCACGCAGCCGGGTCGCGAGGGCGAGGCGGAGGCGGCCTACCGGGAGGCGACCGGCGCCGGGTACACCGAGGCGTGGGTCAACCTCGGCAACCTGCTCGCCAAGCAGCCGGGTCGCGAGGAGGAGGCGGAGGCGGCCTACCGTGAGGCGATCGCGGCCGGGGACGCCCTGGGGGGAAACAACCTCGGACAGCTGCTGTTCAGGCAGCCGGGCCGTGAGGAGGACGCGGAGGCGGCCTACCGCGAGGCGATCGCGGCCGGCAACAGCGAAGCCTTGGTCAGCCTGGGCACGCTGCTTGGCATGCAAGGCGGTCGCGAGGGCGAGATGGAGCTGGCCTACCGCGCGGCGGTCGATGCCGGCCACCCCAGGGCGTGGTCCATCCTCGCTCTCATGCTGGCCGCCGGAGAGGAGGTCGAGGACCTCGCAGAGGACGTCCGCTCGCTGCTGGCCGAGGCGTTCGAGCGCGGGCTGGAGGCCGAGGCGGAGTATCGGGAGAGGATCGACGCCGGGGACGACTGGGCATGGTTTGCGCTGGGCATGCTGCTCGCCATGCAGGGCGGTCGCGAGCGTGAAGCGGAGGACTGCTTTCGCGAGGCCGTCCAGGCCGGGGTGATGGAGGGCTTGCCGCTGATCGGCTTCGCGCTCGCCGCTCAGCCCGGTCGCAAGCGCGAGGCAGATCAGGGCTTTCGCCTGGCGGCCTACGCCGGCTTTAGCGAGGCGTGGCTCCTTCTCGGAGCGCTGCTAGCCGATCAGGCCGGCCGCGAGCGCGATGCCGAGGAGGCTTACCGCAGCGCGATCGACGCCGGCCAGACCACCGGCTGGTGTGGTCTGGGCTTGCTCCTGGCAGAGCAGGAAGGTCGCGAGCAAGAAGGGCGGGACGCACTGCGGAGATGTCCGCTGGAGCGAGGCCAGTGAACCAACGCAAAGCACCGATCGCAATCTGACCTTGCGGGCGCCCCCTGTGACCTGCATCGGCCCGTTTCCTCGGCTCATCCCGCGGATGCGGGCCAAGAGCACCTGGCGCCGCTCGGAAGCCGTCTTATCCAGGATCACCGGCGGGTCCCAGGCTCAGCCGGGTGCTATGACGCGGAGCTCGGCGACACGGTCGAAGTGGTGCCGGTTGCGGGTCATCAACGGGATGCCATGCGTGAGAGCGGTGGCAGCGATGAGCGCGTCGGGTGTGGCGATGCCGGTGGCCCGCCGCGTCATTCCGGCAAGCTCGGCGATCACCGCGTCGATCGGCATGTCGATCATCGGCCACAAGAACCGGCGCAGTTGCTCTGGGTCGTCACGGCCCGCGAACAGCTCACAACGGGAGATCACCGAGATCCCCATGCGTCGGCCATCGGCCGACAGCCGGCGCTCACCGCGGAGGTGGTCGACGAGGATGTCGGTGTCGACGAGGAGCTCAGCCGTAGCCACGATCCCACTCGCTGCGGGCGGGCACCTCGAGCTCGGGCATCGAGCCGAACGTCTCGTCGAGCACGATCTCGAGGTCGGGCGGCGCCTGAGTCACGTAGGCATCCACCGCCTCGCGCACCACCCCAGCGAGTGTCTTTCCCTCGCGCTTGGCCAACGCGTCGAGCCTTCGCCGCTGGTCCTCGGTGAAGTAGACCTGCGTTCGCGTGGCGGACATACAGCACGAGCATACATCATTGCGGGAGGTGAACCTCGTCCTCGTCGCCGTATCCGGTCGGAGAGCGCCGGAAAGCCGTGGCGGCGCACTTGCTCCATGGCGCGCGATGAACACCCCAACGGCTTGAGCGCCGCTGCTCCCGGCACGAGCCGATAACGCTGGCGCACCGCGCGCCGGCTCCCGCTTGGGACGAGAAGCCGCCGCGGCAAGGCCAGTGGGTGGACCACTCGCTCCTTGCCCAACGAGAAGCAAGAGCGACGCCGAACTACCATCTCTCTCGTGCAACGCGACGAGCTGAGGGCGATGCAGGCGCCGCTAAAAGAGCGCTACACCAACGAGCCCGAGGCCGCGCTGGTCACCTTGTCGGC
>JBBQRG010000144.1:0-2579 GCA_038215095.1 Solirubrobacterales bacterium | reverse complement strand
CGCCAAGTTCGTGATCGTGGTGAACCCGCTGGTGCCGTACGTGAACGACTTCCAGAAGGTCATCCCGACGATGCTCGGCAGCCGCGTGCGGCGGGTGGCCGACATGGGCTTCCCCCAGATCGGCTACCAGGCCTTCAAGCTACTGGCGCACCAGCGGCTGCACGAGGCGGTCAGCCACTGGCAGGAGAAGTACCCGGGCGTGGACATCATCCTGATCGAGCCCGACCCGAACGACGAGCTGATGTTCGAGACCAACATCATGAACTTCAGCCGCCGCGTGGAGATCGCCAAGCACGGCTTCGAGTCCGTCACTCTGAAGCTGGCGCAGGACTACGACGAGCTGAAGGCGGTCTGCGCCAAGCACGGCATCGAGATCTCCGCGACGCGCGTGCGCAAGGTGGTCAAGCGCTTCTCCGAGGAGCGCGAGAACACGGCGGCCTGGCGCCGCATCCTCGAGCAGACCACCGGCGCGCTGCTGCGCCAGTCGGAAGACGCCTAGCCGCAAGCACCCGGCTCGGCCGGGTGCGCGCGGATGACGCTTACCCGAGGACGCCCGAGAGGGCTTCGATCAGGCGGTCCGTGCCGGCCGAGTGGCGCACGGTCGCGCGCACGTGGTCGTCGGCCCCGAGCGGGCCGCCCGCCGCCACGATCACGCCGCGGGCGCGCAGGCGGTTCGCCAATTCGAGGCCGGACATGCCGGGCGCGGCCATCCAGACGAAGTTGGCCTGGCTTGGCGTGACGTCCAGCGGCAGCTCGCGCAGCGCGGCCAGCAGCCGGCCTCGCTCGCGGATCACGGCCCCGCGGCGACGCTCCACCTCGGGGCCGCCGATCTTCAGCGCCTGGCTGACCGCCGCCTGGGTCAGCACGTTCACGCCCAGCACCGGGGCGATCGCGTCGAGCAGCTCCGTGGAGCCGCCCACCGCGTAGCCGGCGCGAATTCCCGACAGCCCGTAGATCTTCGAGAAGGTGCGGAACACGGTCAGGTTCTCGTGCTCAGCCGTGAGCCGCAGGCAGGCGTTCAGCTCCTCGGCGTCCTGGAAGTGCACGAGCGCCTCGTCGAGCAGCACGTGCACGCCCTCGGGCAGGTTGCCGAGCAGCGTCGCGAGCGCCGACGAGGGCAGGTACTCGCCGGTGGGGTCGTTGGGGTTGCAGATGGCGACCGCGCGCGTGCGCTCGCCGATGGCGCTGCCCAGCCCCCGGAAGCCGTCCGCCGGCACCGGCCGCGCCCCCGCGCGGGTGGCCATGAGCGGGTAGAGCGGATAGGAGGGCCAGGGCATCGCCAGCTCGGTGCCCGCCGACAGCAGCGCCATCGCCGCGGCCTGCAGCAGCTCCGCCGCTCCGTTGCCCAGCACGATCCGCTCGGGCTCCACCTCCAGCCGCTCGGAGAGCGCGGCGCGCACGCGCTCTGCGTGGCGGTCCGGGTAGCCGTTCACGCGCCCGCGCGCGGCGTAGATCGAGGCGTTCATCACCTCGGCATTCGGGAAGTCGGGCCACTCGGTGCCCGACAGGTCCAGCTCGGGAACCTGCTGGAGGGCGGTCGCCTTCTCGCGGCGCCGGCGCTCGCGGCGCTGCTCGTTCAGCTCGTTCTCGTCGATGTCCTCGAACTGCCGGTAGTAGTCGAGCAGCCCCATGGCGGCCGGCTACTGGCGTGGGGCGAGGCTCGGGCCCGGTCCGGCGATGATGAAGAACCAGAAGCTGAAGACGATCAGCGCGATGATCACGCTGGCCCCGAAGATGCGCTCGAGGGCCCCGCGTTCCTGGCGGTAGCCTGCCGCGCGGCGGACGAGCTTCCAGGCGTGGTCGACGCGCTTGGCCAGCGCCATCGTCAGGAACAGCGACGCCAGGCAACCGAGCATGATCGCGGTGATGGCGGCGGTTACGAAGCCGGTGAGGTACTGGACCTGCCCGCCGACCCAGAGCCAGAACAGCGGCTGGGGCCCGAACAGGCTCAGGCACAGCAGCAGCTCGAGCGCGATCAGCCCGAGCGCGAGCGCGGTGTCGGCGCGCTTGCGGCCTGCGCCGGCCTCCACCGGCGTCTCGCGAAAGCGCACCGGCGCGGTGCCGGGCCGCCGGCCGATGAACAGGCCGCCGGTGTCGCTCGGATCGTTGCTGGCCACTGGGGCCGAGCCTAGCGGGGGGCCGTCGCCGAAGCGCTCGGCTCGGCCGAGCGCGCCCGGACCGCTTTACCCACGCGGGCGCGAGTAGATGCTGTCGACCACGTCGCCGAACTTGTCCAATACGACGTTGCGCTTCACCTTCAGGGTGGGCGTGAGCTCGCCGGTCTCCTGCGACAGGTCGTGGGGCAGGATCTCGAAGCGCTTGACCTGCTCGACCGGGCCGACGTGGGAGTTCACCTCGTCGACCACCTTCTGGACCTCGGCGCGGATCTCGTCGCCCTGCGGGGCCCCCTCGGCCTGCATCTCCTCCTCGTCGAGCGTGATCAGCGCGACCAGGTAGGGGCGGCGGTCGCCCACAACCACCGCCTGTGAGATCCAGCGGCTCTGCTTCAGCCCGTTCTCGAGGTTGGCCGGCGTGATGTTCTTGCCGCCCGCGGTGATGATGATGTCCTTCTTGCGGCC
>JBBQRG010000143.1:0-2814 GCA_038215095.1 Solirubrobacterales bacterium | reverse complement strand
CCGCCAACGCCGTGCCGGCGGCCGACAGCGGGCCCAGGTCGGGCTCGCGGTTGCGGGTGAGCGGGGTGGGCACGGCGATGACCACCGCGTCGACGGTGGCGAGCTCGGCGTAGCGGGTGGTGGGATGGAAGGACTCGGCGATTCCCGCCAGGCGATCGTCGGGAACGTCCTCGATGTGCGAGCGCGAGCCCCTGAGGGCCTCCACCATGCGGGAGTCCGTGTCTACCCCGACCACCTGGTGGCCCGCCTCGCAGAAGGCGACGGCGAGCGGCAACCCCACGTAGCCGAGGCCGATGATGCCGACCTTCATGGGTGCTGAGTGTAGGCGGAGAGCACGTCGCAAACGCGCTCGGCGGCGTGCCCGCCGCCATACAGCTCGGGTCGCTCGGCGGGCGGCTCCCGCTCGAGCGCCGCCAGAGCGGCCTCGCGATCCAGGTCCACCAGCACGTTCCAGCCCGCCTCCACGGTCTCCACCCACTCCGTGGTGTCGCGCAGCGTCACGCACGGCACGCCCAGCAGATAGGCCTCCTTCTGCACCCCGCCGGAGTCGGTGAGCACGGCGCGCGCGTTGCGCACCAGCTCGAGGAAGTCGAGGTAGCCGACGGGTGGGGCCAGGTCCAGGTTCTCGGCCCGCCCGAGCCGTTCCAGGAGCCCGGCGGCCTCCAGCCGGGCGCGCGTGCGCGGGTGCAGCGGCAGCACCACCCGGCCCGGCAGCGACTCGAGCAGCTCCACCAGCAGGCGCAGCCGGTCCGGGTCGTCCACGTTGCCTGCACGGTGGGCGGTCACGGCCAGGTAGCCGCCCGGCTCGAGGTGGCGCTCGGCCAGGATCCGCGACCGCTCGGCCGCGATGTCGCGGAATGCCAGCGACACGTCGGCCATCACGTCGCCGACGAGGTGGGCGCGCTCGCGCAGGCCCTCGCGCGCGAGGTTCGCCATCGCGGTGTCGGTGGAGCACAGCAGCAGGTCGGCCGCGTGGTCGGTGAGCACGCGGTTCAGCTCCTCCGGCATCGCGCGGTCGAACGAGCGCATGCCCGCCTCCACGTGCCCGACGGGGACATGGGCCTGGGCGGCCGCCAGCGCGCCCGCGAGCGTCGAATTGGTGTCGCCGTAGACCAGCACGAGTCCGGGCTCGAGCTCGGCCAGCACGGGGTCAAGCCCGGCCAGCATGCGAGCCGTCTGCTCGGCGGCGGAGCCGCCGCCCGCGCCCAGCTCGCGGTCGGGCGCGGGCACGCCCAACTCCTCGAAGAAGATCCTCGACAGCTCGTCGTCATAGTGCTGCCCGGTGTGCACGAGCAGCTCGTCGTGGCGCTCGCGCAGCAGGCGCGACACCGCCGCGGCCTTGACGAACTGCGGGCGGTTCCCGATGACCGTGACTATCCTCATGTCCCCATGGGCCGGAAGCTGATCGGCGGCGCCGTCGGCGCGGCCTCACTCGCCGCCGAGGCCGTCAAGCACGTGGTCTGGTACGTGAGCCACCAGGTGAGCGGCAGGCCGCGGGACAAGGGCGAGCGCTAACCGAGGGCTCCGCGGATGTGCTCGAGCAGCGCCGCTCGCGCCTCGAGCGTTCGCCCGCCTGGCTCGCCGAAGTCGCGGTCCTCGACGGCCGCAACCGACTGCGCCTCGCGGGTGGTCGAGCAGAGGAAGGCCTCGCGGGCGCCCAGCAGCTCGTCCTGCGTAAGGGGCGCCTCGCGCACGTCCACCAGCTCGATCACGAGGCGGCGCGTGATCGAGGCGAGTATGTGATCGTCGAGCGGCGGGGTGCACAGCGCGCCGTCGTCGCCGGCCCAGAAGATCGACGAGGTTGGCGCCTCGAGCACGCGGCCGTGGGGTGTCACCAGCAGCGCCTCGTCGAACCCGCGCTCGCGCGCCATGCGCGACGCGAGCATGTTGGCGCCGTAGGAGAGCGTCTTCACTCCGTCCAGCACGCGGGTGGGCGAGTAGGTCACGCAGCCGAGCCGCACGCGCTCCGGCGACGGCGGCATCGGCTCGGTGAGCAGCAGCCGGCGGCCGCCCCTGGTCAGGACGAACCGGAGCAGCCCGTCGAAGTCCGCGCCACGGGCCTCCAGCAGCGCCGCGGCGTCGGCCTCGAGCTCCGCGCGCGGGACGTCCCAGCCGAGGCGGGAGCGCTCGGCGGAGCGCTCCATCCGGTCGAGGTGATCGGCCTGCGCGAACGGCCGCCCCTCGTACACGCGCATGACCTCGAACACGCCGTCGCCGCGCAGGAGGCCCTCGTCCGTCGCCGGCACGAAGGTCTCAGCGGCGGGCGCGATCGCGCCGTCCAGGCAACCCAGCTCGTCAGCCACGCAGCCTTGATATCAGACCGGCGCCTGCACGCTGCCGGCGAGCACGTCGCCGACCTCGCTGAGCAGGGCCGATGCCGCGAACGGCTTCTGGAGGAAGCCGGCCGCCGTCTCGAGCGCGGCGCTGTCCGGGGCCTCCTTGCCGCTATAGCCGGACATGAAGATCACGGGCGGCGAGCCCGGCTCGTCGTTGAGACGGCTGGCCAGCTCGATCCCTGAGACGCGCGGCATTGCGACGTCCGTGAGCACGAGATCCGGCGCGGTCTCCATGCCGTGGTAGATCGCCAGCGCCTCCTCGCCGCCCGCGGCCTCCACGACCTCGTAGCCGTGGCGGCTGAGGATGCGGCCGGTGATCCGGCGCACGGCGTCCTCATCGTCCACGACCAAAATCTTCTGCCCGCGCGCGACCGGCGGCACGGGGATCGCGTCCTCGACGTGCACGTCCACGCTCTTGGTGGCGGCGGGCAGGTGCACCGCGATGGTGGTGCCCTTGCCGGGCGCGGAGTCGAGCGTG
>JBBQRG010000142.1:0-2877 GCA_038215095.1 Solirubrobacterales bacterium | reverse complement strand
TGTATCACCTCCATCGATCACCGAAGGTGAAGCTCGTCGCACAAGCCGTGGACCCGTCGCTCCGACCTCAGCTTGTCGACCGGTGTATCGCTGTGTGTGATGGCAGCAGGGTAGACGCCCGATAAGACCGCGAAGTCGAGGGGTTCCCATCGCCTGGCTGTGGCCCGTGACGCTTACGGCATCGATGGACGTGATACCGCCGAGCTCAACTGCGCCGCCCTTCGGGGAGGCCCCGACACGCGGCTGGACGAGACCGCGGCCTCCGTGTGGCGCCGTCGACGAGCCCAGTCATGGTCTTGGCATGGCGATTCGCGACCCCGATCATGCCTCCAGCATCGTCACGATCTGCCGCGCCAGATACGCGCGATTCCGTGCCTGGCCCGTGACCTCTTCGACGATCCCGGCCCTCACCAGCTTCTCCACGTTCTGCTGCGCCGCACGCCAGGTGCCCGTGGCCATGAGAAAGTCCCCACTGGTGGCCACCAAGAAGTCCCCACCCCTCGACCGATCTGACGGACCCGGGTGATCCCCCCGGGGAAGCACAGTGGCGGTGTCAAAGCCAGCCCCGTGCCACCCCGAGGGACGCCCAGTGTGAAGACCGCGAGGGAACAGTTGGACATCCTCACCGCATTCCGCGAGCTGGGCAGCTATCGGGCTGCCGCGGCGCTCTGCGGCACGACCCACAAGACGGTCCGGCGCGTCGTCGAGCGACGCATGCGACCGGCGACCGAGCGACCTCGACGGCCCAGGACCACCGATGCCGTCCGCGACCTCATCGCCGCCCGGATGGCGGCGACCGACGGGCGCCTCAGCGCCAAGCGGCTGCTGCCGGCATGCCGCGCTGCCGGCTATGCCGGCTCGGCCCGCCACTTCCGGCGTGCCGTGGCAGAGGCGAGGGCCGAGCACCGCCGCGATCGGCGGGTCTATCGCCCGTGGCAGCCGGTGCCCGGTGAGCACCTCGTCATCGACTGGGGCGTCATCGACGGGCTGCACGTGTTCTGCGCCGTGCTCGCCTGGAGCCGGGTCAGGTTCGTGCGGTTCGCCGAGCGCGAGGACCAGGCGACGACGCCGCGCCTCCTCGCCGAGTGCTTCGAGGCCTTGGGCGGCGTCCCGGCGGTGGTGCTCACCGACCGGATGGGCTGCCTCAAGGGTGGCGTCGTCGCCAACGTCGTCGTGGCGGCGCCGGGGCTCGTCCGGTTCGCCGCCCACTATCGCTTCCGGCCTGACTTCTGCGAGGCCGCCGATCCGGAATCGAAGGGCGTGGTCGAGGCCCTGGTCGGCTATGCCAAGCGCGACCTGGTCGTCGGGCTCGGGCCGTTCCCGGACGTCCACGCCGCGAACGCGGCCGCGCTGAGCTGGTGCGCCGAGGTCAACGGCCGCGTCCACAGCGAGACGAGCGCGGTGCCCGACGAGCGGCTCGCCATCGAGCGGTCGCTGCTGCGGCCGCTGCCGTCGCTCCGTCCGGCCATCGGTCCGCGCCATACCCGCACGGTCGACCACCTGCGCACCGTCCGCTTCGGCTCGGCCCGCTACAGCGTGCCGGGCGCCTGGATCGGGCGGCGGGTGGCGGTGGCCGTCGAGGGCAGCGAGCTCGTCGTCCGGCACGGACCGCTCGAGCTCGCACGCCATCCGCTCATGGGGCCGGGCGAGCTCAGCCTCGACGACGCCCACTATGGCCGCGGTGCGCGGCCGCCGGCGCGGGCGATCCGGCCGCGGACCTCCGCGGAGCTCGCCTTCCTGGCGCTCGGCCCGGTCGCCAGCACATTCCTGCGCCAGGCCGCCGCGGCGGGCGCGACCCGGCTGCCCCAGGAGCTGTCGCTGCTCGTCGAGCTCGAACGGGCGCACGGTCGTCCGGCGCTCATCGGGGCGCTCGAGCGGGCGCTGGCCCACCGCCGCTTCCGGGCGCTCGACGTGCGCGCCATCCTCGCGGCCGGGAGTGGCGTCCAGCACCTCACGGCACCGGGCTCGCCGCTCTCGGGGTCACTGCCCAGCGTGCCCGTGCGGTCGCTCGGCGCCTACGCCCTGGAGCCCGTCGGATGAGCGCCACCGCGACGCCGCTGGCGGCCGACCTCGAGGCGGCGCTGCGGCGGCTCAAGCTGGCCGCGGTCCGCCGCCTCGCGCCAGAGGTGCTCCAGACCGCCAAGACCCAGCGCTGGCCACCCGACGAGCTGCTGCGGACGCTGCTCGAAGCGGAGATCGCGTCGCGCGACGCCTCGAACGCCCGGGCACGTCTGCGCACGGCCGGCTTCCCGGTGGCGAAGACGCTCGACCAGTTCCAGGTGGCGACGAGCTCCGTGCCCCAGGCGACCTTCGACTACCTCGCGAGCCTCGAGTGGGTCCGGGCGCGCGAGAACCTCTTGCTCGTGGGACCCGCCGGCACGGGCAAGAGCCATCTGCTCGTGGCGCTCGGCCTGGCCGCCGTCGAGGCCGGCATCCGGGTGCGCTACTTCGCGGCGGTCGAGCTCGTCGAGACGCTCTACCGGGGGCTCGCCGACAACTCGGTCGGTCGGGTCATCGAGGGCGTGCTGCGGGCGGACCTGGTGATCGTCGACGAGCTGGGCTTCGCGCCGCTCGACGATGTCGGCACGCAGCTGCTGTTCCGCTTCGTGGCCGCCGCCTACGAGCGGCGCAGTCTCGGCGTCGCCTCCCACTGGCCGTTCGAGAGCTGGGGCCGCTTCCTGCCCGAGCACACCACCGCGGTGTCGCTGCTCGACCGGCTGCTCCACCACGCCAGCGTCGTCGTCACCGAGGGCGAGAGCTTCCGGATGCGCGAGGCGCGATCGAGAGGCGGTGGCCGATCGCCGAGCGCCTGAAGCGCCCTGGGAGGTGGGGACTTCTACATGGCCACGGGTGGGGACTTCTACATGGCCATTGACA
>JBBQRG010000141.1:0-3002 GCA_038215095.1 Solirubrobacterales bacterium | reverse complement strand
GCATCGAGGCGTCGCGCGCCTTCTGGATCGCCAGCGACAGCGCGGCGTTGCCGGCGGGGTCTCCCCCGCCCTCGCGCGCGGCCACCTGGATCGCGCGCGAGAGCTTGGTGAAGGCCTTGCCCTTCTTGGCGTCCACGGCCTTCTTCTTGTGCTTGATCGAGGCCCATTTGGAGTGACCGGACATGGCCTCGAGTTTACGCGCGGACTACGGCTGTACGACTTCGTGCAGCTCGTAGATCTCGATGTCCGGGGGCTCGTCGGGAATCTCGCCGAGCACCTCCTTGACGGCCGGCATCAGGCGCTCCTCGCGGAAGCTGGTGTAGGCCTGCTCCGACTCCCAGACGTCGAAGATGCGCATGCCGCCGTCCTGCTTCTGCCCCGCGGTGTGGACGATCAACCCCTCGGGCGGGTTCTCCTTGGGCTTGATGACCGCTTGCACCTGGTCGTACTGGTCCGAACCAGCCTCCAGGTTGGTTATCACGCCTACGGCCATCTAGCTCTCCTCGATCGGGGTTACTCGGAACCTACTCTCCTGCACATGACCACGATTGCCGGGAGATCGCTGCGTGCCCTGCGGGCAGCCGGTCAGCTGCTCCATCGGCCACTGGGATTCGGCCCGGCCGAGATCGTGGAGCGCCTGCTGGCGGTGCAATCGCAGGACCTGATCCAGGGCCGTCGCGCGCTGCGCGCCCGCGGCGAGGGCTTCACGGCGGCGGACGTGGACGCGGCGATCCTGGACGAGCGCTCGATCGTCGTTGCCTGGCTCAACCGCGGCACGATCCACATGGCTGCCCGCGAGGATTACCCGTGGCTGCTGGGGCTGACGGCGCCCACGCAGGCGGCGCACAGCAGGCGGCGCCTCGCCCAGGAGGGCGTGCCCGACCCCGAGCGCGGGGTGCGAACCATCGAGAAGGCGCTGGATGGCGATGGCCCCCTGCCGCGGCGTGAGCTGCGGGCGCGGCTGGTCAGCCAGGGCATCCCCACCGAGGGCCAGGCCTTCCTCCACCAGCTCTTCGCCGCCGCGCTGCGCGGGCTCGTGGTGATCGGTCCCCAGGGCGTGGCCCTGACGCGGGACTGGCTCGGCATCGAGCCGCCGGGGCCGCTCGAGGGCTTGGCTCGCGAGCGCGCCCTGGCCGAGCTCGCCCGCCGCTACCTCGCGGCGCACGGGCCGGCCGGCGACCGCGACCTGGCCTGGTGGGCCGGGCTGCCGCTGCGCGACGCGCGCGCCGGGCTCGGCGCCATCGCACGCGAGCTCGAAGAGCCGGAGGGCGGCCTGGTGGACCTGAAGAAGCCGAACCGCCCGCCGGCGCCGAAGCGCATGCCCCTGAGGCTGCTGCCCACCTGGGACGCGTACCTGCTGGGCTGGAAGGAGCGCGGCTTCCTGATCGCGGACGAGCACTACCCGCGGGTCTACGTCGGCGGGATGATCGGGCCGGCGATCGTGCTGGACGGCCGCGTCGCGGGCCGCTGGGGGGCCCGCCGCGACGGCAAGCGCCTGGTCACCGAAACCGAGCCCTTCAAGCGGCTACCGGCCGGCCAGCTGGCCGCCGAGCTGGCCGACCTGGCCCGCTTCGAGGGCCTCGAGCCGGCCTAGACCACGAACTTGCCGTCGCGCTGCAGCTCCTCGCCGTCCACGGTGATCGAGCCGCCCTCGCGGAGGTCGCAGATCATGTCCCAGTGGACGGCCGAGTCATTCTGGCCGCCGGTCTCGGGGTAGCTCATCCCAACCGCCAGGTGCACGGTGCCGCCGATCTTCTCGTCGAGCAGGATCTCCTTCGTGCCCGTGGAGATCGCGTAGTTGGTGCCGATGCCGAGCTCGCCGAGGCGCTTCGCGCCGTCATCGGTGTCGAGCATCTCCTGCAGAAACGCCTCGCCCTGCTGGGCCGAAGCGTCCACGACCTTGCCGCCCTCGAAGCGCAGCTTCATACCCGATACCTCGCGGCCGCCGTAGGTGGTTGGGAACGAGAACGTGATCTCGCCGTCCACCGAGTCCTCGACGGGGCCGGTGAAGAACTCGCCATCGGGCATGTTGCGCTCACCCACGCACGGGATCCAGGTGCGGCCCGACACGTTCAGCTTGATGTCGGTGCCCGGGCCCTGCACGTGCACCTCCTCCTTGCCCTGAATCCACTCGGCCAGGTGGCGGACCTGATCGGACTGGCGCTGCCAGGCCGTCACCGGCTCGTCGTCGGTGGCAAGGCAGGCGGAGTAGTAGAAGTCCTCGTACTCGCGCAGCGACACGCCGGCCTCGCTGGCGTGCGCGTGGGTCGGGAAGAGCGTGAGCGCCCAGCGGTAGTCGCCCTCGGCGGAGCGGCGCATCGAGGTCTCCATCAGCGCCTTGCGCGCCTTCTGGGCGCGGGCCTGGCGCTTCGGGTCCACCTTCGACAGCTCTCGCGTGTTGAGCTCGGCCATGATCGCTATGCGCACGTCGGCGTTCTCGGCCGTCCAGCTGGCCGTGGGCGGCACCCAGTCGAGCTGCTCGTCGCTGGCCTGGTCGAAGAACAGGGCGGGCGCGCCCGCCGGCGACAGCTGCAAGATCGGCAGGCCGCCGGCCTTCAGGACCTCCTCGTACACCGACAGCACCAGCGGCTCGGCGGCCGTGCTCGCCTGGATCACGCACACGTCGCCCTTCTCGACCTGGGTCGAGTAGCGCACCAGAATCGCTGCCAGCGCCTCTACGCGCGGGTCTCTCAAGTTGGTTCCTTTCCGTTCGCGCTCTCAACCAGCCAGCGGTGCAGGCTCTGCTCGCCGCTCAGCTCGGGATGGAAGGCCACACCAGTGATGTTGCCCTGCCTGACCGCGACCGGGTGGCCGTCGACCTCGGCCAGGACCTCCACCCCGTCGCCGTGCTCGTCTACCCAGGGCGCGCGGATGAACACCGCTCGTATGTTCGCGCCGTCCAGCTCCAGGTCGGCCTCGAAGCTCTGCACCTGGCGCCCGAAGGCGTTGCGCCGCGCGCTCACGTCGAGCAGGCCGAGGTGCTCGCGGTCGAGCATGATCAG
>JBBQRG010000140.1:0-3073 GCA_038215095.1 Solirubrobacterales bacterium | reverse complement strand
GGGGCCTCGCCCGCGGCCTCGGGTGGTCGCGCGGCGCGGCGCGGGCGCGCGCGGCGGGCGGCGTCGGTCGAGCGGCCGGCGGGGGCGGCGCCACCGACCTCCGCCTCGCAGTAGGGGCAGATCTTCCAGCGCGGGTCGAGCGGCCGCGCGCAGACGTTGCAGGGCTCCTTGAGCTTCCGCAAGCAGCTCGGGCAGCGCAGGAACGACTTCTCGATCTCGAAGCCGCAGTGCGGGCAGCCGAGCTGCTCGATGCTGGCAAGGCGCGCCTCGGCCGCGGCGATCTCGAGCTCGCGCTCGCGCACGTCCTCCAGATACTCGGGCGGGCGAACGATCATGTAGACGATCGTGCCGATGAAGGGGAACAGCGACGCGGCCGTGGCGCAGGCGACCAGCATCGGGTCCGCGATGCGCCTGTGGGCGTCCATGTAGGTCCAGAACACCAGCGCCAGCCAGAGCACCACCAGGAACAGCAGCAGCAGGTTGACGGCCAGGTTCAGCGCGTCATTCGTTATGCCGAAGACGGCGAGGAGGCTCATGCGGTGGCGATATTAGCCTGGGGGGTCACAGGAAAAGCCGGCCCAGCGTGTAGCCGATCCCGAAGAACACCAGGATCACGGCCGCCACCACAACGGCCACGAGGCCGATCATCGCGCCGAAGCGCGGTCCGTCTCCGTCCACGTGGGCAATCCTTACAGGTGCTACAGACTTGACGCGCGGGTAGCCGCGCCACCCCGCACCAGGTCCGCGATCAGGTAGATCGAGCCCGTCACCAGCACGGCGCCGTCAGGGCCCGCGAGCTGCCTCGCCGCCTCCACCGCCCGGCCCGGGTCCGACACCACGCTCGACTCGGGGCCGCCGAGCTGCGTGGCGAGCGACTCCAGCGTGGCCGGCGACAGCGAGCGCGGGTTCACCGAGCGGGTGAAGACCACGTGGTCGAGCTCCGGCAGCAGCTCGCGCAGCATGCCGGCCGCGTCCTTGTCCTCGAGCACGCCGATCACCCCAACCCGTGGGCGCCGCTCGCCCATCACGTCCCCCACCGACTCGGCGAGCGCGTGCGCGCCCGAGGGGTTGTGTGCGCCGTCGTGCACCACCAGCGGCCGCTCGCCGACCACGTCGAGGCGGCCGGGGATGCGCGTCTCGGCCGCGGCGCTCTCCAGGGCCTCGCGCTCGAGCGGCCGCTCCAGGAAGGCCTCGGCGGCCGCCGCCGCCAGCGCGAAGTTGCGGCGCTGGAAGGCGCCCCCCGCACGCAGGCGCAGCGCGCTCGCTGCCTCGAGGTCGGGCTCCACCAGTCGCGCCGACCGCTCCGCCACGACCCGCTCGGCGATCGCATGGGCATCCGGGTCGAGCCGTCCGGCGACGAGCGTCGCGTGGTCGCGCACGACGGCGAGCTTCTCCTCCGCGATGTGAGCCACCGTCGGCCCCAGCCAGCGCGTGTGCTCGAGGCCCACGTTCGTGATCACCTGGACCTTCGACGGGATCACGGTGGTGGCGTCGAAGCGGCCGCCCAGGCCGGCCTCGACAACGGCCACCTCCACGCCGCTGCGCGCGAGCTCGTGGTAGGCGGCGGCGGTAAGCGCCTCGAACTGGGTCACTCGGTCGTCGGGCTCCGCGGTGCGGTCCACCATCTCGGCGGCGTGCGCGGCGCGGGCCACCGCGGCCGCGAAGGCCTCCTCGGACACGGGCTGCTCCCCCACCGCGATGCGCTCGCGGAACGAGCCCAGGTGCGGCGAGGTGTAGCTGCCGGTGGCCAGGCCGTGGCGCTCGAGGATCGCGGCCAGCAAGCGCACGGTGGAGGACTTGCCGTTGGTGCCCACCACGTGGATCGAGGCGAAGCGCCGCTGCGGCAGCCCCAGCACCGTCATCAGCTTGTGCATGCGGTCCAGGCCGAAGCGCATGCCGAACAGCTCGAGCGAGAGCAGGTACTCCTCGGCCTGCCGGAAGGTCACGAGCCCAGGCGCTCGAGAGCGTGGCGGTAGCCCTCGAGCTTCTCGCGCTCCTCCGCCACCACCTCGGCGGGCGCCCGCTCCACGAAGCGCTCGTTGGAGAGCTTCTTCTCGCCCCGCTCGATCTCGCCGCGCAGCTGCTCGCGCCTCGCCGCCAGCCGCTGCTCGGCCGCGGCCGGGTCGAAGGCGTCGGAGCGCAGCACTTGCACCGCGCCGCCGGGGATCGGCAGCGTGGCGAACACGTCGCCGTCGCCATCGCCGCCGACGACGCCGAGCTCGAAGCGCGACAGCCGCGCGATCTGCTCGGCTGTGGCCGCGTCGTAGCCCTCGGCTGCCAGCCGTGCGGGAATGGCCACGGAAGCCTTCGCCCCCACCTCGTCGCGGTAGCGGCGCAGGTCCGAGACCACCTCGATCACGCGCCCGAGCGCGGCCTCGGCCTCCTCGTCGATCAGCGAGTCGTCGGGTTGAGGCCAGTCCGCTGCAGCCAGCAGGCCGCGCTCACCGGGCAGGTGCGACCAGACCTCCTCGGTCACGAACGGCATGACCGGGTGCAGCAGCCGCAGGATGCGCTCGAGCGAATGCAGCAGCACGCCTGAGACCGCCGCCTTGTCGTCGCCGTACAGGCGCGGCTTCGCCAGCTCCAGGTACCAGTCGCACAGCTCGGACCAGAACACCTCGTACAGCTCGAGCACGGCAGGCGAGTAGCGAAAGCCGTCGAGCAGCTCGCTGACCCGCCGCGTGGTGCGCTCCAGGCGCGACACGATCCAGCGGTCCTCCACGGTCTCCGCCGCGGCGGCGGAGGGCTCGGCGTCCTCGTCGACCCCCAGCAGAATCAGCCGCGAAGCGTTCCAGAGCTTGTTCGCCAGGTCGCGGCCCTGCTTCACGCGCTGGGGCGAGTAGCGCACGTCCTGGGTCGAGGCCATCGCCAAGAGGCCGAAGCGCAGCGCGTCGGCGCCGTGCTCGCCGATCTCCTCGAGCGGGTCGATGCCGGTGCCCAGCGACTTCGACATGCGCCGCCCGTCGGGCGCCTGGATGATCGAGTTGATCGGCACGTCGGTGAACGGCACCTCGCCGGTGAACTCGATGCCCATCATCACCATGCGCGCGACCCAGAGGAAGATGATGTCGCG
>JBBQRG010000139.1:0-3125 GCA_038215095.1 Solirubrobacterales bacterium | reverse complement strand
GTGCTCGGCGAGGTTGCGCTCGCCCTCCACGCCGTACATGATCTGCACGCGACCGTCGCCGAGATGACCGCTGGCGTCCGCGATCCACCGGAATAGCCGGTTGGCCTCGTCGGGACAGGCCGCGATCCACAGCGAGCGAATGGTCAGGCTGAGATCGCGCAGCCACGCGTAGCGGTAGTCGAAGTTGAGGTCCTCGCCAATCTTCTCGGGGAGCGACGTCGTCGCCGCCGCCACCACGGCACCGGAGGGCTGGAAGGTGAGGCCTTGCAGCACCAGCGAGCTGCGGCGCACCGCCTCGGCGTGGCGGCCCTCGTAGCTGTCGTGCAGCTCTGTCCACGACTTCCAGCCGGCGATCGTCCCCTCGAGGGTGGCCTGCTCTCCCGGATCGGCCGGGCTCGCCACCTCTCTGGACGGCGCGAACTGAAGCCGGAAGTCCATGCGCTCACCGGCACGGACGGTGAAGCGGCCGGTGGCGTAGCCAGGCCCCGGCGTAAGCTCGACCGGCGCGGCGAGAGCCAGGCGCACCGGGCCGCCCCGCGCCACCATTCCGTCCGCACCGCCGGCGACGTGGGGCACGGTCAGTCCGTACTCCATGCGCGGCGCGAACTCGGTCTCCATCTGAACGGCGCCGCGGATCCCCTCGATGCGGCGCAGCAGGAGATGAGGACTGCGCAGGCCGATCTCATGACCGCGGGCCCCGGTCTCGAGAGCAAGGGCGTCGAGAACCGCCACCTGGCCGCCCGAGGTGGTGAACACCGTCCGTATCACCAGCGTGCGCGGCACGTACTTGCGCTCGACCTCGAAGGGCGCTGTAGGGGACAGCGCCCAGTGGCCGGCGTCGGCCCCCAGGAGGCGTCCGAACACCGAAGGGGAGTCGAAGCGCGGCACGCACCACCAGTCAACCGAGCCCGCGCGATCGACGAGGGCGGCCGAATGACAGTCGGACAGGAACCCGTAGTCGTCGATAGCGGCCATTTAGCCCTTCTGCAGCGCGACTGCCTCGGGCGCGGGAAGGTCGTCGTCGGCGCACGGGATCCGCGCCGCCGCCTCGTCGCGCAGGCTTCGCTTCAGTTGGATGAACGCCCAGCCTCCCAGGACTGCCGGTACCAGCAGCAGAATCGCTCGATAGGCCAGGACGGCGGCGGTCGCGGTGGCGGCGGGGGTGCCGTACAGCACGAGCGCTCCGACCAGTCCGATCTCCGTTCCCCCGATCCCGCCGGGTACTGGGATCAGACCGCCCAGCTGGCCCATGAGGTACGCGAGCAGGAGGCTCGCGATCGGCGGGGCGGCGCCGAAGGCGCCGAAGCAGGCTGACAGCACCGCGACGTCGAACGCGAGATAGCCGATCGCCCCAACGAGGAGTCGTGTGTCGCCGGCGCGGAGCAGCACCACCGCCTCGCCGATCCCGTCGCCCGTGGCGTCGAGCACGCGTGCCAGCCTGCGCAGCCACTTCGACCGGCCGGACTCGGACCAGCGAGGGACCAGTCGGTCGGTCAGTCGTGGCGCGGCCACGGTGAGCAGGATGGCGCCCGCTGAAAGCACCACGGGCCCCACGGTCAACAGCAGCTTGCCGGTCCCTTCCACGAGTCCCAGCGCGAGCGCGAGGCCGACGAGGATCACGGCAACGAAGTTGATCGCGCTCGTGATCAGGAAGAAGGCGACCGTGCGGCGGGCGACGCGCTCGAGCGGCAGGCCGCTTCGCCGCAGTGCCCAGGCGCCTAGGGCCAGGCCGCCGGCGCCTCCGGCCGGAAGCACCGCTGCGGCGCCGAGCTCCGACATGCCGATCCGGTAGCTCATACGCCAACTCATACTCGCGCAAAACGCCGCACGGAAGGCGACTACGTATGCCAGGCCAGACAGCACCTCCAGCCCGGCCGCCAGCGCCAGCCACTCCGGCGAAGCCGACTCGAGGCGCTTCCGCACTTCGCCGAGGCCTGGCACGAGCATGAACACCAACACGGCGACCACGAGCAGCGCCACGACTTGGAGCAGCCGCTTGCGCAGCTGATGCATCTCCATCGGCATGTCGTCCGGCGACGAGCCGGGCGAGCTTTCGGCGGCATGCGTGATCTTGCGCAGGTCGGTTGTCACTCGGCTCCCGCCTGGATGCTGCGGACGAAGGCAACCAGGAGCACCCCGCCGGCCACGTTGCCCACGACCGCGACGGATGTGTTGCGAGCGAGGTCGACATGAAAGCCACCGAGCAGGCCGGTCGCGGCGAGGACCTTTGCGGACCGCTCCAGGCGGCGCTGGCCGTCCTCGAGGCTGTCCTGCCAGATCTTGCTCGGCTCGCGACCGATCATGCGCCCTGGCCGACGTTCTGCATCAGTCCGCCGTCCATGAAGTACGTCGAGCCGGTCACGTAGTCGCTGTCGGGAGAAGCGAGGAAAACCGCCAGACGGGCGATCTCCTCCGGCTGGGCAGCTCGCCCCCACGGGATGCTCTGGACCTGCTCGTCGAGGAGTGCCGGGTCGTCGATGGCGGCCTGGTTGAACGGCGTGAGCACCATCCCGGGGCCGAGGTTGTTCACGTTGATCCGGAGCGGTGCCAGCTCGAGAGCGAGCACGTGGGTGAGGTTGCGCAGCGCGCCCTTCGAGCAGTCGTAGTCGGCGCCGCCGGCGTTCGGTATCTCCTGATGCACCGAGGTCACGTTGATGATCTTGCCCCCCTGACCCCCGTTCTGCTTTCGCAGCTGGATGTAGCGCCGGCAGCAGAAGAAAGCGCCGTACAGGTTGGCCTTGATCCCCTTGTCGAACACCTCGGTGGCGAGATCCGCCACCTCCGCCCCCGACGCGTCCACGCCGGCGTTGTTCATCAGAATGTCAACGGTTCCGAAGGCGTCGATCGCCGCGCCGAAGAGAGCTTCGACCTGTGGCTCGTCCGTGATGTCCGCCTGCACGACGATCGCGGGCCGGCCAGCGCTCTCCACGGCGCGGCGGGTGTGGCCGGCGCCCTCTTCGTCCTCGAGGTAGTGCACCACCACGTCCGCGCCCTCCTTGGCGAACGCGATCGCCGTGGCCTGCCCGATCCCGGAGTCCGATCCGGTGATGAGCGCCACTTTGTCATGCAGCCGTCCTGTCATGAGCTTCTCCTCGATCGATTGGTTGCGCGGCTCTGGGTCATGC
>JBBQRG010000138.1:0-3266 GCA_038215095.1 Solirubrobacterales bacterium | reverse complement strand
GGCCCGCGCTGCACCTCGATCACGTCGTCGCCGGGATCCCAGGCCATTTCTCTCAGGTCACCACCAAGACGATTGCGGTCACGAGCACGTTCAGCGTCGCCAGCGGCAGCAGCACCTTCCAGCCGAACGACATCAGTTGGTCGTAGCGCAGCCGCGGCAGCGTGGCCCTGATCCAGATGAACAGGAAGACGAAGAGGAGCAGCTTGAGCGTCATCCACAGCGGCCCGAGCGCCGCCGGTCCCGGCCCATGCCAGCCGCCGAGGAAGCAGGACGCTGCGATGCCGCTGATGATCACCACCTCGATGTACTCGGCCATGAAGAACGAGCCGAAGCGCATGCCGCCGAACTCCGTGTTGTAGCCCGACACCAGCTCGGCGTCGGACTCCGGCAGGTCGAACGGCGCGCGTGAGGTCTCAGCGAAGCCGGCCGCCAGGAAGATCAGGAAGCCCACGAACTGGGGCACCACGAACCACATGCCGCCCTGGTGCTCGACGATGGAGACGATCGAGAGCGAGTGCGCGGTCATCGCCACGCCGAGCAGCGACAGCCCGAGCGCGACCTCGTAGGAGATCAGCTGCGCGGCGGACCGCATGGCCCCGAGGAAGGAGTACTTCGATCCGGACGCCCAGCCGCCCAGCACGAGCCCGTAGAAGCCCAGCGAGCCGAAGGCCAAGAAGTAGAGCAGTCCGATCGGCACGTCCATGCCGTACAGGCCGAAGCTGCCGCCCCAGGCGCCGGGGGGCCCGAACGGGATGATCGCCAGCGTGGCCACCGCGGTCACGATCGAGATCACGGGCGCGATGGCCATCATCCACGGCACCGCCGTCTCGGGTGTGGACTGCTCCTTGGAGAGCAGCTTGAGCACGTCGGCGAGCGGCTGCAGCAGGCCCTTCGGGCCGACGCGGTTGGGCCCGATGCGCGACTGGAAGCGCCCCAGCAGCTTGCGCTCGGCCAGCAGGATCAGCGGGATGCCCTGCAGGATCAGGAGGAAGATCACGATCGACTTCACGATCAGGACGAGCGGGCTCTCGACGCCACTCACGCCTTGGTGACCTCCACCGCGCCGGGCTCGAGCATCCCGGGCGCCAAGAAGACGCTGCCCGGCGGAATCGCCGAGCGCACGGTGGCCGTGGCGCGCACGCGGTCGCCGTTCACGGCCAGCAGCACGTCGTCGCCGGAACGCACCTCGAGGTGGCGGGCGTCGTCGGGCGAGAGCTCGGCGCGCGGGCCGATGGCGAGGAAGCGCAGCGCAGGCGCGTTCTCGGTCACGTGCCCGGTCCAGAGCGAGGGGGCGGACTCGAGCCGCAGGCCGTCGCTCGGCACGTCCGGCGCGTCCTCGAGCGGCTCGTCCGAAGGCTCCTCGGCGGGCAGCGCGGACGCCGCGTCGCGCTCCTGCCAGCGCAGGCCCTTGCCGCCGATCTCGTCGAGCGTCAGTCCCCCGTAGAAGGGCACCGCCGCGGCCACGAGCTCTGTGACCATCGGCGCGGTGTGGGCGTCGAGCGGCGCATCGAGGCGCGCGCACAGCTCCACCAGGACCTGCCACTCGGGGTGGACCTCGTGGGGGTGGCCGATCGCCTGGCGCACGCGCTGGAGGCGGCCGTCCGGGTGCGTCACGGTGCCCTCCTTCTCGGCGTAGGACGCCGTCGGGAAGATCACGTCGGCGTGCTCGGCCATCACGTCGCCCGTGAAGTCGGCAAAGGCGATCACCGAGCCGGCGCGCTCGAGCGCGGCCTCCCAGCCCCCGCTCAGCTCGCGCTCGGGGTCGATGTGCACCAGCAGCAGCGCAGACAGCCCGTCGCCGAGGGCGTCGCGCACGTCGGCGGTGCCCATGCCCGGCGCCTCGATGTCCGCCAGCCCGGGGCCGGCGTTCGGCAGGCAGCCGACCTCCCGCAGCCCGCGGCCGTTGGCGCCGGCGGGAATCTCGATCAGGCCGGACTCCGGGCGGTCGGCCAGCCCGAGTGCGCCGGCGAGGGCGATGAGCGCCTCCACGGCCTGGCGCCCGCGGCCGCCGTGCGAGACACGCTCGCCCCAGATCACCACCACGTCGTCGGCGTCGCGCAGCAGCGCGGCCGCGGCGTCCAGGCCGTCCGGCCCGCCGTCGCTTTCACCACGCGCGCGCGGGGAGTCGAGCGCCGCGGCCAGCCGGCCGAGGACGCCCTCGACGCCGCCGGGGGCGAAGCGCAGAGTCGCCGCGGCGTTGGGGTCGAGCGTGGAGGGGCGGCTGGAGGCCACGATCAGCTTGGCGGCGTTGCGGCGCACCGCCTTGCGCACGCGCAGGTCCACGATCGGCGACTCGTCCACGAGCTCGGTGTCGATCACGAGCACCGCTCCGGCGTGGTCGATGTCAGACACGCGCGCGGACAGGTCGGGGCGCGCGAGCAGGCGGGCCTGGCCGGCGTCGAGCGCGCCGCCCGGGCGCGAGTCCACGTGCGGCGAGCCCAGCACCTCGCGCATCAGGTGCTGGACGAGAAAGCCCTCCTCGTTGGTGGTCTGGCCTCCCACCAGCGCGGCGGTTCGCTCGCCGGACCGCTTGAGCGCGCTCGCGGCCTCGTCGAGCGCGCGCTCCCAGGAGACCTCGCGCAGTACGCCGCCGTCGCTCACCATCGGGGCGGTGATGCGCTCGGGTGAGTGGATCGCCTGGTAGCCGAAGCGGCCCTTGTCGCAGAGCCAGCCGTCATCGACCTCGGCGTTGTCGCGCGCGAGCACGCGCACCACGCGCGTGTCGTCGCGGACCGTGAACTTCACGTTGCACTGGCTCGGGCAGAGCGTGCAGACCGAGCCCGCCTCCTCGACGTCCCAGGGCCGCGCGCGGAAGCGGTAGGCCGTGGACGTGAGGGCGCCCACCGGGCAGAGCTCGATGATGTTGCCGCTGAACGGCGCGACGTACGGGCGGCCGTCGTGGGTGCCGACGAAGGTGTGGTCGCCGCGCTCGAGGCAGACCAGCTGGTAGTCCTCGGCGACCTCCTGGGAGAAGCGCACGCAGCGGAAGCAGAGGATGCAGCGCTCGCGGTCGATCGCCACGAGCGGCGACAGCTCGAGCGGCTTCTTGTAGTGGCGCTTGGGCTCGATGTAGCGGGAGCGCCCGGCGCCCCACCCGAACGAGATGTCCTGAAGCGGGCACTCGCCGCCCTTGTCGCAGACCGGGCAGTCGAGCGGGTGGTTCACGAGCAGGAACTCGAGGACCGCTTCCTGGGCCTCGCGCGCACGGTCGCTGACGGTCGAGACGACCATGCCGTCGCGCACGCCGGTCGCGCAGGCAGCCTGCA
>JBBQRG010000137.1:0-3319 GCA_038215095.1 Solirubrobacterales bacterium | reverse complement strand
CCGGCGCGCAGTGGACCGTCCTCCACCTGCACGGTGGCCCGTCCCGCCGCTTCGAGCAGCTTGGTGACCTCGTCGCGCCGTCCCTTGTGCACCGGCAGGAGGCGCTGGTAAACGTAGATGCTCGCCGTCACCGGAGCCAGTCGCCTCAGCGAAGCGCCCTGTTCACCGCCTCCACGACCCTGTCGACGTCCGCCTCGCGGAGGTCTGACCAGATCGGGAGCCGCACCAGCGTCTCCGCCACCCGCCCGGTCACGGGCAGCTCCCCGTGGGCTCGGCCGTGGCGCCGCCCTGCCGGCGAGGAGTGAAGCGGCGTGTAGTGCCCCTGCGCGGTGATGCCCTCGCGCGCCAGTGTCGCGATCAGCTCGCCCCGCCGCTCAGGCGTGGGGAGCAGCAGGAAGTAGATATGCCCGTTGTGGTGGCAGTGCTCGGGCACGACGGGCCTCCGCGCGCGGCCCGAGCGCTCTGCCGCCTCGAAAGCCGCGTGATAGGAGCGCCAGACACGCATGCGGCGTGCGGTGATGGCTTCGGCGTCCTCGAGCTGGGCCAGCAGCGCTCCCGCCGCCAGCTCGCTCGCCGACCAGGACGAGCCAAGGTCCACCCACGTGTACTCGCCGGCATCGCCGCGGAGGAAGGCGGTCCGGGTCGAGCCCTTGTGCGCGACCACGTCGCCCCGCTCGGACGCCTCAGGGTCGTCAACGAGCAGCGCGCCTCCCTCTCCGCAGCTGAGGTTCTTCTGCTCGTCGAAGGACAGGCATCCGAACTGGCCCATCGTTCCCAGCGCCCGATCGCGATACCTGGCCATGACACCGTGGGCCGCGTCCTCGATCACAACCAGCCGGTTGCGGGCGGCGATGTCGAGTATCGAGTCCATCTCGCAGGCCACGCCGGCGTAGTGGACCGGCACGATCGCCCTGGTCGCCGGCGTGACGGCCTGCTCGACGAGTCGCTCGTCGAGGTTCAGCGTGTCCTCGCGGACGTCCACGAAGACCGGCGTGGCCCCGCGCATCGCGACGGCCGTGGCGGTCGAGAAGAACGTGTAGGAGGGCATGATCACCTCGTCGCCGGGGCCCACTCCGGCCAGCAGCGCCGCCATCTCCAGCGAGTGCGTGCAGGACGGGGTCAGGAACGCCCGCGGCGAGCCGGTGTGGCGCTCGAGCCAAGCGGCGCAGCGCCGTCCCAGCTCGCCGCCGGAACCGAGGCCGCCGGCCGCCATGGCCTCCTCGACGTAGCGCAGGCCGGCGCCGGCCCGCGCGGGGCGGCTGAACGGGATTGCCGCCACCGGATGCGTGCCACCCGCCGCCTCCTCGCTCTCTATCGCCTTCATCATGCGCGCGCCGCTTGCGCGCGGCTTCCGAGCCCGAGCCGCTGCCGGGCCTCGGCTGGCGTGGCCAGCGGCCGCTCGGCCAGCTCGGCCGCGGCCGCGATCCGGTCGACGAGTCCGCGGTTGGTGGCCAGCTCGGTGCGCTCGCGGTCCCACCACACGTTGTCCTCGAGGCCCACGCGCACGTGTCCACCCGCCGCAACCGCCATCAGGTTCGCGTCAAGCTGGTAGCGCCCCATGCCCGCGAGGGCCCAGGTCCAGTCGTCGGGCACGAGGGCCAGGAAGGCGCCGAGCATCCCCGGCGAGAGCGGCGCGGTGCCCAGGTTCCCGAGCAGGATGTTGAGGTAGCACGGCGTCTCGAGCACGCCCTCGGCCACCAGCCGGGCCGCAAAGGCCACCATCCCCGGCTCGAACGCCTCGAGCTCGGGCTTCACCCCACGCTCCTTCATCGCCTCGGCAAGCTGCCGTATCTCGAGCGGCCCGTTCACCGATGCCTGGCTCGGGAAGTTGTTCGATCCCAAAGTGAGCGACGCCATGTCGGGCCTGGCGTCGCCTTCGAGCCCGAGCACCTCCGCCCGGGCCGCCACGTCGCTGACATAGCGCCCGGAGCACGTCACGCAGACCACGAGCTCCGGGTCGATCTCGCGGATGCCCTCGACGATCGGAGCGAAGTGCTCCGCGTGATGCGTGGGCCTGCCCTCGGGGTCGCGCGCGTGCACGTGGACGACCGACACGCCGGCCTCGTGGCAGGAGGCGACCTGGTCGAGGATCTCCTCGCAGCTCAGGGGCACGTGCGGGGTGATCTCCTTGGTAGGGACCATTCCGGTCGGCGCCAGATTGATGATGAGCGGCTCGGCCATGCACCCAGACAACGGTCACGCGGGTCATCCACTTGCTCGCCGGCGAGTGCGTTTTGGGTGGCGGGCGGCGTTGCTTTGGGGCATGGACGCGGCGGACAGCGAGATCCACTTCTCGGTGGTGATACCCACTCGTGATCGTCCCGCGCAGCTGACGGCCGCCCTGGAAGCGGTGGCCGAGCTCGAATATCCGCCCGAGCGATGGGAGGCCGTCGTTGTCCTGGACGGCGGCAGCAGCGAGGAGGCCGAAGGCCTCCAAAGGCGCCACGCGGACATTCCGCTTCGCGTGATCGCGCAGCCGCCCGCCGGACCGGCCGTGGCGCGGAACACCGGCGCGGCGCGGGCGCGGGGGAAGTTCCTGGCCTTCACTGACGACGATTGCGCCCCCTCCAAGGGCTGGCTGTCGGCACTGGAGGAATCACTCAACGAGGCGCCGGGCGCGCTCGTGGGCGGTATGACGGTGAACGGGCTTCCCGACAACCGCTACTCGGACGCCAGCCAGCGGATCATCGATGCGGTCTACCGGCACTACAACGGCGACTCGCGCTCCGCGACCTTCCTGACGACGAACAACCTCGCCGTGGCGGCGCAGCGGTACCACGAGCTCGGCGGCTTCGATCCCTCGTTCCCCCTTGCGGCCGCCGAGGACCGCGACTTCTGCGATCGCTGGAACGGCGCCGGGCGTTCGCTGGTCTACGCGCCGGACGCCGTGGTCACGCACTTCCACCGCATGACGCTCAAGACCCTGGCGCGCCAGCAGTACAACTACGGCCGCGGAGCGTCCCACTACCGGCGGGCGCGCCGGCGCCGCGGGAGCCCCCGCGAGCACGTATCGCCGAGCTTCTACGCCGACATGGTCAGGGCCGCTGTCACAGTAGGCAGCGCCCGCCAGCGAATCGCCAACGCAGTACTCGTGCTGGCCGCCCAAACCGTCTACGCGACCGGCTACCTCAGCGAAGAAGCCCAGACGCGGCTCCTCGAGCGGCGCCGGCGGGCCTGAAGCGGACGACGGGCCTCGAACCCGCGACCTTCGGCTTGGGAAGCCGACGCTCTACCAACTGAGCTACGTCCGCGTGGCGTGAGCCGCGGGCGATTCTAGCCCTACTCTTCGGAGCGGCCCATGAGACGGTTGCTCGCCCCG
>JBBQRG010000136.1:0-3384 GCA_038215095.1 Solirubrobacterales bacterium | reverse complement strand
GCTGGCCGACGAGCACGAGATCGAGGCCGAGGTGATCGACCCGCGCACGCTGCGCCCGCTCGACCTCGACACGATCCTCGAGTCGGTCAAGAAGACCAACCGCGCCGTGATCGTCGAGGAGGGCTGGCCGCACGGCGGCGTTGGCGCGAACATGTCCGCGCTGATCCAGGAGCAGGCCTTCGACTACCTCGACGCGCCGATCCAGCGCGTGACCGGCGCCGACGTGCCGATGCCCTACTCGAAGCCGCTCGAGCAGGCCGCCTTCCCGCACGAGGAGCACGTGATCCACGCGGCCATCGCCACCTTCAGGGACATCTGATGGCCAGCGAGGTGACGATGCCGCGCCTGTCCGACTCGATGGAGGAGGGCACGATCCTGAAGTGGCTCGTGTCGCAGGGAGACGAGGTCGAGCGCGGCCAGGAGCTCGTGGAGATCGAGACCGACAAGGCCAACATGACCTACGAGGCCGACACCGACGGCACGCTCGTGGAGATCGTGGCGGAGGAGGGCGAGACGCTTGCCATTGGTGAGGTGATTGCTCGGATCGGGGATGCGGAAGAGGCAGCGGGCAGTGGGCAGAGTGCAGAGTCCGAGGGTTCTGACGCTGACGAGGGTTCTGAAGACGAAGCCGCCGAGGAAGACGGCGGCGATGAGGCTCCTGAGGGAGAGGGCGACCGAGCCGGCACCCCCGGGGAGGAGGGTGCCGGCGAGGACGCCGAGCGCGAGGAGGCGGATCAGGACGAGAAGGAGACCGCCACCGCCACCGCCACCGAGGAGCGGCCGTCCAGCGACAACGGGGCAGGCGACGGCGACGGGCGCGTGAAGGCTTCGCCGGTGGCGCGGCGGATGGCGCGCGAGCTGGGCGTGGAGATCAAGGCGCTGGAGGGCAGCGGGCCGGGAGGAAGGATCGTCAAGGCTGATGTTGAGGCTGCCGCGGAGGGCACGGATGGTGCCGGCAAGGAAGAGGAGCCGGCTGAGGACGAGGCGGACAGCGGGCAGCGGGCAGCGGGCAGTGAGGAGCCTCAGCGTGGCGAGGCCGGTGCCAAGGGCGAGGTCGAGTACCAGGAGCTGACCCGGCTGCAGCAGACCGTTACGCGGCGGATGGCCGAGTCGAAGGCCACAGCGCCGGACTTTGCTCTTTCGCTCGACTTGGACATGACCGGCGCCGTCGAGCTGCGCAAGCGCCTCAAGGACGTCACCGAGTCGGCGCCCTCGTACAACGACATGGTCGTCAAGGCGTCCGCCATGGCGCTGACCGAGCACCCGCGCGTGAACGGCGCCTACCGCGACGGCAAGTTCGAGCTCTATTCGAGCGTGAACGTGGGCGTGGCCGTCGCGGCGCAGGACACGCTGGTGGTGCCCACGATCTTCGAGGCCGACCGCAAGTCGCTCGGCCAGATCTCAAAGGACGCGCGCGGGCTGATCCAGAAGGTGCGCGACAAGAAGATCACCCCGCCGGAGCTGTCGGGCGGCACCTTCACGGTGTCGAACCTCGGCATGTACGGCATCCGCGAGTTCACGGCGATCATCAACACGCCGCAGGCGGCGCTGCTCACCGTGGGCGCGCTGGAGAAGCGGCCGGCGGTGGACCAGGACAGCGGCCGCATCGTGGCACTCGACCAGATGACGCTGACGCTGGTGTGCGATCACCGCATCCTCTACGGCGCCGACGGCGCCCAATTCCTCGCGCGCGTCAGGGAGCTGCTCGAGCAGCCGCTTTCCCTCGCGCTCTAGCGCTCGGCCCTCCCGGTCGATAAGAGACGTGTGGGCCGGACTGGCGCCGAAACGCCGGAACAAGAACGACGACGTACCCAGATGGCGCGCTTCGGCGCGACACTGTTCGGCGCGGCCGCATTCGTCACGCTGCTGGGCCTGATCTTTCCCCACCAGCGCGAGGTGGACGTGCTGGGCCTCGACATCGTGATGGGCGGCGCGACCGCGATCGCGCTGAGCCTGGTGCTGTGGGGCGAGCGCATGCCCCACTGGGCCTACATGCTCGTGGTGGCGCTGGGCACGGCGCTGATCTCGCTGGCGATCGTGTCGAACGGCGAGCGACACGGCGGGGCGGCCGGCGGCGACGAGATGTACTACCTCTGGGTCGTGCTGTACGCGGCCTACTACCTCGGTCGCGCGTCCACGGCCGTCCAGGTGGCCTTCGTTGCCGCGTGCTACACGGTCGTGCTGGCCATCGTGAATCCCGGTGACGTGGCCACCAGCCGCTGGCTGACCACCGTCGGGCTCGTGGTGGGCACCGCCGTGGTGGTGCGCCTGTTGAGCGAGCGCGTCGAACGCCTGGTGGCGAGCCTGCAAGCGGCGGCGCACACCGACTCGCTGACCGGCCTGGCCAACCGCCTGGCCTTCGAGGACGCCTACCGCCGCGAGGTCGCGCGCTCGGCCCGCTACGGCACCCACTTCGCGCTGCTGCTGGCCGACCTCGACCGGCTCAAGGAGATCAACGACCGCTACGGCCACGCCGCCGGCGACGAGGCCATCTGCGCGGTCGCGTCGGTGCTGCGCCGCACCCTGCGCGCCGCCGACTTCGCCGCGCGCATCGGCGGCGACGAGTTCGCGGTGCTGCTCCCCAGCTCGGACGCCGTGGGCGCCAAGCTCCTGGGTGACCGCATTGCCCACTCGCTTTGCGAGCGTGGGCCGGACGAGCTGCCGCTGGGCCTGAGCTACGGCATCGCGATCCCCGGCGGCGACGGAGAAGCGATGGACGACCTGATGCGCTCGGCCGACGACGCGCTCTACGCCTCCAAGAACGCGGCCCGCGCCGGGCGCGCCCGGCCGCAGAGCAGGCAGCCCGCGCCGGCCCAGCCGGCCTAGGGCGCCCCGAGCCCGACTAGTCTCGGCGCGATGACCGACCACGGACCGCGCAGCCCGCGCACCGCCGACGAGGAGATCATCGCCGCCCAGGAGGGCGCCGTTCGCTCGACGCTCACGGACGAGTCGCGCATCGAACGGATCTCCGCGGAGCTGCGAACGGGCTTCGACGCGCTCGCCCACATAGGCGCCGCGGCGTCCTTCTTCGGCTCGGCGCGCACGCCGCGCGACCACCCCGAGTACGAGCTGGCCCGCGAAACCGCGCGGCTGGCCGGCGAGCAGGGCCTGGCCATCATCACCGGCGGAGGTCCGGGCACTATGGAGGCCGTGAACCGCGGGGCGCAGGAGGCGAACGCCCCTTCGATCGGCCTGAACATCGAGCTGCCATTCGAGCAGGGCATGAACGAGTACGTGGACCTTGGGCTGACCTTCCACTACTTCTTCACGCGCAAGGTCATGTTCGTCCGCTACGCCAGCGGCTTCGTGGTGTTCCCGGGCGGCTTCGGCACGCTCGACGAGCTGTTCGAGGCGCTCACGCTGATCCAGACCGACAAGATCCGC
>JBBQRG010000135.1:0-3859 GCA_038215095.1 Solirubrobacterales bacterium | reverse complement strand
GTCGTCGTCGCCGAGCTCCTTGCGGATCGACTCCATCTGCTTGCGCAGGAAGTACTCCCGCTGCTGTGCCTCGGCGCCCGACTGCACGTCCTCGCGGATGCGCTCGCGCACCTGCAGCTCGGCGAGCCGCTCGCGCTGCATGGCGAGCGCCTTTGCCAGGCGCTCGGTCACGTCGAGCTCCTCCAGCAGCTCGACCTTCTGCTCGTAGCGAAGGTCGGGTGAGTAGCCGGAGGTGTCGGCCAGGGTGCCGGGCTCCTTGATCGAGCGCATGAAGGCCGAAACGCGGCCGCTGTCGCCCCGCAGCTCGAGGATCTCCTCGACTACGGCGCGGTACTCGCGCTCCAGCTCACGCGTGCGGCCGTCGACCGGCTCGGCGTCGGGCGACTCGATCGCCTCTACGCGAAGCTGGCCGTCGGAGCCCGTCTGGGCAGCGCCCAGCTTGGCCCTGTGAAGGCCACTCAGCGCCACGGCATGGGCGCCGCCGGGCAGCCGCATGTGCTCCGCGACCTCGGCAACGGTTCCGACGCTGGCGTAGTCGCCCTCGGTGTTGCGCGGGACCAGCAGCACACGCTGCTCGTCGCCCACATCCACCGTGAGCGTGACGGACATGTTGGGGAAGACGACGGAATCGTCGACCGGGATGAGAAGCAGGTTTTCCATGTGGGTCTCCATGACTTACGTTAGGTAAGTAATTGTAGCTGCAAATAAATAGACGTCCGCGCTCTCGGCGCTCGCTCCTAGGCAAGCCGCGTGCACCGCGT
This sequence comes from Solirubrobacterales bacterium, assembly GCA_038215095.1. Classification (GTDB taxonomy): domain Bacteria; phylum Actinomycetota; class Thermoleophilia; order Solirubrobacterales; family Thermoleophilaceae; genus DATACN01. The sequence continues at coordinate 3,098 of JBBQRG010000135.1, read as the reverse complement.
TGCCCCGCGCCCCCAAGGAGACCGATCGCGCTCTCGGCGCTCGCCCCAAGGCAGGCCGCGTCCACCGCGTTGCCCCGCGCCCCGCGCCCCCAAGGCGGACGGGTGCGGGCCCGCCGCCCCGGGTGCGATGCTCCGCGCGTGGCGGCGGACGAGCAGGAGGTCGCACGCGGCGCCGCGGCTTCGGCCGCGGCCGAGCTGGTCGAGCCGGGGATGACGATCGGGCTGGGGTCCGGGCGGGCGGTGTGGCGCGTGGTCGAGCTGCTCGGATCGCAATCTGGCTTTCGGGCCGTCGCCGCCTCCGAGCGCACCGCCTTGCTCGCGCGGGAGGCGGGCATCGAGCTGTTGGAGCTCGACGGCACGGTCGAGCTCGACCTGGCCCTCGACGGTGCTGACGAGCTGGACCGCGAGCTTCGCTTGATCAAGGGAGGCGGCGGGGCGCTGCTGCGCGAGAAGATCGTGATCTCGGCGGCGCGGCGGTTCGTGGTTGTGGCCGAGTCGCGCAAGCTCGTGGAGCGGCTCGGCCAGAGCTCCCGGCTGCCCGTCGAGGTTGTGCGCTTCGGCTGGCGCGACACGCGCCGGCGGCTGCTCCCGCTGCTGCCCGAGGCGGAGCTACGCCTGCGCGAGGACGGCGAGCCCTACCTGACCGACGAGAGCCACCTCATCCTGGATGCCCCCATCCCGGCCGAGGCGGACATCGACCTGCTGGCGCGCTCGCTCGCGACCGTGCCCGGCGTGGTCGAGACCGGCCTCTTCCTGGGCCTGGCGCAGCGGGCGCTTCTTGGACGCCCGGACGGCGGCGTGGACCTGCTCGAGGTTTGACTGAGCTCATAACTGCCCGGCGCTGACCGCGGGGCGGTCGCCGCGGTGGCGATCGCCCGGCGGGCGTGGCAGCAGGCGCACCTCGCGGGCGAAGTTCTCGGCGGCCGAGAGGTAGACGGCCTGCTTCAGGGTCACACGAAGGGTCGCCGTCGCACTGGCCGCACGGGCCGTTCCGTTGTCGGCGTCACGGCCGGGACTACGCGGGCGCAGCGCGAGCAGCTCCACTCCTTGCAGGGCCACGAAGGTGCGGCCGGGCCCGTCCCGGGGCTCCGTGGACACCACGACGTCCACGCGCGTGCCGGGCGTCGCGGCGTCGAGCGCGCGACCGCCGCGGACGGCCACCTCGAGCGCGCGCTCGCCGCGGCGGAGCGGGCGGCCGCCACCCGTGCTCTCGCTTCCGAGCAGCTGGGCGGTGAGGTAGCCGCCCGCGGCAAGTGGCGCGACGAGCCTGCCTCCGACCGCCTCCGAAGCGGAGGGAAGGGTGCCGCGCGGGACGTAGCCGGCCGGCACCCGCCTGACCGCGAGATCCCCCGGCTTCAGCCGCGCTCCGGCGCGCAGGTCGTGCGCCGCCACGGCGACGGGCACCATCGGTCCGGCCCGGCGCTCGACGCTGCTCACGTGGCCGTTCACCTGCGCGGCGGCCAGCGCGCCGCTCGCCAGCGAGAGCGCCAGTAGGAGGAACCCTCGGCGGCGCCGGACCCTGGGGGTCACGCCGCGTCGGCTCGCGGGCCGGACTCCTCAACGGGCAGCTCCAGCGCTGCGACCACGCCATCCTCGTCGCGGCGAAATTCGAGCCGGCCGCCACCGGCCGCCGCGGCGGATCGCGCGATGCGCAGGCCGCGGCCGCGGCCCTTCCCCGGCGGGCGCCGCTCGCGAGCCCGGTTTCGCACCTCGATCCGTACTGCGCCCGGCACGCGCCGGCCACGCAGCTCCACCGGCCCGTCACCGTGCTCGTCCGCGTTCGCCAGCAGGTTGCCCAGCGCCTGGGCCAGCCGGCCCCTGTCGGCCACGACGCGCGGCACGCCGGCATCCCACTCGGCGTCCACCGTGCTCCCCACCCCACCCGCCGCCGCCAGCGCCAGCGGCTGGAGCTCCTGGGGCTCGGCGCGCGACGCGCCAAGGCGCCCCTGCCGTGCCGAGGCGAGGTCGTCGAGCGCGATCCGCAGCCTCACGAGCTGCGACTCGACCATCGCCGCGTAGGTGTCCGAGCCCGGCCGCCGCCGCATCCGCTCGCAGACGAGCGCCAGCGCGGCCGTCGGGCCGCGCAGCTCGTGCTCGGCGTCGGCCACCAGCTCGTCGCGGCGGTGGCGCCCGAGCCAGAGCAGGCCTGCCAGCGACCAGCCACACACCGCCAGTACCCAGCTCACAGCGACTCCGTGAGCTTGTAGCCGACGCCGCGCACGTTCACCACCCAGGGCCGCGGCGAGGCGGACAGCTTCTTCCGCAGCCGGCAAGCGTGCGCGTCCAGCGTGCGGGTGTTGCCCATCGAGAGGTAGCCCCACACGTCGCGCAGCAGCTCGTTCTTCCCGTACACGCGCGTGGGCTGCTCGGCGAGCGCGTGGAGCAGGGCGAACTCCTTCGCCGCCAGCACCACCGGTTCGCCCGCCAGCCGCACGTCGCGGGTCTCAGGGTCGAGGGTGAGCTCCGCGACCCTCAGCACCCCGCGCTGCGCGCGCCCGCTCGTCCGCCGCAGCAGAGCCCGGATCCGGGCGAGCAGCTCCTGGTAGTAGAAGGGCTTGGCGAGATGGTCATCGGCGCCGCGAGCGAAGCTGCGCACGCGGTCCACGTCGCCGCTGCGGCCGCTCACCACGATCACCGGCAACTCGGGGTCGATCCGGGACGCCAGCCCGTCGGCCGACCGAACCCGGTCGAGCAGCTCGAGCCCGCTGCCGTCCTCGAGCATCAGGTCGAGCACCACGAGGCCGGGCGAGCGGACCTCGATCGCGCGGAGCCCCTCCCCCGCCCCGCTGGCCGTGGCCACCTTGAAGCCGTCCGCCGCGAGGTTGTCGGCGAGGAACGAGCGCGTGATGTCGTCGTCCTCGACGACGAGCACTGACAAAGGCGGGTCCACGCCAACTGAAGCCCAGCCGCGAGAAAACTAGTCGGGCGGCCTTACTGTGCAAGGTGTGTTGCAGGGTGTCCGGCGGGGAAGGAACCGAGCTTATGATGCCGACGCCCCCAGCCGATGATTCGGGGGAGATGGATCCCTATATGGACACTGCCCGACGCGGAAACTACGAGTCCGGCTCCGACTACGTGTTGGAGTACGGCGAGCTTCG
>JBBQRG010000134.1:0-3891 GCA_038215095.1 Solirubrobacterales bacterium | reverse complement strand
GCGGACATGCGGTCGACGACGAGCGAGTCGCCCGACTCCACGCGGTATTGCTTGCCGCCCACTTTGACGATCGCGTACATAAGAAAGGCGCCCGAGGAAGCTGTCGAGGGACGCCGCGGGCGATTCTAGCGGCTCAGCGCCGGCTGGCCGACCACGGCCTGGGCGGTCGCGCGAACAGCCGCCAGAGCCCGGCCTCGCACATGCGCTCCACCGGGAGCCCGGCGGCGAGGCAGTCGCCTTCGATCACCGATGCCAGGCGAGCGTTCGCCGGGAATGTGCTGAGCGCGACCACCGTGCGAACGCGCACGGCGAGCGGGCGCTCCTCCCACCAGAGCACCACCACGGGCGGCACCAGCAGCGACCTGCCGGAGCGCGGGTCGGTGGTGGGAGGCATCTCTCGAAGCTCCACCCCGACCGGCCCCCGCGAAAACGGCTCAGCTCGAAGAAAGGCGCGAACGCCGCTCGACTCGCCGATCATCCTGTAGCCCCCTGCCACATGAGGCCGAGCGTAGGTGCGATGTCCGATCCCCGCCACCCGGCCATTCGTCCAGTCGGGCGCTCAGCCACGGCGCCCGGGCGGCTTTGGCGGGCCTGGCGGGCGCTTGCGGGCAGGTGGCGCCGTGCCCAGCAGCAGCGCCTCGACGGCCTCCAACGAGCGCGCCAAGGCATCTCCCTCGGGCCGCGGCAGCGCCCGCAACGGTTCCGACAGGCGCTGGTCGAGCATGCGCCGGGCCGATCCGAGCGCCCGCTCCCCCGCCTTGGTCAGCGAGAGCGGGCGGCTGCGCCGGTCCGGGACAGCCCCGGCGCGCTCCAGCAGCGCTGCCCGCTCGAGCGTGGCCACGAGCTGGGAGACGGCGGCGGGTGACACCCCCGCCTGGCGCGCCAGGTCGGCCCCGGAGGCCCGGCCTCGGGCCAGGGCCTCCAGCACCAGGTACTGCGCCAGCGTCAGCGGCGGCTCGTGCTCGGCGAGGAGGCGCTCGGTCCAGCGCGTGACGAGCGGGGCGACGCGGGCAAGGGCCGCTGCCGGCGCGGGCTGTTTGAGAGGGGAAGCCATGAGTTAAGTCTGCTTAACTATTAAGCGTGCTTGCGACGGGCATGAGACTACTCCTCCCCCTGGCGGGCTTTCTCACCGCCGCCGTGTGGCTGGCGCGCTTCGCCGAGGGGGCCGGGCTGGCGGAGCGCGCGGCGGCCTCGCTGTTGCGCGCGGCTGGCGGTCGTCGCGGCGCGCTGTTCGCGCTCGCGTGCCTGCTCTGCTGCGGGCTGACCGCCGTGGTCTCGCTCGACGGCGCCGTGACGCTCATGGTGCCGCTCGTGCTCACCTTGGCGCGCGGCGCGCCCGAGCTGAGGCGGCCGCTGCTGCTCGGGACGGTGGGCGCGGCCAACGCGTCCTCGCTCGCCGTGCCGCAGGGGAATCCCACGAACCTTGTCGTCATGCAGGAGCTGGGGCTCGGGCCTCGGGAGTTCAGCGCTCACCTGGTCCTGCCGGCGCTGGCGGCGACGCTCGTGTGCGTCGGGGCGGTGGCCCTTGCGGAGCGAGGGGCGCTTCGAGGCCAGGTAGGGGTGGAGGTTGACCGGGGTGGGCGTCTCTCGCGTGCTGAGCTGTTGTCCGCCGGCTCGCTCGGGCTGGCGGGTCTCGCAGGGGTAGTGGCGCCGTGGCTCGGTCTCCGGCCGTGGTGGGCTCTGTGCGGCCCGGCGTTTCTCCTCTTCGTGGCCGCGAAGGGGCTTCGGCTTCCGGTTCCCTCGCTCGCCGTGCCGTGGCGGGTTCTTGGGCAGGTGGGGGTGTTCGTGCTTGCGTTCGAGGCCTTCGGCGGCGCGCTGCGGTTTCCGCTGCCGGGCAGTGGCCCGGGCGGTGGCCTCGTCCTGTTCGCCCTCGCCGCCGGCCTGCTCGCCGCGCTCGCCAACAACCTGCCGGCGAGCGTGGCGCTCGGCAGCGTGCTCGGGACGGCGCAGCTGCCGGCCTTCGCCGCGCTGGCGGGGCTGTCCGTGGGCGCGCTCGCCACGCCGCACGGCTCCGCAGCCACGATGCTCGCCTTCGACCGCGCCGGCGAGCGCGTGTCCCGCGGCCGCTACTTCAAGCTCTGGCTGCCGACCGCGCTCGTCGCAACGGCCGCCGCCGCGGCGCTGATCTAGTCCGTCGCCGGCGCCTTCTTGCGGCGGCGCCCGCCTCGGCGCCCGCGGCGGCGCGGCCGCGACTCGCCATCGGAGTCGCTCTCCGAGGGCGCCGTCTGGCGCGAGCCGCCGTTCTCGGGCGGGTTCACGAGCGAGGCCGAGGCCGCCGAGCGGCCGACCTTCTCGATCCGCACGAGCGTGCGCTCGCCGATCAGCGAGCCGCCGCCGACCACCGAGACGACGTAGCCGTCGAGCTTCGCAACCGCGTCGTCCTCGTTGTACATATGCGGCTCTTCGATCTGGACGAGCACCTCCTCGCCCTCGCGGAAGGGCAGCGCGCGCTCCTCGACCTCGTCGGCCGAGCCCTCGAGCACGACCTCGAAGTGGTCGATCGGGAGCCCCTCGGAGCCCTCGAAGTGGAAGCGCTTGCCGGTCTCCTCCTCGATCTCCTGGAGCGGGCCGGGGCGGCCGTGGGCGCCCACCAGCAGCGCCGCCACCCTTGCGTTCACGCGGATCAGGAAGGCCGGCGGCTCCGGGCGCTCCGACGCGACCTCGCGCAGCCAGCGCTCGGCCTCGATCGCCACCGTCTCCTCGGACAGCACCACGCCCTCGCCGTCGCAGGTGGGGCAGGTCTTGGTGAGGATCTCGCGCACGCCCTCGGTCACGTTCTGGCGCGTCATCTCCACCAGCCCGAGCGGTGAGATCTCCACCACGTAGGTCTTCGTGCGGTCCTCGTCGAGCGCCTTGCGCAGCGTCTTCAGCACCGTGTCGCGGTTGCGTGCCCGCGACATGTCGATGAAGTCGATGACGATGATTCCGCCGATGTCTCGCAGCCGCAGCTGGCGCACCACCTCGTCGGCGGACTCGAGGTTGGTCCGCGTGATCGTGTCCTCGAGCTTCGCGCCCTTGCCGCGCCCGGTGAACGAGCCCGAGTTCACGTCGATCACCGTCATCGCCTCGGCGTAGTCGATGATCAGGTAGCCGCCGGAGGGCAGGTCCACGCGGCGGTGCAGCGTCGACTGGATCGCGTCCTCGACGCCGTAGTGCTCGAACAGCCCCTCCTTCTTCTCCGTGTAGACCTCGAGCCGGTCGAGCAGCTCGGGCGCCGTGCGGTTGAAGAAGGACTGCAGCCTGTGGTGCTGCTTCTCGTCGTCCACGAGCGCGCGCTCGAACTCGCCGGAGAAGATGTCGCGCGCCACGCGCACGGACAGGTCTGCCTCCTGGAAGACCATCGCCGGCGCCTGGGTCTCCTTGGCGCGCTGCTGGAGCACGTCGTAGAGCTTGTGCAGGTACTTGATCTCCCGCTCGAAGTCCTCGCGCTTGGCGCCCTGCGCCGCGGTGCGCACAATGGCGCCGCCCTCGCGCAGGTCGATCTTCGCGGCGGCCTTGCGCACGCGGTCGCGCTCCTTGGTGTCGAGCCGGCGCGACACGCCGACCCCCTCGCCCTGGGGCACGTACACGAGGTAGCGCCCGGCGATCGAGAGCTGCATCGACAGCCGCGGCCCCTTCGTCTTGAGCGGGTCCTTGACCGCCTGCACCAGGATCTCCTGGCCGGGCTTCAACAGCTCCGTGATGCGCTTGCCGCGCTGGCGGCCGGAGCGCCCGCGGCGCGCGACCTCCACGCCCGGGATGACGATGTCATCCGCGTGCAGGAAGCCGTTCTTGTCCAGCCCGATGTCCACGAACGCGGCCTCGAGGCCGGGCAGGACGTTGTCGACCTTGCCCTTGTAGACGTTGCCGACGATCGAGCGCGAGCCGCGGCGCTCGATGTAGATCTCGGCT
>JBBQRG010000133.1:0-3916 GCA_038215095.1 Solirubrobacterales bacterium | reverse complement strand
CCTGTCCGGCCGCGTGTCGATCAAGATGGCGCCGGTCATCCGCCGCATCTACGACCAGATGCTCGAGCCGAAGTGGGTGATCTCGATGGGCGCCTGCGCCTCGAGCGCCGGCATGTTCAACAACTACGCGCTGGTCGCCGGGGCCGACAAGTTCCTGCCCGTCGACGTGTACGTGCCCGGCTGCCCGCCCCGCCCTGAGGCGCTCATGTACGGCGTGATGAAGCTGCAGGACAAGATCACGAAGAACCCCGGCCTCGGCTGGCGCGAGCGCTACAACGCATACGGCACCGAAGAGGCCGCGCCGGATGCCTGACGCGACGGGGCTCGAGCTGATCGCGCAGCGGGTGCGCGACGCGCTCGGCGAGGAGGCCGTGGCGGGCACCGGGTTCTTCCGCGAGCAGGCGACGCTCGAGGTGGCCCCCCAGAACGTGCGCGCGGTGCTCGAGTACCTGCACGGCGGCGACGAGGAGCCCTGGCCCCTCATGTCCAGCCTGCACGGCTGCGACTACCTGCCCGAGGAGCCGCGCCTGGGCGTGCACTACCAGCTGCTCTCCATGGAGCGGGCCGAGCGCCTGAACGTGAAGACGCGCGTGAGCACCGAGGATCCGCGCCTGCCCACGGTCACCGACCTCTACCCCACCGCGGACTTCCAGGAGCGGGAGGTCTACGACATGTTCGGCGTGATCTTCGACGACCACCCGGACCCCCGGCGCATCCTGATGCCCGAGGACTACGAGGGCTTCCCGCAGCGGCGCGACTTCCCGATGGGCGGGGAGCCGGTGCTGTTCACCTTCAACGAGCACAAGCTGCCGCGCTGGTATGACTGACCCGACGAAGGTTCCGTACCGCGAGCGCGAGCGCTCCGTGTCGATGGAGCGGCTCGAGAACCGGCCGGTGTCCGAGACCGCCGCGGTCATGGAGTCCGACGTCAGCGAGTCGGAGGAGCTCTTCACGATCAACATCGGCCCGCACCACCCCGCCACGCACGGGGTGCTGCGCCTGCTGACCACCCTCGAGGGCGAGGTGGTGCGCGACATCAAGCCGATCATCGGCTACGTGCACACCGGTATCGAGAAGAGCTGCGAGGACCAGCAGTACTGGAAGGCCATCACCTTCGTGGAGCGGATGGACTACCTCTCCTACTACTTCAACGCGATGGCCTACTGCATGGCCGTCGAGCGGCTGCTGGACGAGGAGGTGCCGGCGCGGGCGCAGTACCTGCGGGTGATCCACCTGGAGCTGAACCGGATCGCCAGCCACCTGTTCTGGATCGCCACGGCCGCGCTCGACATCGGCGCGATCACGATGCTCTGGTGGGGCTGCCGCGACCGCGACCTCGCGCTCGACCTGTTCGAGATGTCGGGCGGTCAGCGCATGCACACGCGCTATTTCCAGGTTGGCGGCGTGTTCGAGGACATCCCGCCCGGTTGGGAGCAGCAGGTGCGCAAGTTCACTGCGCTGATGCCGGGCCGAATCGATCAGTACGAGGCCCTGCTCGACCGCAACGAGATCTGGCTTCACCGGCTCAAGAACACCGGCATCGTGTCCGAGCAGCGCATGCTCGAGCTCGGTGTGACGGGCCCGCTGCTGCGCGCGACGGGCAACCCGTGGGACCTGCGCAAGGCCACGCCCTACTCCTCCTACGACCACTTCGACTTCAAGATCCCGGTGGGCACGGTGGGCGACAACTTCGACCGCTACCGCGTGCGCTTCGCGGAGATGCGCGAGTCGCTGAAGATCGTCGAGCAGGCGCTCGACGGGCTGCCGGAAGGAGACTTCATCACCAAGAACCGCAAGGTCGCGTTGCCGCCCCGCCACGAGCTCGCCACCTCGATGGAGGCGCTGATCCACCACTTCAAGCTCGTGACCGAGGGCTTCCGCGTGCCGCCGGGCGAGACCTACATGCCGGTCGAGTCGCCGCGCGGCGAGCTGGGTTGCTTCGTTGTCGCCGACGGCTCCGCGAAGCCCGCGCGCGTGCACATGCGCGACCCGAGCTTCGTGAACCTGCAGGCGCTCAAGTACATGGGCGAGGGCGGCCTGATCGCCGACTTCATCACGAGCATCGGGATGATGGACCCGATCCTCGGAGGCGTGGACCGGTGACTGACGAGGGCGCGATCCGCTCGGGCGACGTCCCGCCCGGGTGGGACGAGGCAGTCAAGCTCGAGCTCGACCCCGCCACGATCCCCGACCCGTTCGACGTCGAGGTGCCGGAAGGGCTGCGCGCCGAGATCGAGGCGCACATGGCCAAGTACCCCGACCGCCACTCGGCCGCGCTGCCCGCGCTCGGCGCAGCGCAGCGGCTGTACGGCTGGTGCTCGCCCGAGGCGCTCGCCCAGGTGGCCGTGGTCATGCAGGTCACGCCCGGCTACCTGTCGAGCGTGGCCACCTTCTACGACATGCTGCGCACCCAGCCGATCGGCAGCCGCTACGTGTACGTGTGCACCAGCGTGGCGTGCCACGTTCGCAACGCGAAGAAGGTGCACGACGCGATCGCCGACGAGGCCGAGCGCCAGGGCCTCGAGGACGTGGACCTGCGCCACTTCGAGTGCCTCGGCGCCTGCGACATGGCGCCGATGGCGTCTGTCGACGGGCGCTACGTGGGCCCGCTCGACGTGGACGACGCCGCCGAGCTGGTGAGCGCGCTGAAGGAGGGCCGCACGGTGCTGCCGGGCCGCGGCCTCACCGACCCGGGCTACCGCCTGCCGTGGGACACCCGCGCGCAGGCCACGCAGTCGGCCGGCCCCGAGACGAGCGGCGACGACGACCGTGCGCCGGCTCCCGACCAGGCCGGCGGCGAGCCGCCCGAGACTCCCGAGGGGGGCGCCGCGTGAACGAGATGCGGGTGCTCACCGCCAACCTCGACGAGCCGGACCTGCACACGCTCGAGGTGTACGAGCGCCTGGGCGGCTACGGCAAGCGACTTCGCCGGGCGCTGCTCGAGCTGACGCCGGCGGACGTGCTGGAGGCCCTCGAGGAGTCGGGCCTGCGAGGGCGCGGCGGCGCCGGCTTCGCGATGGGCAAGAAGGCCAGCTTCATCCCCAAGGGCGGGATGGACAAGTACCTCTGCTGCAACGCCGACGAGTCCGAGCCCGGCACGTTCAAGGACCGCCTGCTGATTCAGAAGAACCCGCACCTGCTGATCGAGGGTTGCATCATCGGCGCGATCGCCGCCGGCGCCAACAAGGGCTTCATCTTCATCCGCGGCGAGTACTCGGCGCAGGCCGACATCCTCGACGCGGCGCTGGCCGAGGCCTACGAGGCGGGCTACCTGGGCGAGCGCATCCTCGACTCCGAGCACACCTTGGAGCTGGTGGTGCACCGCGGGCAGGGTGCCTACATCTGCGGCGAGGAGACGGCGCTGCTCGACGGCCTCGAGGGCAAGCGCGGCAACCCGCGGCTGAAGCCGCCGTTTCCCGCCAACCAGGGCCTCTACCAGGGCCCGACGCTGATCAACAACGTCGAGACGCTCTGCAACGCGCCGCTGATCGTGGAGCGCGGCGCGGACTGGTTCAAGTCGATCGGCGTGGACAAGTCCACGGGCACGAAGATCGTGTCGGTGTCGGGCAACGTGAAGCGGCCCGGCAACTACGAGGTGCCGCTGGGCACGAGCGTCAGCGAGATCATCTACGACCTGGCCGGCGGCCTGCCGGCGGGGCGAACGCTGAAGTGCTTCTTCCCGGGCGGCAGCTCGGCGCCGGTGCTCACTCCCGAGCACGTGAACCTGCCCTACACCTTCGAGGCAATGGCCAAGGCCGGCTCGATGCTCGGCTCCGGCGCGATCATCGTGGTGGACGACTCGGTGGAGCTGGTTGGCCTGGCGCTGCGCCTGGCCGAGTTCTACCGCCACGAGTCCTGCGGCAAGTGCGTGCCGTGCCGCGAGGGCACCAACTGGACGGTGAAGCTGCTCGAGCGC
>JBBQRG010000132.1:0-4093 GCA_038215095.1 Solirubrobacterales bacterium | reverse complement strand
CAAATACGCTCTGAAACGTGAGTCGTCGGCGCATCGGGTCCCTGGGGGCCGTCCTCTGCGCCGCGGCCGCTGCCATGCCTGGTTGTGCGAGCGGCTCCGCGGGGTCGGTCGAAGCGGCTGTGCCCCACAAGGCACAGAGGGCGCCTTTCATCATCGGCGTCTGGGCGCAGCCCAGTTACTCGTTCGCCAAGTGGCGGGCTCGGGGGATCAACACCGTGGTGAGCTTCGAGTCGCTCAGCGGCACCGTGCCGTACAGCGACTGGCGGGCCGAGCTCGAGCGCCAGAACCTCTACGCGATCAGGCAGCCGTACGGGGCGCCCGGGCAGGACGCCCGTGATCCACGCCTGCTGGCCTGGATGCAGGATGACGAGCCTGACATCACCGACAACAACACCAGTCCGGGGGTGCTGCAGCGCCGGTACAAGCGTTGGAAGAAGGCCGCGCCGAGACTTCCAGCGTTCCTCAACTTCTGCGGCCGGTGCGTGCTCGCCCCGGACCACTCCGAGAAGCGCTACCGCTCCTGGATCGCCGGCTCGGACTGGGTGAGCAACGACTTCTATCCGCTGAATTCGGGCCGCAGCGCGTGGATCGACCGACTCCTCGTTCCCGTGCCGCCGATGGGGTTCGTCCTCGACAGGCTCAACTCGTGGTCGCGCGGCAAGCGGCAGATCGAGATCGTCGAGACGAGCGACCAGCAGACCAGCTCGAACGGTCGCGCCCCGACTCCGGCCGAGCTGCGCGGAATAGTCTGGCACTCAATCGTCCACGGAGCCTCGGGGATCGTCTACTTCCCGCAGCAGATCGGTGGCAAATTCATGTTCGACACCGCCTCTCCGAGGCTGGTGGCCGAAATGAAGCGGATCAACAAGTCGATCGCCCGGCTGGCCCCGGTCCTGCTGAGCCGCGGGCGGCGCACTCCGGCGCCGAAGCCCTTCGAGCTCGCCACCAGGGTCAAGGGCCGGCGCGTCTACAGCATCCTGCTCAACCTGAGCCACCGCGCGGCCCGCTACCACGGGCGGCGCTTCCGTCCTTTCGAGGTGGGAGTTTCGTCGCGGATCCGTCAGCGCGCGGGCTAGCGCTCGCCGAGCGCCCGCCCCTGTGCCAGGCCGGCCGCGATCACCTTCGCGCGCGGGCGCGGATCCATCAGGATCGGGCCAATCGCGGCCAGCGAGCCGGCGTCGGGCGAGACGGTCTCGACCTTCGCCCCGCGGCGCTCGAGCGTCAGAGCTTCGACGCCGGCGATTGAACGCGACAGCAGGCCCAGTGCCCCGAAAGGCGTAGCGATGCTCTGGCGCATCGAGCCCGTCGGGTTGAGGCAGAGCACGCGTGTTCCGCGACCCGCCTGCGCGCGGTCCAGGCTCGTCGGGCTCCACACGCCGCCGTCGCAGTAGCTGCGGCCGCCGACCTCGATCGGGCGGAACACGCCGGGGATCGCGCACGACGCCTCGACGGCCGTTCCGACAGAAGCCGAAGGCGCGTCCGGGGAACCGAACATCACGCGGCGGCCGCTCTCGACGTCCACCGCCGAAATGAGCAGACGGCCGTCCCAGCTCGCGCCCGCGCGGTTGAGCTCGCTGCCCAGCTGCCCGAGCGAGCGCCGACCGTTCGGGACGCGACTCAGGGCGGCCTTCCGGACCAGCGCGCCGGCCGCCTCGGTCGAGCGAAGGCCGGCGGCCGCCAATGGTGCCCCAACCCTGCCGCCGGCGGAGACGCCCAACCGAAGTCCCCGCCCAAGCAACCCGGGACCGTCCTCGAGCTCCGGGGGCTCCACGGCCGGCTGCTCGGGCAGCTCGCCGAGTCGCGCGCGCGGGTCGACGCCCGCGACGAGCACGGCGGCCACGATCGAGCCCGCGGAGGTCCCCACGTAGCCCTCGCACTCGCGCGCCTCAAAGCCGGCGGCCTCCTCCAGGCCGACCAGCACGGCGTTCATCCAGACCTCGCCGAGGATCCCGCCCCCGCCGAGCACCAGTACGTCAGGTGCGACGAACGCGGGCACGTCGAGACTCATACCAGGCGGCGCGCTCCCTGCGGCCCGCTTCCGCCGCGGCCGCGGCGCTCATCAATTCGAGGTGACGCTCCCTATCCGGGCTGCCATAAATGGGGCAGCCGGCCGGCCTCGAGGGCCGGCCGGCTTGCCGCCACCGTCTAGTGCTCTGACCCGGTACTAGCCGTCGGTCCCGTGGTCGTCGCCCGCCTCGACGTGGTTGCCGTGGTCGTCGCCGGGCTCGGGGTTGGCCCCGTGGTCGTCGCCAGGCTCCACCTGACCGTCCTCGGTGTCGTGTCCGGGGCCGCCATCCACGTGGTCGTCGCCCTGCTCGCCGGCTACGTCATCGTCGCCGTCGTCACCGTTCACATGGTCGTCGCCCTCGTCGCCGCGGCAGTGGTCGTTGCCCGCGTCGCCGTCGATCACGTCGTTGCCCTGATCGCCGTCGATGTGGTCGTCACCCTGGTCGCCGTTGAGGTGGTCATTGCCGCGGTCGCCGTGCTCGACGTCGTCGCCGGAGCCGCCGAATACGCGGTCACGGCCTGAGCCGCCCGACACGCGATCCTTGCCCGAGCCGGCGCAAATCACGTCGTCGCCGCCGCCGCCGCGGATCCGATCGTTGCCGCGGCCGGCAACGATCACGTCGCGATGCGAGGTGCCGCGGATGTTGTCCGCCTTCGCCGTGCCGACGATCGTCGCCGTCTTTCCATGGCACTTGAAGCTCTTCGCCTGGGCGACGCCCGGCAGGGCCAGCAGGGCCATAGCCAGCGTCGCCGCCATGGCAAGTCTGCGCAAATTGCTCGTCATTTGTTCTCCTTGAGGTTGGGTTGGTACTCCTGCAACACGGGAGAGACGCAACAATCACGCGTCGGCTGCGCCACACGTCGGCGAAAGCGCAGGCCGAAATTTTCGACATCTGGACAAAGCCGCCGCCCCGGGCTCGGCACTACCTTTGACAGACCGAAGAAACCAGGAGGCACAACCGAACCCATGGCAAGCATCAGGCAGAAGAACGTCACGGCCGCTCAGTGGAGCGCCAACGGAGAAGCGCTCGAGACCGTCGATCTCTCGCAGGCCCCGAACTTCCCTTTCGGCGAGAACGTCTTCTCGCTGGCAGTGCAGCGCCAGCGGCTGCCCAAGGACGTGTTCAAGAAGCTCCAGGGCACGCTCAACGCCGGCGACGCGCTCGACCTCTCGCTCGCCGACAGCGTCGCGCAGGCCATGAAGGAGTGGGCGCTCGAGCAGGGCGCCACCCACTTCACGCACTGGTTCCAGCCGCTCACGGGCTCCACCGCCGAGAAGCACGACTCCTTCTTCAACCCCGGCAGCGAGGGCACCGCGCTCGCGGAGTTCTCCGGCAAGGAGCTGATCCAGGGCGAGCCCGACGCCTCCTCCTTCCCCACCGGCGGCGTCCGCGCCACCTTCGAGGCCCGCGGTTACACCGCCTGGGACCCCACCAGCCCGGCGTTCCTCCTCGAGAACCCGAACGGCGCGCTGCTGTGCATCCCAACCGCCTTCGCGTCGTGGACGGGCGAGGCGCTCGACGCCAAGATCCCGCTGCTGCGCTCGATGGACGCGCTGTCGAGGTCCGCTCTGCGGGCGCTCGCACTGCTCGGCTATGACGACGCAAAGCGCGTGTTCACCACGGTCGGGCCCGAGCAGGAGTACTTCCTGATCGACGAGCAGTACTTCTTCGAGCGTCCCGACCTCGTGACCACCGGCCGCACGCTGTTCGGCGCGCAGCCGCCGAAGGGCCACGAGCTGGACGACCACTACTTCGGCTCGATCCCCGAGCGCGTGCTGGCCTGCATGCTCGACACCGAGCGCGAGCTCGTGAGGCTCGGCGTGCCGGTCAAGACGCGGCACAACGAGGTGGCGCCCGGCCAGTACGAGATCGCTCCGATGTTCGAGAACTCGAACGTGGGTTCCGACCATCAGCAGCTGACGATGCAGATGATGAAGTCGGTGGCCCGCAAGTACGGCCTGATCTGCCTGCTCCACGAGAAGCCGTTCGCGGGCGTGAACGGCTCGGGCAAGCACAACAACTGGTCGATGGGCACCGACTCCGGCATCAACCTGCTCGATCCCGGCGACACGCCCAGCGAGAAC
>JBBQRG010000131.1:0-4202 GCA_038215095.1 Solirubrobacterales bacterium | reverse complement strand
GGCTTCCTGGATGCCGCGTGAGCTGCGCTGCCACTCGATCCAGAGCTCCTGGAAGCGCGCCTGCGCGACGCCGGCCCAGTCGGAGCCCAGCGGCGCGACCTGCGACTGCAGCTGCTGGTTGATCTGCTCGATGTTCGAAGCGCCGCCGTTCAGCTGCCCGGCAATCGCCTGCAACTGCTCGGGAGTGACCTTGATGTTGCCCGCCATAGCCATGTGAGTTTGCTTCCTCCCTCGAAGGAATCGATACGTGCCTGGGTTGTCCCTATTCAGGTGGTGGGGAAACGTGATTGGGCCCGGTGGAGAGCTCGCTCAACCGATGTTCTAGGTGGCTGCGCCACTGGGTAGGCAGGCCGCGCTCGGCGGCCCCGCGGAGCATCGCCTCGCCGTAGGCGGGCGCCGGCGTGGGCTCGCTGGGCTCCTTCTCGATCACCTC
Source organism: Solirubrobacterales bacterium (assembly GCA_038215095.1). Classification (GTDB taxonomy): domain Bacteria; phylum Actinomycetota; class Thermoleophilia; order Solirubrobacterales; family Thermoleophilaceae; genus DATACN01. Next base: position 3,769 of record JBBQRG010000131.1, on the reverse strand, counting down.
GTAGACCACCGCAGAGCTCGGCTCGCCGCCATGGTCGACCCGCACCTCCCGGCGCCGGTAGGCGTCGCCGGCGGCCTCCTTCCGGTCGAGCCGCTCGAGCTCGCCGTCGGGCAGCTCGTACAGCGCGCCCCAGACCACCTCGCCCTCGGCTTCGACCACGTCGGCGGCGCCGCCCTGCCAGCGGATCGAGCGGCGCCGGAACTCCAGCCTGAAGCCCTCCAGGCGCGCGGGCCCGAGGAACTCGTAGCGCGGGCACCAGGCCTCCATCTGATCCTCCGCGAGGTTGCTGCCGTAGGCGAACAGCAGCGTCACTTCAGCGCGGCGCCCACGCGCGCCACCGCCTCGTCGACCTCCTCGGGTGCCACGGTGAGCGGCGGCAGCAGGCGCACCGTGTCCGGCCCCGTGGCGTTCACCACCAGGCGCTGCTCCAGCAGCAGCCGGCGCGCCAGCCCGGGGCCGTCCTCGCAGGCGAACGCCAGCATCAGTCCCGCGCCACGCACGTCCAGGCCGAGCCCTCGCAGGCCGGCGGCCAGGCGCCCGCCCTTCTCGTCCACCGCGCGCAGGAAACCCTGGTCGTCCACCACGTCGAGCACGACGTTGGCGGCGGAGGTCACCAGGGGGCCGCCCGCGAAGGTCGAGCCGTGGTCGCCCGGCTGGAACAGCCCGGCGTGCTCCGGCGCCGCCACGCAGGCGCCGATCGGCAGCCCGCCGGCCAGCCCCTTCGCCACGGTCATCACGTCGGGCCTGACGCCGACCTGCTCCCAGGCCCAGAGCGATCCGGTGCGCCCCATGCCGCACTGGATCTCGTCGAACACCAGCAGGGCGCCGTGGCGGTCGCAGGCCTCCCGCGCCGTCGCCAGGACCTCCGGGTCCACCGGGTGTATGCCCGACTCGCCCTGCACGACCTCGCAGATGACCGCGGCCGTGGAGTCGTCCACCGCCGCGGAAAGCGCCGCGGGGTCGTCGCGCGGCACGGCGTTGAAGCCCGGCACCAGCGGGGCGAACGGCGCCTGCTTGGCCTCCTGCGGCGTGGCCGACAAGGCGCCCATCGTGCGGCCGTGGAAGCCGCCCTCCAGCACAACGAAGCCGCCACCCTGGCGGTGGCGCCGGGACAGCTTGATGGCGCACTCCACGGCCTCGGCGCCCGAGTTGCAGAGGAACACCTTTCCCCCGAGCGAGCGCTCCGCGAGGCGCTGCGCCAGGCGGATGCCGGGCTCGGTGTAGAAGAGGTTGCCCACGTGCATCAGGCGGCCGGCCTGCTCGCTGATGGTCCGCACCAGCGCGGGATGGGCGTGCCCGATCTGCACCACTGAGATTCCGCCCAGGAAGTCGAGGTACTCGTTGCCCTCGTCGTCCCACAGCCGCGTGCCCTCGCCGCGCACGAACTCGACCGGGTGGCGCGCGTAGGTCTGCATGACCGAGTCGCGCTCGATCTCCTGCAGCTCGCTCAGGGCCAAAGCTTGGTCCCGCTGCCCTCGTCGGTGAACAGCTCGAGCAGCAGCGAGTGCGGCTGGCGGCCGTCCACGATGTGGGCCGCGGGCACGCCGCCCTCCAGGGCGGCCAGGCAGGCCTCGAGCTTGGGGCGCATGCCGCCCGCCACCTGCGGCAACCGCTCGCGCACCTCGGCGGCCGTGGCCTCCGAGATCTTCGTGGTGGGGTCGCCGGCCTCGGCGCGCCAGCCCTCCACGTCGGTCAGGAAAACCACCTTGGACGCGCCCAGCGCCGAGGCCACGGCCGCCGCCGCGGCGTCGGCGTTCACGTTGTAGGAGTTGCCCTCGGCGTCGGCGCCCGTCGAGGCGATCACCGGGATGTAGTCCTCGGCGATGTGGTTGAGCACGTCCACGTTCACCTGCTCGATCTCGCCCACGAAGCCCACGTCGGTCTCCCCCACCAGGCGCTTGCCGACGCGGAACAGCATGCCGTCGTCGCCGCAGAGCCCCACCGCCGGCTGCCCGTGGCGGCCCAGCAGCAGCACGATGTCCTTGTTCTGCTTGCCGACCAGCACCATCTTCGCGATCTCCACGGTGGGCTGGTCGGACACGCGCAGCCCCTCCACGAACTTGACCTCCATGCCCAGCCGCTCCATGTAGCGCGTGATGTCGGGGCCGCCCCCGTGCACCACCACCGGGTTCATGCCCACGTACTTGAGCAGCACCACGTCGCGCGCAAACTCCTCCTTCAGCGCGGGCTCGGTCATGGCGGCCCCGCCGTACTTGATGACCACGGTCTGGCCGTGGAACTCCCTGATGTAGGGGAGCGCCTCGAGGAGCGTGCCGACGTCGCGCATCAGCTCGTGTACTCCGAGTTGATCGACACGTACTCGTGGCTGAGGTCGCTGAAGAAGACCTCGGTCTCGCCGCCGTCGCCGGGCAGCGTCAGCTCGAAGTCCACCTCGGGCACGGCCACCGCGGCCGCCAGCTCGCGCAGCTCGGCCTCCGACAGATCGAGCGCCACACCCCCGGACACCACGGGGCGGCCCTCGATCGCCAGGTCCACCACGAACGGCGCGCGGCCCACCATCGCCTGGCCGGCCGCCTGGAGTACGCGGCCGAAGTTGGGGTCGGCGCCCAGCAGCGCGGTCTTGACGAGCGGCGAGTCGGCCACGGCGCGCGCCACCGGTTCCACCAGCTCGGGGCCGCCGCGCACCACGATCCGCCCCACGCGCGTCGCGCCCTCGCCGTCGGCCACCATCTCGAGCGCGAGCTGGCGCATGAGCGCGTCGAGCGCCTCGCCGAAGGCCAGCTCGTCGGACGGCTCGGTCTCCACGCGCACGCCCGAGGCGCCGTTGGCCAGCAGGAAGACCGTGTCGCTGGTGGACAGCTGGCCGTCCACCGAGATGCGATCGAACGAGCGCTTCACGCACACGCCTGTGAGCAGCTCGGCCGTCTCGGGCGCCAGCGCGGCGTCGGTCTCCACGAAGCAGAACATCGTGGCGAAGCGCGGCGAGATCATGCCCGCTCCCTTGGCCTGCGCCGCCAGCCGCACCGTGCCCGAGGGCAGCTCCAGCTCCAGGCAGGCCCGCTTCGGGCCGCGGTCGGTGGTCAGGATCGAGTCGCAGAAGTCGCGCGTGTCGCCGCCGAGCGAGGCGGTGGCCTGGCGCACGCCGTCCAGCAGGGGCTCGCGCGGCAGCTCGCGGCCGATCACGCCCGTCGAGGCCAGCCCGACCTGCCCGGGCTTCACCCCCAGCAGCTCGGCGGCCAGAGCCTGGGACGCGTGCGCCGTGTCGAGGCCGCGCTGGCCGTCGGCCACGTTGGCGTTGCCCGAGTTGGCCACGATCGCCCGCAGGCCGTCCAGCGCGCCGTCGCCGGTCACCGCCACCGGGGCGCCCACCAGAGCAGAGCTCACGAAGCGCGCGGCCGACACGGTGTCCGGGCGCTCGGACACCAGCACCCCCACGTCGAGGCCCTGGGGCTTGATCCCGGCGGCCGCGCCGGCGGCCAGGAAGCCCGCGGGCAGCGCCGTGGGCTCGAGCTCCGCTACGTGCTGCGGGCGCTCGACCCAGCGCGACCTGAAGAACGTGGCCACTCCCTGCTCGGCGCTCATTCCAATCCATCCGTCTCCGGCAGGCCCAGCATCAGGTTCAGGTCCTGCACCGCCTGGCCGGCCGCGCCCTTCCAGAGGTTGTCGATGGCGGCGAAGGCCAGCACCCGGTCGCCCACAAGGGCGACGTGTACGCGGCAGCGGTTGGTCTCGCGCACGTCGGCGGTCGAGGGCGGCTCGGTGGCCACGTCGATGAACGGCTCGTCGCCGTAGGCGCCCTCGTAGAGCT
>JBBQRG010000130.1:0-4209 GCA_038215095.1 Solirubrobacterales bacterium | reverse complement strand
CAGCGCGCGCGCCGCCTGCCCACGCTCGAGCCCGCCCTGACGGGCCGCCGCCGCCCGGTCGTCGCCGCCGCCCGCCGCGTTGCCGTCGCCGTCGCCGTGCTCGGCGGCGTCGCGCTCTCCTTCCTCGCCCTCGAGCGGATCGGGATCGACTCGGTCGCGAAGTCGCTCATCAACTCGAGCCTGCCGTGGGTGCTCTTCGGCCTCGGCCTCATGTGCGTCTCGATGGCGAGCCGCGGTGTCGCATGGCACGCGATCCTGCGCGCCGCGCTGCCCGGCTCCCGGGTGCGTCTGGCCGACGCCCTCCAGGGCACGTTCATCGGCGTCCTCATGTCCGCCACGCTGCCGGCCCGCCTTGGCGAGCCCTCCCGCGCGATCATCGTCGCCCGCCGCAGCGGCCGCCCGCGCGACAACCTCCCGGTCGTCCTCGGCACGCTCGTGTCGCAGACGCTGCTCAACATCCTCGCCCTGTGCCTGCTCGGCGGCGTGATGTTCGCCACCATCGGGCTGTTCCGCGGCAACGAGGGCGCGCTGGTGATCGCCACGGTCGCCCCCATCGTCGTACTGGCGCTGGTGCTCTCCGCGCCCTGGATCGTGCGCCGTGGGGGGAGGACCCGCTTCCAGCGCGTGCAGCACGCCGCTGCCCTGGCGCGCGAGACGACCCTCCAGCTGCGCACCGGCCTCCAGGTGTTCCGGCGTCCGCGCCTGGGCGGCTGGGCGGCTCTGAACCAGCTGGCCGCCTGGGGCCTGCAGTGGCTGGCCTGCTACCTGCTGCTCGTGGCGCTCGGCCTGCACGACCGCGCCGGCATGGGCGCCGCGGCGGCCGTGCTGTTCGCCGTGAACGTGACGGCCGCCCTGCCCGCCACCCCGTCGAACCTCGGCGTGTTCCAGGCGGCCTGCGTGGCCGTGCTCTCGGTGTACGGCGTAGGCAAGACCGACGGCCTGGCCTACGGGATCATCCTGCAGGCGGTCGAGATCGCCACCGCCCTGGTGCTGGGCATGCCGGCCCTCGTGCGCGAGGGCATGACTTGGCGCGACCTTCGCCTGAGTGCGCTCCATGCAGCGCCCGTCGAGCTGCGGGCGGCGGCCCGCGGCGAGGCCGCCGAAGCCTGAGCACCGGCGGCCCGCGAGTAGTCGTCGACTGACTCGGGTAGGGCCGAGAGTGGCCCATAGACTCATTCACAGAGGAGAAGGAATGCGGAAGCTGAGCTTCGCGGTCGCGATCGGCGTGCTCGCGCTCATCGTCCCGCTCACCGCCGGCGCGGCAAGGCGCGACGGCAAGCTCAGGACCTACGAGGTCCTCTACGCGAAGGGCGCGTCGTCCGACGGCGCCCGCGCAGCCATCAAGAAGGCGGGCGGCCGGGTCACGCGCGAGAACCGCGCGATCGGTGTGGCCACCGTGCGCTCAAAGAACGCGGACTTCGCCACCGAGGTGGCGCGCAGCCGCGCCGTCTACGGCGCGGCGAGCAACAGGCCAGTGGGCTACGCGCCGCAGGCGCGGCCACGCGACCCCTTCGCCATCGAGCGCTCGCAGGACCAGCGCCGTGAGCAGCGGGGCCAGGGCGGCCGGGTGGCGCGCGGAAGCTCGAACGGCGGCCAGGAGCCGTTGGCCAGCCACCAGTGGGACATGCGCATGATCCACGCGACGCCGTCGGGCTCGTACAGCCACCGCAAGGGCCGGGGCCGCGGGGTGCGCGTGGGCGTGATCGACACCGGCGTCGATGGCTCGCATCCGGACATCCGGGGGAACTTCAACCGCTCCCTGAGCCGCAACTTCACGGTTGACGACCCGATCATCGACGGCCCCTGCGCCGACGATCCGGACGGGTCCTGCCACGACCCGAACAACGTGGACGAGGACGGGCACGGCACCCACGTGGCCGGCACGATCGCGTCGCCGATCAACGGCCGTGGCATCGGCGGAGTGGCGCCGGACGCGGAGATCGTGAACCTGCGTGCGGGCCAGGACTCGGGCTTCTTCTTCCTGCAGCCGAGCGTGGACGCGCTCACCTACGCGGCGAACCACGGCATCGACGTGGTGAACATGTCCTACTACATCGATCCCTGGCTCTACAACTGCTCGAACAACCCGGCCGACACGCCGGCCCAGCAGCAGGAGCAGCGCACGATCATCGCGGCCACGGAGCGGGCGCTCAACTACGCCCGCAGCCACGGCGTGACGCTGGTGTCGGCGCTCGGCAACGAGAACACCGACATGGGCAACCCGACGTTCGACGACACGAGCCCGGACTATCCGCCCGGCAACGAGCACCCGCGCAACGTCGACAACTCGTGCGTGGACATGCCGACCGAGGCGCCCGGCGTGCTTGGCATCTCGGCGCTCGGCAAGGGCGGGAACAAGGCGTACTACTCGAACTACGGCCTCGAGCAGACCGACCTGTCCGCTCCGGGCGGCGACCGCCGCGAGTTCTTCGGCACGCCTCAGTACGGCGCGCCGGACACACGGATTCTCGCGCCGTACCCGAAGGTCGTGGCCGAGGCCAACGGCGACCTAAACCCCGACGGCACGCCGAACAACCCCCTGGTGGTGGAGGACTGCTCGAAGGGCGAGTGCGCCTACTACCAGTACCTTCAGGGCACGTCGATGGCGTCGCCCCACGCGGTGGGAGTGGCGGCAGTGGTGATCGGAGCCGACGGCAGCCGCGACCGCGGCAACGGCGGCCTCGAGATGGCGCCGCGCGCGGTCGAGCGGGTACTGAAGGAGACGGCGACCAAGCACGCCTGTCCGAACCCGCGGCTGTACCACTATTCCGATCCGGCCCTGGACGCCTCCTTCGACGCCTACTGCGCGGGCTCGAAGCGGTTCAACGGCTTCTACGGCCACGGGATCGTGGACGCGGGGCGCGCGGCGAGGTAGCCAACCTTCACACAACTGTGTCAAGGTTGCGCTAGAATCGTCGGCCCTTGGCCGATCGTGACTTCCTACAGCTGATCCGTGACCAGGTCGTCGTCTACGACGGCGGCATGGGCGCGACCCTCGAGCAGTTCGACCTCACGCAGGAGGACTACATGGGCCTGCAGGGCAAGTGCCACGAGGCGCTCGTCCTGAACCGCCCTGACGTGATCCAGGGCGTGCACGAGTCGATGATCGAGGCGGGCGCCCAGGTGCTCGAGACCGACACCTTCCAGGGCAGCCGGCTGAAGCTCGAGGAGTGGGGCCTCGCCGAGCACACGCTCGAGGTGAACCGCAAGGCGGCCGAGATCGCGCGCAAGGCCGCGGGCGAGTCGCGCTTCGTGGCCGGCTCGATCGGCCCCACGGGCCACCTCCCGGCCAGCGACGACCCCACGCTCGGCCAGATCACCTTCCGCGAGCTCGTCGAGGTCTTCACCGAGCAGGCCGGCGGCCTGGTCGAGGGCGGCGCCGACCTGATCATCATCGAGACGGTCCAGGACATGCTCGAGGCCAAGGCCGCGATCTTCGGGGCCCGCGAGGCGTTCAAGCTGGCCGGCAGGGAGCTGCCGATCCAGGTCAGTGTGTCGCTGCTGCCAAACGGCGGCAAGATGCTGCTGGGCACCGACATCCAGGCGGTCCTGGCCACGCTGACCGCCCTCGACGTGCAGGTGATCGGGCTGAACTGCTCGACCGGGCCGGAGGACATGCGCGACGCGATCCGCTACCTCGGCGAGAACTCGACGGTGCCGGTGCACTGCATCCCGAACGCCGGCCTGCCGCTGCAGGGGCCCGACGGAGAGACGATCTTCCCCGAGCAGCCAGAGCCCCTGGCCAACACGCTGCAGGACTTCGTCGAGCGCTACGGCGTCTCGATCGTGGGCGGCTGCTGCGGCACGACGCCCGACCACATCCGCGAGCTCCACGACCGCGTCGGCGGCCGCGAGGCCGGCCCGCGTCCCGAGAGCGGCCCGACGCTGGTGTCGTCGATGATGACCGCCACGCCGCTCGCGCAGGAGCCCGCGCCGACGCTGGTGGGCGAGCGCGTGAACTCGCAGGGCTCGCGCAAGGCGAAGGAGCTGTTGCTGGCCGACGACTACGACGGCCTCGTCCAGGTGGCGGAGGACCAGGTCACCGGCGGCGCCCACGTGCTCGACGTGTGCGTGGCGCTCACCGAGCGCGAGGACGAGGACGAGCAGATGCGCCAGGTGGTCAAGCGCGTGTCGCTGACCCAGCCGGCGCCGATCCAGGTGGACTCCACCGAGCCGAACGTGATCGAGAAGGCGCTCGAGCAGATCCCC
>JBBQRG010000129.1:0-4234 GCA_038215095.1 Solirubrobacterales bacterium | reverse complement strand
GGCTTCCTGGATGCCGCGTGAGCTGCGCTGCCACTCGATCCAGAGCTCCTGGAAGCGCGCCTGCGCGACGCCGGCCCAGTCGGAGCCCAGCGGCGCGACCTGCGACTGCAGCTGCTGGTTGATCTGCTCGATGTTCGAAGCACCGCCGTTCAGCTGACCGGCAATCGCCTGCAACTGCTCGGGAGTGACCTTGATGTTGCCCGCCATAGCCATGTGAGTACCCCTTGTGCGGAGACGAAGTGATCGGAGGATTCCCCTTTTGGCCCGAGGGGAAAGGATGCGCGCGGGTACGATCCTCCCGCCCGTGAGCCCCGAACTCGACGTGCGCGTGCTCGACGATCCGGCGCAGGCGGCCGCGGAGCTGCTCTCGTGCGCCTCCGGGCACGTCGCTCTGACGGGCGGCTCGACGCCGCGGGCGGCCTACGAGCGGGTGGCGGAGCTTCGGCGCGACTGGTCCGGCGTGGACGTCTGGTTCACGGACGAGCGCTGCGTGGCGCCCGACCACGAGCACTCCAACTTCGCGATGGCCGATCGTGCCCTGCTGTCGCACGTGGAGGGCGCGACCGTCCACCGCATGCGCGGCGAGCTGGGGCCCGGTGAGGGCGCGGCCGAGTACCAGCGCGAGCTGGAGCAGGCCTTCGGCGACGACGGCGCCCCGGAGCTCGACCTGGTCCTGGTCGGGCTGGGCCCGGACGCGCACGTCTGCTCGCTGTTCCCCGGCGACGACGCCCTCGGCGAGCGCGAGCGGGCCGCCGTCGGGGTGGAGACGCCCGGCATGGCGCCGCTGGTGTCCCGCATCACGCTTACGCTCCCGGTCGTGAACGCGGCGCGGGCGGTGGTCTTCCTGGTTACCGGCGAGGACAAGGCGGACGCCATGGCGCGCGCCTTCGCCGGGCCGCCGGACCCGCGCGCGCCCGGCAGCCTGGTGCGGCCCGAGCCGGGCACGCTCACGGTGCTGGCCGACGCGGCGGCCGCGGTCCGCCTAGAGACCGGCGGGTCCCGCGGGTGAAGGAGTGGGTGGCCGACGGCGTCGGCGCCAGCGCGTTCCCGCCGATCGCCGAGTACGCCTTCCTGTCCGACTGCGAGACGGGCGCCCTGGTGGCGCCGAGTGGCAACGTGGAGTGGCTCTGCCTGCCGCGCTTCGACTCGCCGAGCGTGTTCGGCGCGATCCTCGACCGCGACGCGGGCGTCTTCAGGCTCGGGCCCGCCGACGTGGAGGTGCCGGCGGCGCGGCGCTACCTGCCCGGCACGATGGTGCTGGAGACGAGCTGGGGCACGCGCGGCGGCTGGATCATCGTGCGCGACGTGCTGCTTATGGGCCCCTGGCACCACGAGGACGACCGCTCGCACACCCACAAGCGCTCGCCCACCGACTATGACGCCGACCACGTGCTGCTGCGCATGGTCCGCTGCGTGAACGGCGAGGTGCAGCTGCTGATGGACTGCGAGCCGTCCTTCGACTACGGCCGCAAGGCGGCAGAGTGGGAGTACGCGGGGGAGGGCTACCACGATGCGACCGCGCGCTCCGAGGGCGTGGACGTCGAGCTCAGTCTGACCACCGACCTGAACCTGGGCTTCGAGGGCCCGCGCGCCACCGCCCGCACGTTGATGAAGGAGGGCCAGCAGCACTTCGTGGCGCTGAGCTGGTCGAAGCACCCGCCGCCGAAGTCCGTCGAGGAGTCCTACGAGAAGCTCGTCTGGACAGCCCACCACTGGCAGCACTGGCTCGACCACGGCGACTTCCCGGACCACCCGTGGCGCACCCACCTCCAGCGCAGCGCGCTCACGCTGAAGGGGCTTTCCTACGCTCCCACCGGGGCGCTGGTCGCGGCGGCCACCACCTCGCTGCCGGAGAGCCCAGGCGGCGAGCGCAACTGGGACTACCGCTTCAGCTGGATCCGCGACGCCACCTTCATGCTCTGGGCGCTCTACACGCTCGGCTTCGATTGGGAGGCCAACGACTTCTTCTACTTCATCGCCGACGTGGCCGAGGCCGAGCAGAACCAGCTCCAGATCATGTACGGCATCGACGGCGAGGACGAGCTGGCCGAGGAGACGCTCGACCACCTCTCGGGCTATGAGGGCGCCCGGCCGGTGCGGGTCGGGAACGGCGCCTACAACCAGGACCAGCACGACGTCTGGGGGGCGCTGCTCGACTCCTTCTACCTGCACACCAAGTCGCGCGACCACCTGCCGGACCGGATCTGGCCGATCCTCGTGCGCCAGGTCGAGGCCGCGATCGAGAACTGGGACCACCCCGACCACGGCATCTGGGAGATCCGCGGCAAGCCGCAGCACTTCACCTCGTCCAAGATGTTCTGCTGGGTGGCGTGCGACCGCGGCGCCCGCCTGGCCGAGCTGCGCGACGAGCTGGACCACGCGGCCCGCTGGCAGTCGGTGGCCGACAAGATCAAGGCCGACATCTGCGAGAACGCCCTGGACGATCGCGGCGTCTTCTGCCAGCACTACGACACGGACGCGCTGGACGCCTCGGTGCTCCTGCTGCCGATGGTGCGCTTCCTGCCGCCCGACGACGAGCGGATCCGCAAGACCGTGCTGGCGATCGCCGACGAGCTGACCGTGCACGGGCTGGTGCTGCGCTACAAGGTCGACCAGGCGGCCGACGACGGCCTGAGCGGGGAGGAGGGCACGTTCACGATCTGCTCGTTCTGGCTGGTCTCGGCGCTGGTTGAGATCGGCGAGGTGAACCGCGCCCGCGACCTGTGCGAGCGCCTGCTCGGATACGCGAGTCCGCTACAGCTCTACGCCGAGGAGATCGAGCCCCACTCGGGCCGCCACCTGGGCAACTTCCCGCAGGCCTTCACGCACCTGGCGCTGATCAACGCGGTCATGCACGTGATCCGCGCCGACCAGGGCCTCGAGGTGGACGCCTTCAAGCTCGATCGCGAGCTCGAGCGCCGGCGCGCGGACTAGAGCTTCGCGTCGGCCACCATCGCGGCGAACAGCAGCGCGAGGTAGGCCAGTGAGAAGAGGTAGAGGCGCAGGGCCGTGCGGCGGCTCGGCCTGCGGGCCAGCAGCACGGCGCCGGCGATGAAGAGCGCTCCCAGCGTGACCGAGCAGGCCAGGTAGATGACGCCGAAGCCGCCGGCGCAGAAGGGCAGCTGGGTGACCGCGTACAGCAACACCGTGTAGAGCAGGATCTGGCGGCGGGTCTCGGCCTCGCCGCGCACCACGGGGAGCATGGGCACGCCGGCCTTCGCGTACTCGTCCTTCATCAGCAGCGACAGCGACCAGAAGTGGGGCGGGGTCCAGAAGAAGACGATCGCGAACAGGTAGATGGCGGTGCCCGACAGCGACCCGGTCACGGCGGCCCAGGCCACCAGCGGCGGCACGGCTCCGGCGGCCCCGCCGATCACGATGTTCTGGGGGGTCGTGCGCTTCAGCCAGAGCGTGTACACGAGCACGTAGCCCAGGAGGCCCGACATCGACAGCACCGCGGCCAGCGGATTCACCGCCAGCGCCAGCAGCGCGAACGAGGCGCAGCCCAGCAGGACGCCGAACACGATCGCCGCGGCGGGCGACACCCGGCCGCTCGCCACCGGGCGGTCGGCGGTTCGCTTCATGATCTGGTCGATATCGCGGTCGAGGGCGTGGTTGATTGCCCCGGCGCCGCCCGCCGAGAGCGCCCCGCCCAGGCAGGTGAGCGCAACGAGGCCGACGGTCGGGTCGCCGGCCACGTACATCGTCGTGACGGTGGTGAAGAGGAGCAGCGACTGCACCTTCGGCTTGGTCATCTCCGCGTAGTCGGAGACGACGGTGCGCCAGGTCGAGGCGCGGGCTGCGACGGCCTGCATCATGCGGGCACCGCCTGGGCGCGCGGAGCTCGTACGCGCGCGGGCGCGAGCTGCAGCGTGAACGACACGGCGGTGGCCCAGAGCAGGGTGCCGAGGGCGAGGTGGACCACGATCAGCGCCTCGTACTCGTCGAGCCAGACGTTCAGCGCCCCCACGAGGATCTGCACGGCAAGCAGGCCGGCCAGCACCCGGGCCTGCCGCACAGCGACCTCCCGCCGCAGCGCCAGCGTGATCAGCGCTATCAGCAGGATCGAGGCCAGGTACATGAAGGCGCGGTGGGTCAGGTGGATGTTCACCAGCCGCGACTGGCCGAAGGGCATGAAGCTGCCGTTGCAGGTGGGGAACTGCTTGCCGCAGGCGTGGTGCGCGCCGTCGCCGAGCTGGTAGTCGGGGCGCCCGTACTTCTGAGTGCCGGCCAT
>JBBQRG010000128.1:0-4285 GCA_038215095.1 Solirubrobacterales bacterium | reverse complement strand
GACGCGCTCGACCTCGGCGAAGGCATGGAGGTGGTTCCTGTTGTCTGCGAGAGCTGCGGCTACATTCGCCTGCACGCCGCGGTCGTGCTCGAGGAGTAGGGCTACGCGCGGGGCGAGGCGCGCAGCGCCCGACGCGCCAGCCTCCAGTAGGTGCGCAGCGCCCAGCGCAGGGGGCCAAGCGTGGCCGTGCGCCCGAGGTAGACGGAGTCCAGGTCGGCGGTGAGCCAGCGGGCGAGCTCGTCGGCGCTGACCTGGCGCTGGGCTTGGATCGCGCGCCGCTCGCGCACCAGGCGCGGAAGGGCCATCGCGGTCTGCCGGGCCGCGGCGAGCTTCGGCCCCAGCCAGCCGCCGAGCGCGGCGATCGGCAGCAGGGCGAGCTCCGTGGCCACCAGGGCCGGAGCCACCACCGCGAGCAGCGAACCTGGGTAGGTGCGGATCATCGTCGCCCACCTGTTCGCCTCTAACCGTCGCCACTTCGCGGAGCCCTTGGCGAAGTCATAGCTGTGGTCGACCCGCGCCGCCGGCTCCAGCCCGAGACGTCCGCCGGCCAGGCGCAGCCGCAGCGAGAGGTCCACGTCCTCGCAGTACATGAAGAAGGCGGGGTCGAACCCGTCGTGGCGCCGCCAGGTCTCCCGGGGGATGGCGAGGCAGGTGCCGGAGAGGAAGGCCACTTCGACCGGCACGGTGGGCGCCGAGCCCACCGGCGACCCGGCTGCGCCCGACCATGCGATCCCGGTGAAGTGGATGACTCCGCCCATCGTGTTCACCAGGCGCCCGGCGTCCATGGTGACGAGCCCCATCCAAGCGGCCCAGCCGCGGTCCTCTCGCCCCGGTCGCCGAATCGCCTCCACGAAGCCGGGCGCCGGCTCGGCGTCCGGGTTGAGAAACAGGAGCAGCTCGCGCGTGGCTGTCGCGGCGCCCGCGTTGGCGCCGGCGGCGAACCCCAGGTTCTCCGCGTGCGCGATGATGCGGGCGGCCGGCGCCGCGTCGCGAGCCGCCGCGAGCGTGCCGTCCGACGAGGCGTTGTCGACGATCAGGAGCTCGTCGCCATCTGCGAGCTGGTCGACCAGCGCGGGCAGGCAGCGCCGGACGGCGGCGCCGCTGTTGTAGGTGACCACGACCACTGACAGCCGTGGGGCCGGCGCACCGCTCACAGTCGCTCGCGGCGGCGGCACACCATGATCTCGGTGCTCGGCCCCTCCCGCAGCGCCGCGGCTAGGGCGACCTCCAACGGGTAGACGGCGGCGCCCGCGATGGCGCCGAGCACCTCGCTGCGCAGTGCGACACTTCGGAGCACGGCCCACACGGCGCGCAGCACGCGGCTGCGCGAGTCAGCGGGGGAGTTGAGCAGGACGAGCATGGGGCGCCGCAGCTCCACCTGGAGGCCGGCGGCGGCAACGGCGGAGGCGATCTGCGGCAGCGAGCGGATCGCCTGGTGCGGGGTGTGCCACGGCTCGCCGTGCACGAAGAGGTCGCTGAACACGAGCACGCCGCCGGGGCGCAGAAGCCGTCGCGCGTTTTCCAGCGCGCGGGCGAAGCGGTCGTCGTCGACGACGTGGAAGAGCACGTCCATGGCCGAGATCGCGTCGAAGCTCCCCTCCTCCCAGGGGAGCTCGTCGTCGCCGGCATCCAAGCGCGCCACCTCGAGGTCGGGGTGGCGCTCGGCCAGTCGGGTGACCGCCACGTCCGTGATGTCCGAGCCCACGATCCGGCTTGCGCCCAGCTCGCGCCAGCGCTCGAGGTAGAAGCCCGTCCCCGACCCCAGGTCCAGCACGCGCGCGCCCGGGGCCACGAACCGGCGCGCGGTGCGCAGGAACACCCGACGCCGCGCGCGATACCCCCAGCGGTTGAACGCCGCGCCGAGGCCGATGTAGCCGACGCTGCCGAGGCTGTAGTCCTTACCCAGCCGCTGCTCCCAGTACGCGCGGGGGCCGGGAACGGCGGGCGTCGCTCGTGGCTCGTCCATCGTGCGTCCTTCCCGCCCCGCTGCGATAGGCGCGCCATGATACGCGCCGGTGGCCGCGTGCAACGTCCTCGTCCTTCCTACATGGTACCCGACCCCCGTGCGTCCGATCGCGGGCGTGTTCGTGCGCGACCAGGCGCTGGCCGCGGCCCGTGCTCAGCGGGTGGTCGTCCTGTTCAACGAGGGGGCGTCCGCCGACGTGAGGCGACTGTTCGCCGTCCGTGACGGCTACGAGGACGGCCTGCGGACGCTGCGCCTGCGCCATCGGCCGGTCGCGCTCCCGCGGGCCTCGACCGCGCTGGCGGTCCTCGGCCTGGAGGCGGCGCTGGATCGCCTGCGGCGGGACGGATTCACCCCGGACGTGATCCACGCTCACACCCTCGGGGCGGCCGCGGCGGCCCTCGTCCTCGGCCGAACGCACGACGTGCCGGTCGTGGTCTCCGAGCACTGGACAGCCTTTATCCTCGGCACGCTCTCTGCCTGGGAGCGCCGGCTCGCCCGCCTCGTCTTCGAGCGCGCCGACTTGGTCTGCCCGGTCAGCGAGCGGCTGCGTGAGGCGCTCGCCGGCTACGCCCCGCGGGCGCGCTTTCGTGTGGTCGGCAACCCCGTCGACACCACCCTCTTCACGCCCTCGGACGACGGGGCGCCGCCAAGAGAGGGGCCCGCCCGGCTGATCGGCGTCGGGCTGCTGGTGGGCGAGAAGAAGGGAGTGGCCCGGCTGCTCGACGCTCTGGAGCGCCATAGGAGCGCGGGAGGGCGGCCCGTGGTGCTCGATTGGGTGGGCGACGGCCCGGCGGCGGCCGCACTCGCGCGCCAGGCACGCGCCCTGGGGCTCGGCGACGCCGTGCGCTTCCGTGGCGCGATGCCTCGCGCCGACGTGGCCCGCCTGATGAGCGAGGCGGACCTGTTCGTCCTGCCCAGTCTGGTCGAGACCTTCGGCGTGGCGCTTGTCGAGGCCCTGGCGACCGGCCTCCCGGTGGTGGCCACCGATGTCGGGGTCGCGGGCGAGGTCGTCGACGAGCAATCGGGTGTCATCGTGCCGGCGGACGACGTCGGGGCGCTGGCTACCGGCATCGAGCACGCGCTCACCCGCCTGAACGAGTACGACACGGCTGGGGCTGCGGCGGCGGTGCGCTCGCGGTTCTCACCCGAGACCGTGGGCGAGGAGTGGGAAGAGGTCTATCGCGGGGTGCTGACGTGAGCGACGCCGCCGGCAAGCGGGCGCCGGGTGGCCGGGATCTCGCGACCGGCGCGTTGCTCAACGTCGGCGCCCAGCTCGTGACGATCGCGGCCGCGGGCATCACCAGCGTGGCCGTGGCGCGGCTGCTCGGGCCGAGCGGGACCGGGACGCTGGCCCTCGCCGTCACCCTCATCACGCTGGCCACCACCCTGTTCTCGCTCGGCCTGCGGGCGGGGATCATCTACCGGGTCTCCCGCGGCAGCTGGGCGGCCGGCGACGCCGCCCGCGCGGGGCAACTCGCGGCGCTGGCGCTGGGCGGCGCCGGGGCGCTCATCGGGATGGGCTTCTACGCGCTGACCTCCGACACCGTGCTCGCCGGCGTTACCACGGCCATGGCCGTGGTCACCTTCGCCGCCCTGCCGTTCGCCCTGACGTGGCTGTTCCTGGCCATCGTCGCGCTGTCGCTCGAGCGCTATGAGACCTACGGGGCGATCCTGGTCGTGCAGCCCCTGGCGGGACTGGGGCTCTCGGTGGTCCTGGCGGCGACGTCCGGGAGCCTCGGTGCGGTCATCGGCTTGGCCGCCTCGCATGTGGCCGGTGCAGGCGTGGCCGTGGTCCTGCTTCGTCGCGAGGTGCCACGCGCGGCCGGCGCCCCCAACTCTCGCACAGAGCTGCGTGCGGCCGCGGCCTTCGGCCTGAAGTCGTGGGGCTCGGAGGTGCTTCAGAACCTCAACTATCGACTCGACCTGCTCGTCCTCAACGCCTTCGCGCTGCGCGCCGACGTCGGCGTCTACTCGGTCGCGCTGACCATCACGGGGTTCGCTTGGATCCTGCCCTCGGCGCTTCAGACCGTCCTTTTCCCCCGCACGGCTCGGCTCGAGAGCGAGGGCGGGCCGACGAGCGGGGGCCTCACCCAGGTGGAGCTCGCGGCCGCGCGCGGCACG
Organism: Solirubrobacterales bacterium; assembly: GCA_038215095.1. Classification (GTDB taxonomy): domain Bacteria; phylum Actinomycetota; class Thermoleophilia; order Solirubrobacterales; family Thermoleophilaceae; genus DATACN01. The sequence continues at coordinate 198 of JBBQRG010000128.1, read as the reverse complement.
CGTCAGTCGGTGCTGCTGCTGGCGCCCACCGCAGTCGTGTTGGCGGTCGTGCTCGTAGTGGTGGTGCCGCTGCTCTACGGGCCGAAGTTCGAGCGCACGGTCGAGCTGGGCCTGATCCTCATCCCGGGAACGCTGGCGCTCGGCATGGCTCGGGTCCTGGTCGCCGTGACCTCGGGCCGAGGTCATCCCATCTACTCG
>JBBQRG010000127.1:0-4420 GCA_038215095.1 Solirubrobacterales bacterium | reverse complement strand
TCCTCCTCGAAGGCGAACACGCAGGCCAGCAGGCGGTCGCCGTAGCCGCCGCCCTGGAGCTCGGTGGAGACCGCGTTCAGCGACACCACGAGGTCCTCGAAGTCGGGGTCGCGCAGCACGATCCAGCGGTAGCCGAACTCGTCGTCGTGGGTCTCGACCTTCGTGTCGCTGTCCTTGGCGGTGCCGTGCACTAGCTCCTCGGCCTCGTCGACGAGCTGCTTGAAGTCCGCGGTGGCGATCGGCTGGAACACGATCCCAGCCGCGCCGCGGCCGGTGATGCCGAGCCCGGTCTCGAGCGTGATCTGCGCCGTGGTCATCGCGAACAGCCGGTCGGGCGCCGGGCCCTGGAGCTTGCGCTTGCCCCCGAGCAGGGCGTCGAGGAAGCCCACCGGCTAGGCGGCGACCGGGGTGCGCTGCAGCTGGGCTTCCATCGCCTGCAGGCGCTCGATGCGCTTCTCCATCGGCGGGTGCGTGGCGAAGAGGGTCTGGACCGCGCCCTTGACGCTGGTCGGCACGATGTAGAAGGCGTTCATGCGCTCGGCCTCGCGCAGGTCCTTGGTTGGCACCTGCTCCATCGCGCCCGAGATGTGCACGAGGGCCGACGCCAGCGCGCTCGGGCGGCCGGTGATCAGGGCAGAGCCGCGGTCGGCGGCGAACTCGCGGTAGCGCGAGAGGGCCAGCATCAGGAAGAAGGAGACGATGTAGACCACGAAGGAGGCGAGCAGCACGACGATGAAGGGCAGGCCGCCGTCCTCGTCGTCGCCGCCGCCGCCGAAGAAGAAGCCGAACTGCATCATCATCGCGGCCACCGAGGCGAAGAAGCTCGCCAGGGTCATGATCATCACGTCGCGGTTCTTCACGTGCGTGAGCTCGTGGGCCATGACGGCCTCCAGCTCGGCCGGTGAGAGGGTGCGCATGATCGCGGTGGTGGCGCAGACGGTGGCGTTCTTCTGCGAGCGGCCCATCGCGCAGGCGTTCGGCACGTCAGAGTCGGCCACGGCGACGCGCGGCTTCGGCAGGTCGGCCTGGATGCAGAGGCGCTCGATCATCGAGTGCAGGCCTGGGGCCTCGGCGGGGGAGACCTCCTTGGCGCCCATCGCGGCCAGCGCGAGCTTGTCCGAGAAGAACAGCTGCGCCGCCGTGATCGCGCCGATGACCACCAGCATCGTGACCGCGCCCGCCCCGGCGGCCAGCAGGGCGCCGACGAAGGCCACGTACAGCAGCCCGAGCAGGAACAGCGTCAACAGCATCCGGATCTGGAGACCTGTGTCGCGGGGGAAGACTGCGCGTTGCTGGGCCATGAAAGGAACTCTAGCGGGGCTTGAAAGACCTGTTGCAGTGCCGGGAAAAGAGACTCCAGGACCGCCTTTCGCTGCTATCTTCCCGCCGTTCCGGACGCGAAATATCCCTGCATAACGCGGGGAAAACCGGTTATGAAGAAAAGCTTCTGGCTGACCCTTACCCTGGCCCTCGCGGCCTACGTGCTAATGCCCATGCCCGGGCAGTCGGCGCCCCTGCATTCACGCATCGAGAAAAAGCGCTCGCAGCTCCAGAAGGTCAAGCGGCGCGAGGGCGTGCTGACCACCACGATCTCCGGCTACAACAACCGCATCGATCGGCTCCAGGGCGAGATCAGCGGCACGCGCCGGCGGCTCGGCCAGGTGCAGGGCCAGCTCGACCGAAAGCGCGGCGAGCTGGTGGCCGTGCGCGACAAGCTGGAGCGCTCGCGCAGCCGGCTCGAGCACCTGCGGCGCCAGCTGCGCACCGCGCGCGGCGTTCTCACGCGCCGGCTCGTGGAGATCTACAAGAGCGACGCTCCGGACGCGCTGACGGTCGTGCTCGAGTCCGACGGCTTCACCGACCTGCTCGACCGCGCCGACTTCCTCTCGCGCATCTCCGACCAGGACCGCGGCGTGACCAACCGCGTGCGCGGGCTGCGGACCGAGGCGGAGACCCAGACCAAGCTGCTTGCCGGCCTGGAGCACCGCGCCCAGCTCGTGGCCACCCAGATCCTGCAACGGCGCGACACGATCGCCTCTGCGCAGGACCAGCTGGTGAGCTCGCAGACCAGCCTGCGCGGGGCGCGAAACGGCCGCCGGACGGTGCTCGCGCGCGTGCGTAACAGCCGCCACGGCCTCGAGGGCGACCTCGCCTCGCTGGAGCGCGAGCAGGCGCGCGTGCGGTCGGCGCTGGCCGGCGCCGGGGGGCAGCTCGGGGCGATCAAGCGCGGCTCGGGCCGCCTGATCTGGCCGGTGAACGGGCCGATCGTGGGCGCCTTCGGCGAGCAGCGCCCCGGCCACATTCATGCCGGCATGGACATCGCGGCCCCGAGCGGCACGCCGATCCGCGCGGCCGACTCCGGGCGCGTGGTGCTGATGGGCTGGGTGGGCGGCTACGGCAACTACACCTGCATCCAGCACACCGCCACGCTCTCCACCTGCTACGCCCACCAGTCGCGCTTCGGCACGTCGAACGGAGCGTCCGTGCGGCAGGGCCAGGTGATCGGCTTCGTGGGTAGCACCGGCCATTCCTTCGGCCCCCACCTGCACTTCGAGACGCGCGTGAGCGGGACGCCGGTCAACCCGCTCGGCTACCTGTAAAAGAGAACCATTCTCAGTAACATGACGGCGAATGGGCCTGCGCGCGATCGTCGCCGTCTCGATCGTCCTGCTGTTCGCGGGGTGCGCCAGCGACGGCTCGGGGGGCGGCGCCGGCGGATCGTTGACGGTCGTGGCCACCACCACGCAGGCGGCGGACATCGTCCGCGCCGTCGGCGGCACGCGCGTCGAGGTGCGGGGCATCCTGCGCCCGAACTCCGACCCCCACGAGTACGAGCCGCGGCCGAGCGACGCGCGGGCGCTCCAGGGCGCCAAGCTGGTGGTGCGCTCGGGCGGCGAGCTGGACGGCTGGCTCGGGGGCCTGCTGTCCAGCGCGGGCTCGCACGCGCCGACGCTCACGCTGATCGACTCGGTGACCACGCGCCGCAACGGCTCGAGCGTGGACCCGCACTGGTGGCAGGACCCCACGAACGGCGCGCGCGCCGCGGCTGCCGTGCGCGACGCCCTCGCCCGGGCCGACCCGGCCGGGCGCGCGACCTACCGCCGCAACGCCGCGGCATACATGCGGCGCCTGCGAGCGCTCGACCGCTCGATCGCGGCCTGCATCGACAGAATCCCGCCCCCGAGGCGCACGCTGGTCACGAGTCACGACGCGCTCGGCTACTACGCGCGGCGCTACGGGCTGCGGGTGATCGGCGCGCTGATCCCGTCGCTGTCGACGAACGCCCAGCCGTCGGCGCGGGACATACAGCGGCTCGTGGGCCAGATCGAGCGCGAGCGGGTCGAGGCGATCTTCCCGGAGAGCTCGCTCAACCCAAAGCTCGAGCGCGCGGTCTCTCGCCAGACCGGCGCCGCGGTGGGAACGGCGCTATGGGCGGACACCCTCGGCCCGAAGGGCTCAAGCGGAGCCAGCTACATCGGCTCGCTGGAGGCGAACACCGCGGCCCTCGTTGAGGGGCTGAGCGGCGGGCGCGTGAGCTGCACGCCGCGCGGCTAGCGGAAGCGGCCGAGCCGCTTGGAGGCGCAGTTGCCGTTGCCGTCGCAGACGCTCGCCACGATCAGGTGGCGCTTGTTGCCGCGCAGGCGCAGGGTCTTCGTGAATGGACTGCCGTGTGGGTGCACCGCGAAGTTGAAGCTGTTCCCGTTGTCGGTGGAGTCGAGCACGGCGTAGCTGATGCTGCCGGCCAGCCGGTGGCCCGGACGGGTGCGATCGCGAACCCGGGCGAAGGAAACGGCCACCTTGGCGTGGCCACGGCGCTTCGCGCGGGCGCGCGGGTGGGGAGCGGTGGTGTCGTAGACCCGGGCCAGCGCCGTGGCGGCCTGCCCGTCCACGATGCCGCGGCCCGTGTACTCGTTCCAGCGCTTGCCGGCCATCGTCTGGTGCGCGGAGCGCGACAGCACGTCGCCGACCTGCTCGGAGGCCAGCTGCGGGTTGACCTGCCAGGCGAGCGCCGCGATGCCCGCGGCGATCGGGGCGGCGAAGCTCGTGCCCTCGGCGTAGCCGTAGCGGCCGCCGCCGTCGAGGAAGGTGCGGCTGCAGGTCCCGAGGTCGTCCCACATCGTGTCGAAGCGGTCGTGGGGGATCGTCGAGAAGACGCCCTCCGAGCAGCCGGACTGCCCGGCGCCAGGCGCGGAGAGGCTGACGAACTCGTTGTGATCGGAGAAGGAGGCGTGGCGCCCGTCAGGCTTGGTGGCGCCCACCGAGAGGCCGATGCCGCCGGCGCCCCGGTAGCCGCCCAGCGCCGCCGCCGGGTACTCGAGCGGGTTGCCGTCCTCGCCCTGGTTGCCCGCGGCCGCCACCGGCAGCACGTTGTTCAGGAAGGCCTCGTCCAGGGCGCGCGCCTGGCTCTCGCCGAAGTCGT
>JBBQRG010000126.1:0-4606 GCA_038215095.1 Solirubrobacterales bacterium | reverse complement strand
GAAGAACCTCTTCCGCGTGCCCAAGCACGGCTCGACGATCACCCATCAGACGATGGGGATCTTCGGCTCCGGCCGCGTCTTCCTCAAGCCGGCCTCGCCCGGTACCGGCGTCATCGCCGGCGGTGGCGTGCGCGCGGTGCTCGAGCTGGCCGGCATCCACGACATCCTCAGCAAGTCGCTCGGCACGCAGAACCCGATCAACCTGGTCAAGGCCACGGTCGCCGGGCTGCAGTCGCTGCGCACCCCCGAGGAGGTCGCGCAGCTGCGCGGCCTCTCGATCGACCAGGTGCTCGGCCTGGGCGGCGACAAGGCGGCCGCCGAGACCCTGGAGGGTGCGCCGGCCGGGGACGAGGAGCCCGCGGTCGCCGCGCCCGCCGCCGCCGAGGAGGTGGCCACGCCGTGAGGGTGACCCAGGTCAAGAGCAAGAACGGGACCAACGGCAAGCAGCGCGACACGCTGCGGTCGCTGGGTCTTCGCAAGATCGGCCACACGGTCGACGTCAAGGACACCCCCCAGGCGCGCGGAATGCTGCATCGCGTGCGCCACCTGGTGAAGATCGATGACTGATTTCGGACTGCACACGCTCAAGCCGGCCCCCAACAGCCGCAAGCCGCGCAAGCGCGTCGGACGCGGCGAGGGCTCCGGCCTGGGCAAGACCGCCGGCCGTGGCCAGAAGGGCTATGGCTCGCGCTCGGGGGCCAAGGACCGCGCCCGCTTCGAGGGCGGCCAGATGCCCATCCACATGCGGATGCGCAAGCTGCGCGGCCCGCACATGAAGAAGTCGATGCCCTTCGAGATGTTCCGCACCCAGACGCAGGCCGTGAACCTGCTGTCGCTGCAGGAGCGCTTCGAGAAGGGCGCCGAGGTCACGCTCGACGCGATGCGCGAGAAGGGCCTGGGCACGCGCAGGAACATCCCGGTCAAGGTGCTGGCCAAGGGCGAGCTGTCCAAGGCGCTCACGGTCCACGCCCACGCCTTCAGCGCATCCGCACGCGCCGCGATCGAGGCGGCCGGCGGGACCTGCGTCATCGTCGAGTAACCTCGGGCGGCCCATGCTGTCGACGATCCTCAGCGCCTTCACGGTCGCGGAGATCCGCAAGAAGCTGCTCTTCACCGCGGCGCTTCTCGCGCTCTACCGGGTGGGTTCGCACGTCCCGGTGCCGGGCATCGACGTGCAGGCCGTCAACGACGTCCAGAAGCAGTTCGGCGGCGGCGGGATCCTCAATTTGCTGAACACGTTCAGCGGCGGCGGCCTGAGCCGGATCGCGCTGTTCGCGCTGGGCATCATGCCCTACATCACGGCCTCGATCATCCTGCAGCTGCTGACGGTCGTCGTGCCGTCGCTGGAGAAGCTGTCCAAGGAGGGCGAGGTCGGACAGGCGCGCATCACGCAATACACGCGCTACCTCACGGTTGGCCTGGCCTTCGCGCAGTCGATCGGCTACGTCTTTCTGTTCAAGAGCTTCGCCGCCGGCGCCGGGCAGCCGATCATCCCCAAGTTCGACGCCCCGCACGTGTTCCTGATCGTGCTGTCGCTGACCGCGGGCACCGTCCTGCTGATGTGGATGGGCGAGCTGATCACCCAGCGCGGCATCGGCAACGGCATCTCGCTGATGATCTTCGCGTCGATCGTCAGTCGCTTCCCGCAGGGCGTCCAGGCTTGGTGGACCAATGCCGACCAGATCTTCAAGGTCATGATGCCCTTCCTGGCCCTGGCCGTCATCGCTGCGGTGGTGTTCATCCAGGAGGGTCAGCGCCGCATCCCGGTGCAGTACGCCAAGCGCGTCATCGGGCGCCGCATGAGCGGCGGCGGGCAGACCTATCTGCCGCTGCGCGTGAACATGGCCGGCGTGATCCCGGTGATCTTCGCCGCCTCGATCATGGCCTTCCCGCCCACCGTCGGGCAGCTGATCAACCAGCCCTGGGCGAACGACATCTCGACGTTCTTCAGCCCCAGCGGCTGGGCCTACCTGCTGGGCGAGACGGTGTTCATCGTCCTCTTCACCTACTTCTACACCGCGGTCACCTTCAACCCGGTGGACCAGGCCGACAACCTCAAGAAGTACGGCGGGTTCATCCCCGGGGTGCGGCCGGGGCGGCCGACCGCCGAGTTCCTGGATCGCATCCTGGCCCGGCTCACCTTCCCGGGCGCGCTCTACCTGGCCGCGGTCGCGGCCCTGCCGACGCTGCTGATCAACCAGACGAGCGCGAACTTCTTCTTCGGCGGCACCTCGCTGCTGATCGTCGTCGGCGTGGCCCTGGACACCATGAAGCAACTCGAGGCGCAGCTGATGATGCGCAACTACGAGGGCTTCCTGAAGTAGGTAGGGTCGGCCGCCTCCGATGCCCGGATCTCGTTTCCTGCGCCGCTCGGAGGTCCACGCAAACTCGTCCGTCCCGATCATGTCCGAGCTCAACCTCATCCTCGTAGGCTCTCCCGGTGCGGGCAAGGGCACCCAGGCCGAGCGCCTGCAGGAGGACTTCGACATCGCCTACATCGCCACCGGAGACATCCTGCGCGAGGCGGTGAGCCAGGACACCGAGCTCGGCCAGAAGGCCAAGGAGCACATGGAGGCGGGCGACCTCGTGCCCGACGAGGTCATCATCGGCGTGATCATCGAGCGCATCGAGGCCGACGACGCCCAGGACGGCTTCCTGCTCGACGGCTTCCCGCGCAGCAAGGGGCAGGCCGAGGCGCTCGAGGAGGCCCTGGGCCGCCTGGACCGCAAGCTCACGGCGGTGCTCTTCATCGACGTGCCCGAGGAGGAGGTCGTCAAGCGCCTCTCGGGCCGCCGCGTGTGCGAGGCGAACGGACACGTCTTCAACGTGCACACCGACCCCCCGAAGGACGACGAGGTCTGCGACCGCGACGGATCCAAGCTGATCCAGCGCGACGACGACCGCGAGGAGACGGTGCGCAAGCGCCTCGGCGTCTATCAGAAGCAGACCGCGCAGCTCGTGCCCTACTACGAGGAGCAGGGCCTGCTCAAGCGCTTCGACGGCACGCGCGACCCGAGCGAGGTGCATGCCCACATCCGCGCGACGCTGTCCACGCTGAAGCTCGAAGACCAGCTTTGATCATCCGCAAGTCACCCGAGGAGATCGCCAAGATGGCGGCTGCGGGCGACATCCTGGTCCGCACTCTCAGGCTGCTGGAGGGCAAGGTGCGCGAGGGCGTGACCACCGCCGACCTCGACGACGCGGCCGAGAAGTTCATCCTCTCCCAGGGCGCGACGCCGGCGTTCAAAGGCTACCGCGGGTTCCCGGGCTCGATCTGCGCCTCGCCGAACTCGATGGTCGTGCACGGGATCCCGGGGCCCCATCGTCTGGAGCGCGGAGACCTCATCAGCGTCGACGTCGGCGTCGTGCTCGACGGCTGGGTGGCCGACGCTGCGCGCACGTTCGCCGTCGGGCCCGTGACCCCGGTGGCGCACAAGCTGCTCGACACCACGCAGGCGGCGCTCTTCGACGCCGTGGAGCAGTGTCGCGTGGGCAACCGCCTGGGCGACGTGTCCCATGCCGTGCAGGCACGTGTGGAGGCCGAGGGGCTGAGCGTGGTGCGCTCGCTCGTGGGCCACGGGATCGGGCGCAACATGCACGAGGACCCCCAGGTGCCCAACTACGGGGAGCCCGGCCGCGGGCCGAAGCTCCAGGACGGCATGGTCCTCGCGGTCGAGCCGATGGTCAATGCCGGCCGCCATGCGGTCCGGATGGGCGACGACGGCTGGGCGATCTACTCCCAGGACGGCTCCCTGGCGGCCCATTTCGAGTTCACCGTCGCCGTCACCGACGACGGCCCGCAGATCCTCACCCCCTGGCACGAGGAGCTCGCCGTACCACACGCGGCGAACTGAACCGCTTTGCTATCGTCACACGCCTGTGCGCCCCGGCCTGTCCGTGCGTGCGCGCCCGCGTCTTCGGTAGCGGCAGCCGTCCCGGCGGCCAGAGCCGCAGGCGCCGGACACCGACTCTGAAAGGGATCATGAAGGTACGACCGTCGGTCAAGCCGATGTGCGAGAAGTGCAAGATCATCCGCCGCCACGGCGCGGTGCTCGTGATCTGTCAGAACCCCCGCCACAAGCAGCGGCAGGGGTAGCGTCCGCATGGCACGAATCTCAGGGATCAACGTCCCGCTGAACAAGCGCGTCGAGGTCGGCCTCACGTACATCTACGGAATCGGCCGCCCGATGTCCAATCGGCTCCTCGAACAGGCCAGCATCGATCGCGACACCTACGTGCGCGATCTCACCGAGGACGACGTCACCAAGCTGCGCGAGCTCGTCGAGGACCTCACGGTCGAGGGCGACCTGCGCCGCGAGCGCTCCCAGGCCATCAAGCGCCTGATGGAGATCGGCTCCTACCGCGGCATGCGCCACCGCCGCGGCCTCCCGGTGCGCGGCCAGAAGACCAAGACCAACGCGCGCACCCGCAAGGGCCCCAAGCGCATGTCGGTTGCCGGCAAGAAGAAGGCAGGGAAGAAGTAAGTGCCCGCACCCAAGCGCCCCACGCGCGGACGCCGCAAGCCGAAGAAGAACATTCCCGTCGGCCAGGCGCACATCAAGACGAGCTTCAACAACACCATCGTGTCCCTCACCGACCGCGAGGG
>JBBQRG010000125.1:0-4811 GCA_038215095.1 Solirubrobacterales bacterium | reverse complement strand
GTCCGGCGGGGAAGGAACCGAGCTTATGATGCCGACGCCCCCAGCCGATGATTCGGGGGAGATGGATCCCTATATGGACACTGCCCGACGCGGAAACTACGAGTCCGGCTCCGACTACGTGTTGGAGTACGGCGAGCTTCGATTCACGTTCAACGAACGTGACTTCACCGAGCGCGTCGAGCAGGCCGCCATCAAGCTCGGCTTCGTGGACCGCCCGCTGGACGACGGCGAGCGCGAGGACCTCGTGAACCTCGCCGTGAACGGCGAGGTGACCGACGCCCACTCCGACCTCGGCGAGCACATCAACGATTGCTGGGGTGAGCTTCACGGCCCCTCCGAGCGCTCGCTCGTGCACTGGATCCGCCGGCTCGTGTTCCGCGGCGCCTGGCTTGACCAGCGCGTCATGGAGGGCGAGCTCGAGGTCGTCTACGACGACACCACCAGCTCCTTTGGCTACGCGCAGCCGGACCGGGACAACGAGCTCATCGAGCTCTCGCCCGAGCCGTCCTGGGAGCGCGTGGCCTACCGCCGCTAGCCGAGCAGGTCAGCCCGCAGCGTGCCCGAGGGCGCCTGCGGCTCGAGCACAACACGCGTGGTGGCCCAGCGGAGCGGATCCACGGCAAGGCCGACGGCGGCGATCACGGTGACCGAGCCCGCCTCCTCGGTGGCGCGCCCGGCGCCGAACACGCGCCTCTGCGCACCCGCGGGCAGCAGCTCCAGGGAGTCGACGATCAGAACGGAGTTGCCTCCGCGCTCGGCCGCGCGCTTGGCTCGCTCCACCGCCAGCTCGGCGACCTGGGTCTGAGCCTCGGGAGAGCTGTCGAAGGAGCCGCCCGACACGGGAGCGTGTCCGTCGGCCAGCCACTCGGCCGGCTCCTCGGGGCGCGTCCCGGCGAGCACCACCTGCAGCTCGACGTCCGGGTGCTTCTTCGCCAGCGTCGCGACGATCTCGCGCAGGAGAGTCGTGGCCCCGGCGCCGGGCGGGCCGGCGATCGCCACCCGCGAGCCCTTGCCGAACGGCGCCTCCTTGAGCTCCTTCGGCGCGTCGAGCTTCTCTCGCGGGAAGACCGGCGTGAGCTCTGAGAACAGCGGCCGCTGCTCGGGCGGCTCGGCGTCGGCTCCGTTTACCGTCTCCACCCGAACGAGCGAGGGATGGCGCTCGTTGCGCCGCGGCGGGCGCACGGGGCCGCTGACCTCGTCGCCCGCGCGCAGCTCGCAACGGCGGATCTGGGCGGGCGAGATATAGACGTCGTCGCGCGACTGGCCCTCGCCGGTCACGCGCACGAAGCCGCTGCCGTTGGGCAGGATGTCGAGCACGCCGCTGGCGGTCTCCTCCTCGCTGACGGGCTCGGGCGAGTCCTCGGGCTCCTCCTCGATCGGCTCGCGGTCGGCTTCCTCCGGCTCCGGGTCAGGGTCGGGCTCCGCCTCCTCCTCGACCTCCGGCGGCTCCGGCGGCCCGTCGGGCTCGAGCTCCTCGGGCTGCTCGTCCGCCTCGTCGGTGTCCACCTCGACCGGCGTGTCCTCCCCATCCTGCTCGGAGAGGATCGCCCCGATCAGGTCCGCCTTGCGCATCCCGCGGAAGCCCTCGACGCCCAGCTCGGACGCGATGGCGTGCAGGTCCGCGAGCGGGCTGGCCTCGAGTTCCTTTCGTTGCAGGACGGACATGGGCGCGCGCAACCCTAGCGGGCTAGGGGTCCTCACCTCCGATGCGCCCGACCGTGTCGAGCACGAGCTGCATGAGCTGGGCGAGCGTATCGTCGGCGTTCTCGTTCTCGATCACTGCCACGTTCTCCGCGTGGGCGCACTCTGTGAGGTGGTCCTGGAGCACGCGGATGTCCTCGAAGCGCTCCAGATAGCGGCCCGGCGGCCGGCTGCCCGGGCGGTGGCTGAAGTGGCCGCGGTGGAGCTCGGGGTCCGACACGGTCACGAGCGCCTCGACCACCGCGCAGCGCCCGCGCAGGTCCCCGGCGATCGTGCCGGGCACCACGTGCACGCCCTCGACCACGACCGGCTTGGACTCGTCGGCCGCGCGCTGCATGATCGCCGCGATGCCGGTGGCCACCTGCCCGGCCTGGTCGCGGTAGCCCTCCACGCCGCCGGCCTCGAAGGCCGAGTGATGCACCGACGGCATGGCCTCGTTGGTGAAGAACGCGCGCAGGACCTGGCGGATCACGTCGGTGGCGATCACCCGCGTGATGCCCAGTCGCGCGGCGAGCATCGTGGCCACGGTGGACTTGCCGACGCCGGTGGTGCCGCCGATCAGCACCACCAGCGGGCGCTCGAGGCGGTCGAGCCGGCGCCAGTGGCGAAAGCGCCGCAGCCAGGTCTCGCCCTCCTCCTCGCTCAGCACCTGCTCGGTGAGGTCGCCGAGCTCGGCGGCGCCGATCCGCGCCACGCCCCCGTCAGCCAGCCGCCGCTCGACCACGCGGGCCAGGTCGAAGGCCCGCTCGGGCGCCATGCCCGTGGCCGACAGCGACTGCGCCATCAGCCCCTTCGAGTAGGGCAGGCCGTGGCCGTCGGCGATCACGATCGTCTCAGGCAGAGCGCCACACCTCCATCAGCGCCTCGTCGAGGTCGCCGTCGAGCCCCTGGGGGCGGTTGCGCAGGAAGACCACCGTCGCCCCCTCGCGCCGCGCCCGCTCGGCCACCGTGTCGATGGCCGCCGCCTTCAGCTCGGTGAGGTAGACGTCGCAGCGCTCGGCCGCGGCGCGGTCGAGGTCGCCGGCCAGGGCGCCGCGGCGCGCGAGGTTCGACGAGGCCACTACGGCCTCGACGCCGTCGGGCACGGCGGGCCCGGTGGCGAACAACGCTACGCGCGCCCCCACCGGCAGCGGCTCCGAAGGCTCCGGGCTGAGCGTGAAGCGCAGCACCGGGCCGGGGCAGATCGAGGCCACCTCCTCGGCGTCGCCGCCCTCCCCCACCAGCGCCAGCTGTGCGCGCAGCAGGCGGTAGGCGCCAAGCGCGTCGGCCGCGCCGGGCCCGGCGATGCAGACGGTGCGGTCCACCTCGACCGGCGGCAGCGACGAGCCCGAGCCCTCGAACACGATCGCCCCCGGCTCGAGCGAGGCCGCCAGCGCCGCGCCCTCCGGGACGTTCGACTCGGCGGGCTCGCCCGCCAGGCCACCGCCGACGCGCCGGCAGCCGACCGTGCGCACGCCCGCCAACACGGCGTCCTCGAGGTAGTCCGATGCCGCGTGGCGGCCCTCGCGCGACAGCGCCAGCAGCTCGTTCACGCCGATGCCCGGCTCGGCCAGCTGCGGCTCGGGCGGTCCGCCGCGGCCCATGCACACGATCACCGGGTCGGCTCCCGCGTCGCGCAGCAGCCCGGCCCAATGGCCGGCCACCGCGGTCTTACCGGTGCGCTTGCCGCTGCCGATCACCGCCAGCTTGGGCCCGTCGAAGCCGAAGGCCTCGAAGCGCGGCGGGGTCAGGCACATCCCCGGCGCCTCGTAGTCGAGGCCGAGGTGCAGTGACAGCGCCGCCAGCCGCAGGCGCGCGGCCGGCGCGAGGACGGGCTCGTCCGCCAGGTCCACCACCGCCTCGGCCGACGGGGCGAGGCTCCTCAGGCCGGCCTCGGGCTCGGGCTCCACGTGGCGACCGTAGTGCTCGTCGAGCGGCCCCGGCCTGAGCTTCTCCTCGCCGCCGCAGAACACGACCCCGGCGAGCCCGCGCTCGCGCTCGAGCCGGTCGAGGGCGTCGCGGACCGCGGATGGATGGTGCTCGCCGTCGATCAGGGCGATGGCCGGACCCGCTGGCACGTGGGCATTCTGGCGCTACGGGAGGCCGACTGCCGCCCGGGCGGTGTCGCGGTCGAGGTAGAACTCGACTCTGCACAGGAGTCCGTCCCGAAAGCGCCACACAGAGCCCGAGGCGTCCTCGATCGGCACCTGGTCGCGCCGGGTGACGCCGCGCTGGTGGACGAGTATGAGCATCGCGTCGCCCAGGTCGTGCAGCTCGTCGATATCGATCGAGAAGCTCGAGTAGGGCGTGATCCAGTCGCGCCAGGCAGCGGCGAACCCGTGCAGGCCGTCGTAGGTGCCCGATTCGTAGGGGCCCACCATCTCGCACTGGAAGTCGTCGCTCACGGCGCCGGCCAGCAAGGTGCCGAGCTCGACCATGCCGTCGCCGCTCAGCTTGTTCGTGACCTCGCCGTCCAGCGCCTCGTAGAAGGCCTCCACGAGGGCGCGGTTGGCGTCGCTCATCCGTGCGCCGTCTCGCCCAGCAGCGACTGGTCCTTCTCGTACTCGTAGGTACGCGGGTCGAAGGAGAGGATCACGTCCTGCTCGTGGAACGGGGACTTGCGCCAGACCGTGACCCGCTCCGGGCCCGCCTCGATGACGTTGTAACAGGGCTTGGTCTTGCCCCGCAGACGGGTCGTGGAGACCGTGCCCGCGTTCACCACGAACAGGTTCTCGAGCCGCCAGGCATAGGGCACGTGCTTGTGGCCCGAGAGCACCAGGTGCACGTCCGCGCGCTGGAGGCACTCCAGCGTGTCGCCCGCGTCGTGCACCACGTTGCGCTCGCGGCCCGTGCCCGGCACCGGCAGCAGGTGGTGGTGCAGCACGAAGATCCGCAGGAAGGCCTCGTGGCTTGCGAAGCGCTCCTCGATCCAGGGGTAGCGGCCGCGGCCGATCAGCCCGTGGTCGAGGTCGGGCTCGGTGGAGTCGACCGCGAGGATCGACACGCCGTTCACGTGCAGCTCGGAGCGGCGCTCGCCGAACAGCTCCTCGAAGTGCACGTAGCCGACGTTGCGCGAGTCGTGGTTGCCCGGGATCACGAGCATGTGCTTGCACTCGATCCGGTCGAGGTAC
>JBBQRG010000124.1:0-4933 GCA_038215095.1 Solirubrobacterales bacterium | reverse complement strand
GGGCGATCAGCTCCAGACCCGTTGCGTCAGGCAACGCCAGGCTCGACTTCCTCTGTGCCCTTCGCGTTGTAGCGCTCGCGCCAGCCCAGGCCCGGGTCGCCGGTGATCTTGTCCTGCAGCTTCATGATCCCGTACATCAGGGCCTCGGGCCGCGGCGGACAGCCGGGCACGTACACGTCGACCGGCAGGAACTTGTCGGCCCCGGCCACCAGCGCGTAGTTGTTGAACATGCCGGCGCTGGAGGCGCACGCGCCCATGGAGATCACCCATTTGGGCTCGAGCATCTGGTCGTAGATGCGGCGGATGACCGGCGCCATCTTGATCGACACGCGGCCGGACAGGATCAGCATGTCGGCCTGCCGCGGCGAGAAGCGGATCACCTCCGCGCCGAAGCGCGAGAGGTCGTTGCGGGGCGAGCCGATCACGGTGATCATCTCGATCGCGCAGCAGGCCAGGCCGAAGCCGAGCGGCCACATGGCGTTCTTGCGCGCCCAGTTCTGGGCGTCCTCGAACTTGGTCAGGAGCAGGCGCTTCTCCACGTACTCGTCGAGGTCGGGGCCCTCCAGGTCGCCGCGCAGCATCTGTTGGGCCTGCAGCTGGCGCGAGCGGAAGTCGTCCCCGTCGCCCAGCTTCGTGCGCGTTATCTCCACTCGAGCGCTCCCCTTCTCCAAACGAACACCAGTGCCACGAACAGCAGCACCACGAACACGATGGTCTCTACCAGGGCGAACGCTCCGAAGGCTTCCAGCTGCAGCGCCACGGGGTAGAGGAACACCACCTCGATGTCGAAGAGGATGAACAGCATCGCGATCAGGTAGAAGCTGATCCCGAAGCGGAAGCTCTTCTTGACCTCCGATGGCAGCCCCGACTCATACGGCTCGGTCTTGGCCTTGTTGTGGCGCTTCGGACCGAGCGCCGCGTTGGCGAATGTGAAAGCCGTGCCGACGCCGAGGCCTAGGGCGAGAAAGACAAGCGCTGGCAGGTAGCTCTTCAGCAATCCAGGCGGGATGTATAACGCCCCTTGTGCGCGGTTGCTACATAGTGCGAAAGGGCGCATTGTGAGCGGGCTTCACATGGCTCTCGGCATTGCCGTGCTCGCCACCAACCTGGTGGCGGCGGGCTTCGGCGCGGCGACGTGGCTGCGCAAGCAGGCGCGCTGGTCGATCGCGTTCTGGCCGCTGCTTCGGATTGCACAGGCCGTCGTAGCGGTCCAGGTGCTCCTCGGGCTGCTGCTGGCGGCCAGTGGGGAGACCGCGCCGGACGGGCTCCACATCGTCTACGGCGTCTCGCCGCTTGTGGTCTCGCTGGGAAGCGAGGCGATGCGCGCGGGCGTGGCCCAGCGCGAGCTGGAGGGCGTCGACGACCTCGACGCGCTGGAGCGCCCGCAACAGATCGCGCTGGCGAAGAAGGTCGCTCTGTCCGAGGTGGGGGTCATGACCATCGGCGCGTTGCTGATCCTGACCCTGGCCCTGCGGGCCTACCAGACGGGCGGCTGAGCTATGGCGTTCGAGCAACGGAAGCACGACCTGAGCGCCGACCTCGGGCGCGTGAAGGAGGCGCGCGACTTCGCCGACCTCTGCGCGCTCGACTTCGGCTTCTCCGCCGACGAGCGCTACCAGATCAAGCTCTCCATGAGCGAGGCGGTCACGAACGCGATCCAGCACGGCTCGTCGTCGGAGGGGGACCCGATCTGGCTGAGCGCCGTGGCGGAGGGCGACTCGCTCGTGTTCTACGTGCGGGATACGGGGCGCTTCATCCCGCGCGTGAGGCGCTCCGGGGACCTGCCCGAGAGCGGGCGCGGGCTCGACTTCATGCGCCGGCTGATGGACGAGGTCGACCTGCGCCCGGGGCCGGAAGGCACGCTGCTGCGCTTCTCGAAGCGGCGGGAACACAGGCGGCGCAGCCGGCCGAGCCGGCCGCTTCGCCATAATGCAGCCCCGGCGGCGGCCTATCGCCGCCGATGCAGACGGTCTCGGATTGACGTTTCGCTTGAGGCCGTCAGGGCCGACGCCGGGGCACAGCCTGTTTCGCCGCCGGCTGCGCGACTCCTACTTCCTCACCTCGAGCGACGCGCTCATGCCCAACTGCGCGTGGTCGCCCACCGAGCAGATCACCCGATAGCGCCCGGGCTTCAGGTCCACCGTCGCCGAAAGCGGACGCCTGCCCTCGAAGCTCGGCGTGCCGCCGAGGTCGCGGCTGCCCTCGAGCACGCGAACGTCGTGGGCCAGCGAGCCGCGGTTGGCGAGCGTGACCCGCAGCGCCCCGCCGCCACCCGTCACGACCACCGTTGCTGGGTCGAACGAGTACTCCCGCGCGGTGATCGTCAGCCCATGGCCGGCGGGCACCGTGACGGCGCGGCCCCTGGGCGCCTGCTTGTCCCCGCCGCCGCCGCCGCAGCTCGCGAGCAGGCAGGCGCATGTCGCTGCGGCCTGGGAGGGGCGGCGCATCGGGCGGCGGATAATATGCCGCGCCGTGGCTCGCCCGACAGCCTTTGCCTGTGCCGCCGCGGCGGCGCTCTCGCTGCTCGCAGCCGGTTGCGGCGGCAACATCACGGTGCCAAAGAAGGACACCGCGGTCCGTTCCGGGGCCCAGCTCTTCTACGAGCGCTGCAGCGGCTGCCACTCGCTGGCGGCGGCCAACGCGTACGGCTCGAAGCCGGAGGGCCAGATCCAGCCGGGCGAGCGCACGAACGGCCCCAACTTCAACATTCGCAAGGAGCAGCGCGACGACGTGCTCTTCGCCATCCGCAACGGCGGCTTCTCCGGCGCGATCATGCCCGCGAACGTGGTGGTGGGCCGCAACGCGCAGCTCGTAGCCGACTTCGTGTCGAAGTACTCCGGCAGCAAGCCCAACCAGGGCCAGAGCAACCCGGGCATCAAGAACCAGCCCTAGGCTGGGCCCGTGCTCGACCTCCGCGAGATCCGGCAGGACCCCGACCGGGCCCGCGCCGCTCTCGCCCGCCGCGGCGACGCCGCCGCGCTCGACGAGGCGCTGTCGCTCGACGACCGCCGGCGCGAGCTGCTTCCGGAGCTCGAGGCGCTGAGGGCGGAGAAGAACCAGGCCAGCAAGCGCATCGGCGAGCTGCAGCGCTCGGGCGAGGACGCCTCGGAGGCGATCGCCGCGGTGCGCGGGGCTTCGGATCGCGAAAAGCAGCTGGGTGAGGAACTGCGCACCGTGGAGGAGCGCCGCGACGCCGCGCTCGCCGCTTTGCCCAACCTCCCCGACGAGAGCGCGGCCGACTCGGACGAGGTGCTTCGCGAGTGGGGCTCCGCGGGCGCGGCGGGCCGCGACCACCTCGAGCTGCTCGGCGACCTCGTGGACCTCGAGACCGCGGGGCGCGTGTCGGGCTCGCGCTTCGCCTACCTGAAGGGCCCGCTGGTGCTGCTCGAGCTTGCGCTGGTGCGCTGGGCGCTGGAGCTGGTCGGCGAGCACGGCTTCGTGCCCGTGATCCCTCCCGTGCTGGTGCGCGAGGAGGCGCTCTACGGGACCGGCTTCCTGCCCGACACCGAGCAGCAGATCTACCGAGTGCCCGACGACGACCTCTACCTCGTGGGCACCTCGGAGGTGCCGCTGGCCTCGCTGCACGCCGGCGACATGCTCGACGAGGAGCAGCTGCCGCGCCGCTACGCGGGCTTCTCTCCGTGCTTTCGCCGCGAGGCCGGCGCGGCCGGCCGCGACACGCGCGGCATCTTCCGCGTGCACCAGTTCGACAAGGTCGAGATGTTCACGTTCGTGCGGCCCGAGGACTCGGCCGACGAGCACGAGCGGCTGCTCGCCATCGAGGAGCAGATCCTGCAGGCGCTCCAGGTGCCCTACCGCGTCGTGAACATCGCGGTCGGCGACCTCGGCGCCTCCGCGGCGAAGAAGTACGACCTCGAGGCCTGGCTGCCCGGGCAGGAGCGCTACCGCGAGCTCACCTCCTGCTCGAATACCACCGACTACCAGGCCCGCCGCCTCGACGCCCGCTACCGCCCCGGCGACTCGAAGTCGCCCCGCCACATGCACACGCTGAACGGCACGGCCGTTGCCGCGGGCCGCACGATCATCGCGATCGTGGAGAACGGCCAGCAGGAGGACGGCACGATCGCGATCCCGCCGGTCCTGCACGACTTCGGCGCCCCCCGCGAGATCCCCGCAGCGAGCTAGCCTGCTCCCACCCGGAGGGGTGGCAGAGCGGTTGAATGCGTCGGTCTTGAAAACCGATAGGGGCCGTCAAGGTCCCTCGTGGGTTCGAATCCCACCCCCTCCGTGTCACTCCTCGTCGTCTTCTTCTTCCTGGCCTCCCTCGGACTCCTCGATCTCGCGGTCGCGCTCGTCCAGCACCTCGCGGACCGTGTCCATGTCGGGCGCGGGCCGCTCCTCGGATTTCTTCTTCTCAGGCATGGCCGCTCAGACGCGCGCGCTGCGCAGGGCGGGTAGCACCTTCTCGCCGTACACCGCCAGCGCGCCGTGGGGATCGGCCCCCGAGGCGTTCTGCAGGCAGACGACGGTCGCGCCCATCTGCTCGATCTCCCGCACGCGCTCGACGTGGTGCTCGGGGTCCGAGGAGACGATGTAGGCCTGCTTGAACTCCTCGTCGGACATCTCGCTCTCAGCGTGCTCGTACATCGACTTCGGGTCGTGCCAGTCGTCGGAGTAGTACCCCTTCGGCTGGGATCCCTTCCAGACGCGACAGCCCTCGAGCGCCGCGTCGTCGTCCTCGGCATATGAGAAGCCGCCCTGCAGGATGATCTCGCCGGGCCTTGCCGGCGTCGTCGCAGGCGGACTTGTAGGCGTCGATCACCTTCGGCACGGCACCTCGTTGAGCGCCTCGCCAGAGCCGATGCCGAGGAAGGAGCGACCGGGGAAAAGCTCCTCGATCGTCATGAACGCCTGGGCGCACACGGCCGGGTTGTGGCGGAAGACCGGTGCCGTGACGCCGGTGCCGATCGGC
>JBBQRG010000123.1:0-4996 GCA_038215095.1 Solirubrobacterales bacterium | reverse complement strand
CCGCCGCGCCGTCTTCGACCGCTACGGCTTCGAGGGCCTCGACTCGCGGGGCTACCAGCCCGACGGCCACGGCTTCGGCTCGTTCGGCGACATCTTCGACGCGTTCTTCGGCGGCGACCCGTTCGGCTTCGGCAGCACCGGGGGCGGCCCCGGCCGCGTGCAGGGCGGCGACGTGGCGGTGCAGGTGGAGATCGCCTTGGCGCAGGCGGCAACGGGAGCCGAGGTGGAGGTCGCCTATGAGCTGGTCGGCGCCTGCGAGCGCTGTCACGGCAACGGTGCCGAGCCCGGAACGCCGATCGAGACCTGCCCCCGTTGCGAGGGCGCCGGCCAGCTGCGCAGCATCACGCGCACGGCCTTCGGCCAGCTGGTGCGCACGCATCCGTGCGACAACTGCGGCGGGGAGGGCAAGGTGCCGAAGGAGCCGTGCGGAGAGTGCGGCGGCCGTGGCCGCCGCGCCGTCCGCAAGACCCTGAAGGTCGACGTGCCCGCGGGCATTGCCGACGAGCAACGCATCCGCGTCAGCGGCCGCGGCCACGCGGGCGACCGCGGCGGCCCGGCGGGCGACCTCTACGTGCTGGTGCGCGTGACCGAGGACGAGCGCTTCCTGCGCGACGGCAGCGACCTGGTGTCGGCGGTGGACGTGCCGGCGCCGGCCGCGGCGCTCGGCACCAGCGTCAGCGTGCCCACGCTCGACGGCGACGAGCAGGTCGAGGTGCCGGCCGGCACCCAGCCCGGCACCGTGGTCACGCTCAGGGGGCGCGGCATGCCGTCGATCGGGCAGGGCCGCCGCGGGGACCAGCGCGTCGTGCTGAACGTGGTCGTGCCGCGCAACCTCTCCGAGCGCCAGCGCGAGCTGCTCGAGGAGCTCGGCTCGTCGCTCACCGATGACAACCTGGCCCCACCCCACGACGAGTCGATCTTCTCCCGCGTGCGCCGGGCGTTCCGCTGATCCGGCTGGCGGTCCGCGCGCCCTCGGAGGCCGCGGAGGCGGTGCTGGGCGCGCTGCTGGAGCTGGCCCCGAGCGGAGTCGAGCAAGTCGATGGGGATGGCTGGGTGGAGTACGCCGTCTACGGGGCGCCGGGTGAGCTGCCGGCGCTGCCCGAGGGCGATGCCGAGGTCGCCGGCGTTCTCGTCCGCGTGAGCGGCGAGGAGATAGCCGAGCATTGGGAGGAGCGCTGGAAGCGCTTCCACGCGCCGGTGCTCGTGGGCGGCCGCGTGTGGGTCCGCCCGCCCTGGGACGAGCCCGCTTCGCGCCCCGGCGCCATCGACCTGGTCATCGACCCCGGCCAGGCATTCGGCACCGGCGCCCATCCCACCACGCGCCTGTGCCTGGAGCTCCTGCTGGACCTGGAGCCGCGCGGCGAGCTCGCCGACCTGGGCTGTGGCTCCGGCGTGCTGTCGATCGCGGCGGCGAAGCTCGGCTTCGGCCCCGTCACGGCCCTCGACTCCGACCGCGGCGCCGTGCAGGCCACGCTCCAGAACGCCGCGGCCAACGGCGTCGGGCTCGAGCGCGTGGAGCGCTTCGACCTGCGCGAGCAGCCGCCGCCGGCGGCGGGCGTGATCACCGCCAACCTGATGCGCCCACTGCTCATGCGCGTGGCGGAGCTGATCGAGGAGCCGCCCCGCGCCCTGGTGGCCTCGGGCCTGCTGGACCACGAGGCCGACGAGGTGGCCGTGGCGTTCGACGGCCTCAGCGATACGCGCCGGCTGAGCGACAAGGGCTGGACGGCGCTGCTGCTCGAGAGCTCCGGCTAGCGAACCACCCGCTGCGACAGCACGCCCGCGACCTCCTGCCACCAGGCCACCGCGGCGGGGTCCTCGGCTCGCTGGATTCGTTCGCGGCAGTAGCGGAAGACGTTGCGGGGGCCGCCGGCAGCCACGATTCCCTCGCTTGAGACGGCGTAGCGGCCGTCCTCGAGCTGGACCAGGGCGCCGGCCACGCCGCGGCGCACCCGCAGCGTGCGGGCCACGTGCACGCCGTCGATCTGCTCGGGGCGGCCCGGGTCGCCCAGGTCGTCGGTCCAGGGCCGCACGCTGAAGATGCTCGAGCGGCCCAGCACGGGGACGACCAGCGGCTCGGGCTCGCCGATCGGGCCGTCGCGCCAGCGCTCGAACAGGCCCTCCACCTCTTGGCGGACCGGCTCGCGCACCAGGATGTGCAGGCGGTCGCCGGCCTCGATCGTGGTCGAGCCGCGTGGCAGCAGCGCCTGGTCCTCGCGCACGATCACGTTCACGAGCGCCTCGCGCGGCAGGCCCAGCTCGTTCACCAGGCGCCCGGCGATGCAGTCACTCTCATTCACCGGGTACTCGACGACCTCGGCGCCGAGGCGGCGGATCGTGCCCACCTCGAGCAGCGGCCGCGGCAGTGCCGGCTCGTCGGTGGTCAGGTCGAGGAAGCGGGCCAGCGGGTCGAACGTCACGCCCTGCACCAGTGTCGACGCCAGCACCACGAAGAACACGATGTTGAAGAACGAGCGGGCGTGCGGCACGCCGTCGATCACCGGGAAGGTGGCGAGCACGATCGGCACGGCGCCGCGCAGCCCCGCCCAGCCGAGCAGCACGCGCTCGCCCGCCCGGAAGCGGGCGCCGATCGTGGACACGAAGGTCGCGAGCGGGCGGGCGACGAACATCAGCACCCCGGCGATCAGCAGCGCCTCGCCGACCACGTCGCCCAGGTCGCTCGGGAACACGAGCAGGCCGAGCGTGAAGAAGACGGCGATCTGGCTGACCCAGGCGAGGCCGTCGTGGAAGTCGGCCACCGTGCGACGCGCCGGGATCTGGCCGCTGCCGAGCGCCAGGCCGGTCAGGTAGACCGCGAGGAAGCCCGAGCCATGGAGGGCGTCGGCGACGCCGAACGAGAGCGCGGCGGCGGCTATCGACGCGACCGGGTAGAGCCCGCTGCTGCCCAGCTGCACGCGCTTGAAGCCCTCGACGGCGAGCCGGCCCGCGGCCAGGCCCACGATGGCGCCCACGCCGAGCTCCGACACCGCCAGCCCGAGCATGTCGAGCACGCCGTAGTCCGAATGCTGGATCGCCTTGATCAGGCCCAGCACGAGCACGATCGCCACCGGGTCGTTGAAGCCCGACTCGCCCTCGAGCAGGCGAGCGAGCCTGCGGTCGATGCTCGATCCGCGCAGCACGGAGAACACCGCGGCGCCGTCGGTGGCGGCCACGATCGAGCCCAGCAGCAAACCCTCCTTGGTGGAGAGATCGAGCAGCCAGGAGGCCACCAGGCCCACGATCGCGGCGGTGGTCGCGGTGCCCACGATGGCGAGCGCGGCGCTCGGCTTCAGCACCGGCCTGATCTCGCTCCAGCCGGCTGCCAGGCCGCCTTCGAACAGGATCAGCGCCAGCGCCACGACGCCGATCGTGCGCGCCAGCTCCACGTCCGAGGCGCTGTGGCCGAAGTCGATCAGCCCGAGCACGTCGGAGCCGATCAGCATGCCCAGCAGCAGGAACAGCACCAGGCCGGGCACGCGCAGGCGGCCCGCGACGAGCGAGGCAGCGATGCCGAGCGCCAGCAGGGCGCCGGCCACCAGGATGAGTGTGCCTACGCTCATTGGGTGGGCGAGTCTAGGATCTCAGGGTGCCGCTGATCGATCTCTCCGCCCCGGTAGAAGCGAGCGCGGCGGAGCTGCCCGAGGTGCTGCGCACCGAGATCGAGTTCGAGGACCACGCCGCGGGCGCCACCGCCATCGAGGGCCTCCTCGGCGTCCCGCCCGAGCTGCTGCGCGACCGCGAGGGCTGGGCCACCGAGACCTTCACCCGCTTCGGCACCCACAACTCGACGCACGTCGACGCGCCCTGGCACTACAACTCGAAGATCGGCGGCGAGCGCGCCGAGACGATCGACGAGCTGCCGCTCGAATGGTTCTTCTCCGACGGCGTCGTGCTCGACATGACGGCGAAGGAGGACGGCGACGCCGTCGACGTGGCCGACGTGGAGGCCGAGCTCGAGCGCATCGGCCACGAGCTGAAGGAGCTCGACATCGTGCTCGTGCGCACCGGCCGCGACGAGTTCTACGCGCAACCGGACTACATAGCGCGCGGGCCCGGCGTCACGGCCGCCGCCACGCGCTGGCTCCACGAGCGCGGCGTGCGCGTGATGGGTATCGACGCCTGGGGCTGGGACGCGCCGCTGCACCTCCAGGCAGAGGAGGCCAAGGCCCGCGGCGAGCAGGGCATTTTCTGGGCCGCCCACCAGGCCGACCTGCGCTACTCGCAGATCGAGCGGCTCGCGAACCTGGACAAGCTCCCTCCCACCGGGTTCAAGGTGGCCTGCTTCCCGCTCAAGATCGTGGGTGGCAGCGCGGCGCCCGCCCGTGTGGTGGGGATCACGTGAAGTAGCCCGCATACACTTGAGGCATGGCCCTGCTCGAGCAGATCCAGGACGACGTGAAGACCGCCATGAAGGCCGGCGAGAAGGGCCGCGTGCGCGCGCTCAGGGTCGTGGCTTCCGAGCTTCAGAAGGCGGCGAAGGACGGTCAGTCGGACGAGGTCGAGGTGCTCCAGCGCGAGCGCAAGCGCCGCCTTGAGGCCGCCGAGGCCTACCGCGACGGCGGCCGCGACGAGATGGCCGCCGACGAGGAGCAGGAGGCCGAGATCATCTCCAGCTACCTGCCGGAGCCGCTCTCCGACGACGAGCTGGGCGCGATCGTGGGCGACGCGGTGGCCGAGAGTGGCGCCTCGTCGCCACAGGAGATGGGCAAGGTCATGTCGCTGGTGATGCCGCAGGTCAAGGGCCGCGCGGACGGCAAGCGGGTGAGCGCGGCGGTGAAGGAGAAGTTGACCGCTTGAGCCGCATCCAGGTCGAGCTCTCGAACGAGGTGGCCGCCGAGCTGGCGGGGCCGGGCGATCTGATCATGCGAACGCTGGAGGAGCACCTCGACTGCGACGTGTTCCTGCGCGGCAACGTGCTCACCCTCGACGGCGCCGACGGCGACGTGGCGATGGGGGAGACGGTGGTGCGCGAGCTCACCGACCTCGTGCGCCAGGG
>JBBQRG010000122.1:0-5009 GCA_038215095.1 Solirubrobacterales bacterium | reverse complement strand
CGTGAGGATCTGGGTGCCATAAGGCGTGTGCACGACCTCGGGGTGAAACTGGATGCCGTAGAGGCCGCGCTCGACGTCCTCGAACGCGGCGACCGGCGACTCGCTCGACGACGCCAGCGCCGTCATGCCGGGCGGCGCCTCGTAGACGGTGTCGCGGTGACTCATCCAGCAGCTCTGATCGGAGGGGAGGCCGGCAAGCAGCCGGCCGGGCTCGTGAACGGTCAGCCGGGAGCGGCCGAACTCGCCGATCTCCGCGCCCTCGACCTTCCCACCCAGGTTGAGCACCATCGCCTGCATGCCGTAACAGATGCCCAGCACGGGAACCCCGAGCTCGAGCAGCTCGGGCCGCAGCACCGGCGCGCCCTCGGCGTACACCGACGCCGGGCCGCCGGACAGGATCAGCGCCTTTGGCTTTCGCTTCTGGATCTCCTCGATCGAGACCTTGTGCGGCAGCAATTCACTGAACACGCCGCACTCGCGCACGCGGCGCGCGATCAGCTGCGAGTACTGGCCCCCGAAGTCGAGCACCAGGACCTCGTCGTGGGCGGCAGCGGTGGCCTGCGGCTCGACGGCCTCGGCATCGTCGGCCGGAACGTTGACGATGGCGGCAGGGCGATCCTCCACTACTCGACCAGCGCCGCCTCGGGCTGCGCGGGCTGGGAGCCGTTGCTCACGCCGTCTGAGGCCGGAGCGGCGCTCGCCGCGGACTGGGCTCCCATGCCGATGGCCTGGTCGCGCTGGAGCTGCTTGCCCTCGGTCTGCAGCGACGGCGCCACCATCACCTCGGCGCGGTGGAACGAGGGAATGTCCTCGTAGCCGCAGGTGGCCATCGAGGTGCGCAGCGAGCCCATCAGGTTGAACGTGCCGTCGTTCTCGTGGGCCGGCCCCATCAGGATCTGCTCCAGCGTGCCGTTCTGGGTCGTGGCCACCCGCGCGCCGCGAGGGAGCTCGGGGTGGAAAGTGGCCATGCCCCAGTGGTAGCCGTGGCCGGGCGCCTCGTACGCGCGTGCGAGCGGGGAGCCGATCATCACCGCGTCGGCGCCGCAGGCGACCGCCTTGGAGATGTCGCCGCCGTTTCGCATGCCGCCGTCGGCGATCACCTTCACGTACTCGCCCGTCTCCAGCATGTGCTGGGAGCGAGCCGCGGCCACGTCGGCGATGGCCGTGGCCTGGGGCACGCCGATGCCGAGCACGCCGCGCGTGGTGCACGCAGCGCCCGGACCCACGCCCACGAGCACGGCCTTGGCGCCGGTGCGCATGAGGTGCAGGCCGGTGGAGTAGGAGGCACAGCCGCCCACGACCACGGGCACGGGCACCTCGCGCGTGAACTCCTTCAGGTTCAGCGGCGGGCGCGACTCGTCCGTGGACACGTGCTCGGCGCTGATCACGGTGCCCTGGATGACCAGGATGTCCAGCCCGGCCTCGAGCGCCGCCTCGTAGTGGGTGCGCACGCGCTGGGGGGTCAGCGAAGCGGCGCACACCACGCCCATGTCCTTGACCTCGCGGATCCGCCTGGCGATCAGCTCGGGCTTGATCGGCTCCTGGTAGATGCGCTGCATCTCCGCGGTGGCCTCTTCCTTGTCGAAGCCTGAGATGCGCTCGAGCTGCTCCTCGGCATCCTCGTAGCGCGTGAACACGCCCTCGAGGTTGAGCACGGCCAGCCCGCCGAGCTTGCCGATGATGCCCGCGGTCCGGGGCGAGACCACGCCGTCCATGGCCGAGCCCAGCAGCGGCAGCTTGAACTGGTAGAGCCCCAGCTCCCAGGTGATGTCGATGTCATCGGGGTCCCGCGTGCGGCGCGACGGGACGATTGCGATGTCATCGAAGCCGTACGCGCGACGGCCCCTCTTTCCCCGACCGATCTCGACTTCCATGGCGGCCACCTTAGGTTCGGCTGCGGACGAAAGATCACGTTACCAACGGGGTTATGGATACCTCCCTGGGCTTTTCCCCGCACGTTGCGAGGAGTTCGCGTCAGCCGCCCCTCACGCGCCGCACGTTCTCGAGCGGCGACTCGGGTGCGGAGAACAGGTTCTCCACCGAGGCCGGCGTGCCCACTCCCTTCCGCCGCGCGCGCGTGAGGCCCCGCAGACGGTTCCGCAGCGTCTTGAACAGGTCGGTGCCGCGCGCCCGCCCGAACCCGCGCTGGTCCCCGATGGCCTTCAGCCCGTTCTTCATCCCAGCGACCACGATCTTCTGGTTGGCCTGCTCGAAATCGTCGCGCCTGGCGTCGAGCACTGCGGCGATCTTGTACTGCGCAGCGGGGTTGAACTTCGCCTTGCGGGCCGCGGCCAGGCCCCGCTCGAGACTGTCCAGCACCAGGTGCGCCTGCTTGGCCTGCACGGTGAGCGCCGAAGGCGCGATGAGGCGCTCCAGCGCGGCCTGGCAACCGCCCTTCGTGCACCGCCCGGGCCGCTTCGCCCGTCCTCGCGCGGTCGCGGCTCGACGCTTGAGGGCCCTCACGGTCTGCTTCTGGTCGCGCACCTGGCGCAGCACCTCGGGTTGGGAGGGGACAGTCGTGGGCGGCGGCTTGCCTCCCCCGGTACCGGGCGGCGCCGGCGTGTACCCGCACGGTCCCTTGCCGAGTTGAGTGCGCCACTGGTTCTCGTACTCGGCGAAGCTGTGGATCTTGCCCGGCGCCGCGCGCAGCACGCGCACCATCGCCGCGCGGTCCGAGCAGCCCTCGAGCTGTGTGAGCTGGTAGGCCACGTTGCCCTCGTACTCGCTGTCGAACCGGTTGCCACCGCACCGATCCTGGGGAACGTCCCCGGACCAGTACTCGGCCCATCCCTCGTTGAAGGCAAAGCCGAGGTTGGTGTGCTTGCACGGCGCGTGGAATTGGGGGTACTGGAAGCGCGCGACATCGAGCAGGAAGTGGGTCTCGCCGCCGTCGAAGCTGTGGCGGAACGAGTGGGCGAACTCGTGGATGGAGACCCGGTAGTCGACACCGACCCCGAAATCTCCGGGCCAGCGCGTGGTAGCACGGGTGGTGAACGGCGTGCCGCAGCACGGATACTCGGCGTCGATCTTGTAGTGGTTGTCAGGCGGGCGGGCGCCGACCACCGAGCGGTAGGCGCCGTAGGCGTTGTGCGCGCCCTGCCAGATTGCGCACTTCGGGCTGCCCGAGCCGTCCTTGGAGATCTGGTAGGTGCCGAGGTCCACCGTGCCGGAGTGGCTGTCGGCCTTGCCGGTCTCGGCCTTCCACGTCCAGGGCGAGTACCAGTTCTCGAGCTCCACGCCGTTGTCGTCGGTGAGCAGCATCTTTACGTAGAGCTCGAAGTTGTCGCTCGCCGTGATCTTCATGTCGTAGCGGCCGTCGCTGTCGAGGAAGACCGTTTTGATCTTCTCGTCCGGGTAGTAGGAGCGCGAGCGCCACAGCTCGGCCCGCGCGGCCGCGATCGGCTTGGTGCCGACGGTCGGCTCCTGACACGTCCAGCGGCCCTTCACATGGAACTGGACCGACGCGGAGGCAGGGGGTGCGAGCACGAGCAGGGCGAGCGCGATCGACAGCAGCATCCCGACCTTCTTCGAATCCCCCATGTGAGAACGAGCCTACGCCCGGCTGGGGGGATGACGCAAGCGCCTCAAGGAAGCGCCACGCCTCCGCGCGCTCACCACGCCCGGCGCCGATGCTGATTTGCTCCCCTTATGGCCGAGCGCTTGGGCCGGCTAGGTGTCAAGACCTCGGCGCCGCGCCATAGGATCGCGCCGATGAGAGTTGTCACCCATGACGGGTCCTTCCACGCCGACGAGGTGTTCGCCGTCGCGGCGCTCTCCCTCCTGGACGAGCCGCTCGAGGTGGTCCGCAGCCGCCAGCGCGAGGCGCTGGAGGCGTCCGACCTGCGCGTGGACGTGGGCTTCTCCTACGACCCCGCGGCCGGTGACTTCGACCACCACCAGCGCGGCTTCTCCATGGAGCGCGACAACGGCGTGCGCTACGCGTCCTTCGGGCTGGTGTGGCGGGAATACGGCGCTCGGGTGTGTGGCGGCGACGAGGAGGTGGCCGCCGATATCGACCGGGTGCTGGTGCAGGGAGTGGACGCCAACGACGTGGGCCAGTCGCTCGTGCTCCCCGCGCGCGAGGACGTGCGCCCGCCGCTGACGGTGAGCGGGGTGATCGGCGGCTTCAACGCCCGTTGGGACGAGCCGCTGACCGCCAAGCAGGAGCGCCGGCGCTTCGACGCCGCCGTGGCCCTGGCCGCCCAGGTCATCCAGCGGGAGGTGGGTTCGGCCGCCTCCGGGGTGCGCGCCGCGCGGCTGGTGCGCGAGGCGATCGCCTCCGCCCCCGACCCGCGCGTGGTGGAGCTGGGCGAGAACGTGCCCTGGAAGCAGGTGATGGTGCCCGGGGCGCCCGCGGCGCTGTTCGTGATCTACCCCAAGCGCCAGGGGTACGGCCTGGAAGCCGTGCCCCGCGAGCTGGGCTCGTTCGACAACCGGTTGGACCTGCCCGAGACCTGGGGCGGCCTCGACGGCCCCGAGCTGGCCGCGCTCACGGGCGTGCCCGACGCGCTCTTCTGCCACGCGGCCCGCTTTCTCGCGGTCGCGCGCTCGCGCGAGGGAATCTGGGCGCTGGCCCAACAGGCGGTGGGCGCCCAGGGCGGTCCGTCACCCGACGCGGCCGTCATGCCCGCGAGCTAGCGCAGCTTCAGGCGCTGCCCGGGCCGGATCAGGTCCCGATTGCCCGTGCCGATCCGGGCGGCGTTCAGCGACCAGAGGCGGTCGACCTCCTTGGCGATGCGGGCGTTGCTGGGCCCGCCACCAAGCTCGCCGTGGGCAATCGTCCACAGCGAGTCGCCGGGGCGGACGAGGATCGAGCCGTTGGGGCCCTTGGCGGTGCGCGACGGGCGCTTGCGGTCCGACTTGCCCGGGTCGGCCAGCTGCTTGTCGAGCTGCTGGGGCGAGACGGTGGGCGGGGCGCCCTGTCCCGTCGTGGTGTCGGTGGGCTGCTGGGCGTGTGCGGGCGCCGCGGCCTTGACGCCGGAGGCGAGGGCGGAGGCACCGATGACCGC
>JBBQRG010000121.1:0-5300 GCA_038215095.1 Solirubrobacterales bacterium | reverse complement strand
AGCGGACGACGGGCCTCGAACCCGCGACCTTCGGCTTGGGAAGCCGACGCTCTACCAACTGAGCTACGTCCGCGTGGCGTGAGCCGCGGGCGATTCTAGCCCTACTCTTCGGAGCGGCCCATGAGACGGTTGCTCGCCCCGCTTCCCATCGCCGTGATCTCGATCGTCGTCGCCCTGGTGGCGCTGTTGGGCTATGGGCTGGCGTCCAAGAGCCCGGACTCGACGATCGACCAGGCGGTCGCCAGCGGGCAGCGCGAGCTGGCTCCGGCGTTCGCGCTGCCGCGGCTCAGCGGCGCCGGACGGACGACGCTGGCCGGCTACCGTGGCAAGGTCGTGGTGCTGAACTTCTGGGCCTCGTGGTGCGTCCCCTGCCGGCGGGAGTCGCCGCTGCTAGAGCGCTGGCACAGGCGGATCTCGAAGCAGGGCGGCACGGTACTGGGCATCGACCTGCTCGACGTGACCTCCGACGCGCGCGCCTTCGTGCGCCGCTACCGGCTGAGCTACCCGATGGTCCGCGACCGCGAGGGCGGCTCCCAGCACGACTACGGCGTGGTTGGCTACCCGGAGACAGTCGTGGTGGACCGCAAGGGCCGAATCGCTGCGGTCAAGCGCGGGCCGGTGGACGAGGCCTGGCTGCGAGCGCACCTGCCGCGGCTGCTGGCGGAGCCCAAATGAGACGCGCGATCGCGCTGGCCGTCGCCCTGGCGGCGCTGGCGCTGCCCGCCGCGGCGGCCGCCGCCAACTGCCCCAAGACCACCCT
The DNA here is from genome assembly GCA_038215095.1 of Solirubrobacterales bacterium. Classification (GTDB taxonomy): domain Bacteria; phylum Actinomycetota; class Thermoleophilia; order Solirubrobacterales; family Thermoleophilaceae; genus DATACN01. The sequence goes on along the minus strand of JBBQRG010000121.1, from coordinate 4,540 downwards.
CGGAGACGTGGAGGACGAGGTGATGTGCCAGGTCTGCGGCACGCCGCTGTCGCTGGCCACCGAAGCGCCCCAGGCCCAGCGCGAGCGCGACCTGATCCAGCGCCTGATCGACCGCTGCCAGTCGAAGAGCCAGATCAAAAGCCGGCTGGCCGCGGAGTTCGGCAAGGACGTGCTGGCGCTCCCGGGCGGCGACGGCTTCGACCTCGCGGCGTACCTGGTGCCCGGCTTCGCGCTGCTCGTGGGCGGGGCCGCGCTCGCGTTCGCCGTCTCGCGCTGGCGGCGCGGCCGCGGACGGGATGGCCCGCCGGCGGCCCGCGGCGAGGCCGGCGCGGCCAAGGCACGGCTCGACGCCGACATCGACCGCTACGACCTGTGATCGCCGCCGGGGAGGTCGACACCACGGTCGTCGCCGCCTTCGCGGTGGGCTTCCTCAGCTTCGTGTCGCCGTGCGTGCTGCCGCTCGTGCCGGGCTATCTCTCAACGATCTCGGGCGTCTCGTTCGCCGATCTCCAGGAGGGTCGTGGGCGCGCGAAGATCCTGGGTCCCGCGGTGCTCTTCTGCCTGGCCTTCGCGGCGATGTTCGTGGCGCTCGGGATGACCGCGACCGGGCTGGGCCAGACGCTGCAGGACAACCGCGACCTGCTGCGCAAGATCGCCGGCGTCACCCTCGTGATCATGGGCGCCCTGTTCGTGGCCACGCTGTTCGTGCCGCTGCTCAACCGGGAGTACCGGCCCGAGCAGCTGCTGCGCCGCGCCCGCACCGGCGGGCCGATCGTGGCCGGCCTGGCGTTCGCGATCGCCTGGCTGCCGTGCACCGGCCCCACGCTCGGTGCTGTGCTCACCGCGGCATCGACCAAGTCGACGGTCGGCCAGGGCGGCCTGCTGCTCGCCTTCTACGCGCTGGGGCTGGCGGTGCCGTTCCTGCTGAGCGCCCTGGCGTTCTCCACCTTCTCGGGCGTCTTCAAGTTCTTTCGCAACCACTACCGCGCGATCACGCTGATCTCGGGCGTGGTGCTGGTGGCGATGGGCGTGCTGCTCTACACGAACGAGCTGACGCGCCTGAACGCGAAGGCCCTCTCGCTGCTGAATGACCTCGGCATCAACTTCTTCGGCGACGTCTGACGTCTAGCCGCCGCTTGTGAAGCGGGCGGTCGCTGCGAGCTCGCGGTTGACCATCCGCTCCTTCACCCCATCCACGAGGCCCTGACGAAGGCCCTCGGCGCTCAGTGCCTGCTCAGCCCACTGCACCGCCGATTCGGCGCCCTCGAGCTCGGCGGCCTCAACGACCCTGAACAAGGCAAAGAACACGCTCTCGCATGCGAACTTGTCCGCATCCATCAATGCGCGATCCCCCCTTTCGGCGCTTTCCAACCCGATCTGGACGAATGTACGAGGCCTACATCTCCTGCGGCGCCTCGACCCCGAGCAGCTCGAGGCCACGCGCGATCACGCGCATCGTCATCAGCGAAAGCGCCAGGCGCACGTCCTCGTCGCCGCCCTCCTCGGCCGCTCCCACCACGCGCACGTCGCGGTAGAAGGCCGAGAACTCCTGGGCGACCTCGTGCACGTAGACGGTGAGGCGGTGGGGCGCCCGGCGGGCGGCGGCCTCCTCGACCTCGCCGGGGAACTCGAGCAGGCGCTTGACCAGCGAGCGGGCCGACGGGTGCAGCTGCTCAGCGCTGGCGGCGAGGTCTGAGGCGAGCGCGGCCTCGAGGCGCTGGTCGCCGGCCTTTCTCAGGATGCTGGCGATGCGCGCGTGCGCGTACTGCACGTAGTAGACCGGGTTGTCCTGGGTCTCACGGCGGGCCAGCTCGAGGTCGAGGTCGATCGTCGTGTCATGGCTGCGCTGGAGCAGGAACCAGCGCGCGGCGTCCACGCCGATGTCGTCGAGCAGCTCGTCCAGCTCCACGAGCGTGCCCTCGCGCTTGCTCATCTGCACGCGGCGGCCGCCCTCGGAAAGGTTGACGAGCTGCATGATCAGGATCTCGAAGCGCTCGAGGTCGCCGCCCAGGGCGCCCCAGGCCGCCTTCATGCGCGACACGTAGCCGTGGTGGTCGGCGCCCAGCACGTCGATCACGCGGTCGTAGCCGCGGGCGAGCTTGTCGCCGTGGTACGGGATGTCCGACGCGAAGTAGGTCACCTCGCCGTTCGAGCGCAGCAGCACGCGGTCCTTGTCGTCGCCGAAGGCCGTGGTGCGCAGCCAGGTCGCGCCGTCGCGCTCGTAGCGGCCATCCAGCGAGTCGAGCAGCTTCATCGCCGCGCCGCTCTCGTACAGCTCGCGCTCGGACGCGAAGCGGTCCATGCTCACGCGGAAGCGGGCGAGCGTGGTGCGCACCGAGTCGAGCATCCGCTCTACGCCGAGGCGCGCCAGCTCCTCGGCGTCCGCGTCGGCGGCGCCGTCGATTTGCTTTGCCAACTCGGTCACGTAGCCGCCGCGGTAGCCGTCGTCGGGCGGGTCCTCGTCGCGCGCGCGTGCCTTGATCGACTCGCCGAAGCGCTCGACCTGGCTGCCGCGGTCGTTGACGTAGTACTCGCGCTCGACCTCGTTGCCGGCCAGCTCCAGGATGCGGCTGAGCGAGTCGCCGTAGGCGGCGTGGCGCCCGGATGCGACCGTGAGCGGGCCGGTCGGGTTGGCCGAGACGAACTCCACGTTCACGCGCTCCGGGTTCTCGGGCCGGCCCTCGCCGTAGCTGTCACCCGCCGCGATCAGGCCGGCCAGAGCCTCGAGGTACCAGGCGTCGGCCATGAACAGGTTGAGGAAGCCCGGCCCGGCGATCTCGACGCGCTCGACTGCGTCGCCCAGCCGCTCGCCCACCACCTCGCCGAGCTTCTCGGCGATCGCCCGCGGCGACTCGCCCATCGACGGCGCCAGCAGCATCGCGGCGTTCGTGGAGTAGTCGCCGAAGTCCGGCCGCGGCGGCCGCTCGAGGTGGGGCAGTTCCACGGGGCCGTCGCCGCGCAGCTCGCCGGCGGCGTCGCTGACTGTGCCGAGCAGGTCGGAGATCGGGTCCATGGTCTTAATAGTGGTAGGGCTCCCGGGCCAGGATCTTGTGGGCACGATAGAGCTGCTCGAGCAGCACCACCCGGGCGAGCTGGTGAGGCAGCGTCATCGGCCCGAGGGACAGCTTGAGATCGCAGTGGTCGAGCTCCAGGCCCTTCGGGCCGCCGATCACGAAGCAAACGTCGCGCCCTCCCTGGCGGCGCTCCTCGAGCCAGTCGCTGAAGGCGTGCGAGTCGAAGCTCTTGCCCTCCGGCGAGAGGAGCACCACGTAGGCGCGCTCCGGGATCCGCGGCGGGGCCTTCTCGTCCTCGCGCACCTCGATCAGCTCGAGGCGAACGTGCCCGCCGATCAGCTTGCGGTAGTGCTCGACGTCGTCCTGGTAGGGCGGGCGCAGGCGGCCGACCGCGATCACGGAGATCCTCATGGAAGGGCTTGCGATACTAGTCCCGTGCCTGAAGAGGACAACAACGAGCGCCACTTCAACATCCACGCGGATCCGGAGAAGATGGCGGGCGAGTACGCCAACTTCGCGAACGTCTCGCACTCGGACTACGAGTTCTCGATCACCTTCGCGCGAGTGGACCACGAGGTCGAGGAGGGCGAGGTGCCGGGCGTCGTGGTGTCGCGCATCAACCTCTCCCACCAGTTCATGCGAGAGCTGATCGACGCGATGGAGGACAACTTCTCCAAGTGGAGCACCCGCGAGGGGATCCGCGAGCTGCCCGAGTTCGACGACGGGCCCGAGACCAGCACCTAGCGCGCCGAGCGCGCCCAGGCCTCGCCGATCCCGATCCGCTGCTGCGTGGTCGGATGGGTGCCGAACACGAGCTGAAGCAGCTTCGGCGGGTCCGGCTGGGCGAGGTTCGTAACCGCCAGCTCGCGCTCGAGCGCGATGAAGGCGGCGGGGTTGCGGGTGAGCCGCAGCGAGAAGGCGTCGGCGCGGGCCTCCACCTGCCGCGAGAGCGCGTTCGACGCGCTGCCGAGGGCGAACGAGACGAGCGCCAGCGACAGCGCCACGGCCGGAAGCACGGCGGGCCCGGGGCGGCGCGAAGGGTCGGCTAGGCCCTGGTCGGCGCCGATCCGCTCGGCCAGCGCCTGGGCGAGGAACGTGGCCGCCGGAGCGACCAGGGCGAGCCAGGCCAGCCCGCGCCAGATGTCGTTGTGGGCCTGGTGGCCGAGCTCGTGGGCCACCACCGAGCGGACCTGGTCGGACGGGAACTCCTTGATCAGGTTGTCGTAGAGCACGACGCGCTTGGTGTGCCCGATGCCGTTCACGTAGGCGTTCACGCCGGTGGTGCGCTTGCTGGCGTCGATCTCGTAGACCTCCCCCACGTCCACCCCGGACTCCTTCGCAAGCTGCAGCACCTCGCTGCGCAGGTGGCCGGCCGGCAGCGGCTGGAAGCGGTTGAAGAGCGGGTCCACGAGCACCGGGAACAGCCACAGCGACGCGATGCCGAGCGCCACGGCGGCGACCGCCGTGGCGATCCACCAGCGGCGTCGCAGGCGCCGAATCAGAGCCAGGCCCAGTGCCGCGCCGCC
>JBBQRG010000120.1:0-5393 GCA_038215095.1 Solirubrobacterales bacterium | reverse complement strand
GCTCCCGGCTCGACGTGCCGCTGGTCGCCCACGATCTTGCGGTAGGCGAACAGCAGGATCATCGTGCCGATGATCGCGCCCGGCAGGCCGCCGAGGTCGAACTTGTCGTTGTCGCCGATACCGAGCAGGCTGGTGAAGATGAAGAAGCCGATCAGCGAGCCGGCGAGCCCGATCAGGATGGTCACGAAAAAGCCACCCGGGTCCTTGCCGGGCATCAGTGCCTTGCCTATGAACCCGGCGACTATGCCGAGGATGATTGCTCCGATCATGTTGTCTCCTTTGCCGCAAGCACTCGGCTCGGCCGAGTGCGCGCGGATGATTTAGTCGACCACGAGTCCGTGGCGCATTGTGTTCTCAGTAACTACACGCGGCTCAGCGAACTGGAACAGGTAGTCGGGGCCGCCGGCCTTGGATCCGACGCCTGAGAGGCGGTTCCCGCCGAACGGTTGGCGGCCCACCATCGCGCCCGTGATGTCGCGGTTCACGTAGAGGTTGCCGACCGGCGTTCGCCGCGTCACGTAGGCGACTGTGTCCGGGTTGCGCGAGAACAAACCTCCGGTGAGCCCGAACGGCAGCGCGTCGACGATGTCGCAGGCGGCCTCAACGCTCGGCACGCTCTCGACCGCCAGCAGCGGGCCGAAGATCTCCTCCTCCAGCACTGCCGACCCGGCGGGGAGGCCGCTGGCCACCGACGGACTGCAGAACCAGCCCTCGGCGGGCGTCTCGCCGCCCGCCAGCAGGCGGCCCTCCCGCTCGGCCAGCTCGGCATAGCGGCGAACGCGCTCCTGCGACTCCTGCTCGATCACGGGAGGCACGTCGGTGTCGTAGCTCTCGGCCTGTCCCACACGCAGCGTGGCCACCGCGCCCGCCAGGCGTTCCGCCAGGGTGTCGGCCACTGCCTCGTGCGCCAGCACCCGCGCCGCGGCTGAGCACTTCTGGCCGGCGTAGCCGAAGGCCGAGTGCACCACCCCGGGAACGACCTCGTCGAGGTCGGCGTCGGAGTCCACGATCACGCAGTTCTTCCCGCCCATCTCGGCCACCACGCGCTTCACGTGGCCCTGACCCTCCGGGGTCTCGGCCGCGCTACGCACGATCTCGAGGCCCACGGCACCCGACCCCGTGAACGCGATCAGGTGCACGCGCGGGTCGCGCACCAGCGCCGCCCCCGCCTCGCCGTAGCCGGGCAGCAGCGACAGCGCGTCCGGGGGCACCCCGGCCTCCCGCAGCGCCTGCACGAGCATGAATGCGCTGGCCGGCGACTGCTCCGCCGGCTTCAGCACCACGGCGTTGCCGGCCGCCAGCGCGGCCGCCGTCATGCCCGTGGGGATCGCCAGCGGGAAGTTCCACGGCGCGATCACCGCAGCCACCCCGCGCGGCGCATACCGCATGGTGTTGCGCTCCCCGGCGATTTGAACCAGCTCCGGCCCCCGCTCCAGCGCGATCGCCCCGCGCGCGTAGTACTCGAGGAAGTCGATCGCCTCGCACACGTCGGCGTCCGCCTCCGCCCACGGCTTGGCGCACTCCCGCACCTGAAGCGCGGCCAGCTCGAGCCGCCGCTCCCGGAGAATCGCCGCCGCGCCCTGCAGCACCCGGGCGCGCTCCTCGGCCGGACGCGAGCCCCAGTCGCGGAAGCCGCGCTGGGCGGCCTCGACAGCGGCCCGCGCATCGTCCTCGCCCGCGACACCGGCCCGCGCCACCAGGCGCGACGGCGTGCCGGGGTCGGTCGAGTCGAGCCCCTCCGCCCCGCCCTGCTCTCCGCCGACCAACAGCGGCACCGACAGGGGCAACCGCGCATCCAGCGACCGCAGCGCCTCCAACAGCGACTCCCGGGCGGGAGCCCGCCGCAGCTCCAAGATCGGCTCGTTGGAGAACTCAGAGAGAGTCATCCGAAGAACCACCGTCCCGAGTAGGGGGCGCGTGTGGCCGCGGGCAGACAGGCCGAGGGCGCCACGCGATAAGGAACGCGCTTTGCCATCTATTTATGGCGCCGCCAGGAGATCATCGAGGGTGGCGCCACCACGCCAGTCCGCGAGAAAGGATTCATTGGCGGTGTTTTCCAACAGGCGGCGCACCAGGTAAGCCATGCCGGCGACGAGGTCCCCCACCGGGCAGTAGCTGCGCACGCGCAGGCCCTGCTTCGCGAGCGCCTGCGCCAGCTCGTCGCCGAGGCCGCGCAGCACCTGCAGCTCCAGGTCGCGCTCGTCGCCGCCGCTCTGGCGCTGGTAGGCGATCGCGTGCGAGACCGAGCGCAGGTTGTGGGAGGCGATCGCCACCCGGATGAGAGGGCGGGTGTCGCGCCGTTCGCCAAGCGCCCGGCTTGGCCGGGTGCGCAGGCTGTCTATCAGCGCGCGGGTGAGCGATTCGAAGTTGCGGTCGCAGTCGGCCTTGTCCTCGAACACGGGCGAGCTCCAGCCGTGCTGGCGCGCCTCCACGATCTCGTGGTCCCAGTAGGCCCCCTTGACGAGCCGGATCGTGACCGGCGGCGTGCGTTCGCTGGAGCGCGCCCACGCGAGCACGCGCTCGAGCTGGTCGGGGGACTCGCGCAGGTAGGCCTGGAGCACGAGCCCGACGGAGGGGCCGTCGCGGAACTCCGGCTCATCGAGCAGCTCGAAGATCAGGTCCTCGGTGGTCTCGAGCGAGTCGACCGACTCCATGTCCACGTGCAGGTGCGCTCCCAGCTCCTTGGCGCTGCGCAGCAGCGGTCGCATTCGCGTGGCGGCGTCGTCGCGGCCCACCTCCGGCGCCTCGGGCCGGATCAGCGGCGTGAGGGCGGTGACCTTGACCGACACGTTCACGCGCGCGATCGGGCCGGAGGAGTCCTGCTCGAGCAGCGGCCGCCCGGGCCAGCTCTCCGCCGCCTCGGCCAGCGTGCGGAAGGCCTCGTCGCAGCGCGCCGCGTAGCGATCCGCCTCCTCGCGCGTGACGGTGGCCTCGCCGAGCAGGTCGAGCGAGGTGCCGATGCCGTCGCGCCACTGGCCCTCGATCGCGCGCAGCGCGGCGCGCGGCGACTCCCCCACGATGAAGCGGTGGGCCATGTGGCGCACGCCCGCCGTGGCCGCGGCGCCGAGCGCGCGGCGCCCCGGGGCCGAGCCCGACACGCGCATGGCGGCGGCCAGCGGCGGCGGCTGGTCCTCGACCTCCTCCAGGTAGCCGATGAGGTGCCGCGCCAGGTCGTCGAGCGAGCGGCAGGCCGGGGTCACGTCCACGAGGCGAAAGAGCGCGGCGCGCAGCTCCTGGTCGCCCTCGGCGAACTCCATCGCCTTCGCATCGAGCGCGCGCAGCGGGTGCCGCGCTCCGGACGGGAACGAGCCGGCCAGTGCGTCACCGACTCGCCTGACTTCCTCCTCGAGCACGCCAAAAGAATAGGTTGCCCGCGTGCCCGCCTCGCTCGTGCTCGGACCGTTGCTCCGCTTCGTGAGCGAGCACGAGGCGGTGTTCTGGGTCGAGACCGACCAAGACTGCGAGGTGGAGGTGCTCGGCTCGAGCGGGCGGACCTTCCGCATTCACGACCACCACTACGCGCTCGTGACCGCGACGGACCTCGAGCCGGGCACGCGTTACGAGTACGAGCTGCTGCTGGACGGCGAGCGCGCCTGGCCGGAGCCGGACTCCCCGTTCCCGCCGAGCAGCTTCCGCACCTACCCGAAGGAGCGGCCGCTCGAGATCGTGTTCGGCTCCTGCCGCGTGACGGTGCCACACAAGCCCCCGTACGCGCTGAAGAAGGACGAGGACGATCGCGGCCGCGAGGTTGACTCGCTTCGCTCGCTATCGCACCGGATGCGCGGGCACGAGCCGGACGACTGGCCCGACGTGCTGCTGCTGCTGGGGGACCAGGTGTACGCGGACGAGGTGTCGCCGGCCACGAGCGCCTTCATCGAGCAGCGCCGGGACCCCGGCGAAGAGCCCGGCGAGCGCGTGGTGGACTACGAGGAGTACGCGCGCCTCTACCACGAGGCCTGGTCCGAGCCGTCGATCCGCTGGCTGCTGTCGGTGGTGTCGTCGGCGATGATCTTCGACGACCACGACGTGCACGACGACTGGAACACGTCGAAGGCGTGGGTCGAGGAGGCGCGCACGCACCACTGGTGGAACGAGCACATCGTGGCGGCGCTGATGTCGTACTGGGTCTACCAGCACATCGGGAACCTGAACCCGGAGGCGCAGGCCGAGGACGAGCTGCTCCAGCGGGTCAAGGCCGCCGACAGCGACGTCGCGGAGATGCTGGCCGAGTTCGCCTACGAGGCGGACCGCACGACCGACGGCGCGCGCTGGAGCTACTGCCGCGACCTGGGCCACACGCGCATCGTGGTGATGGACTCGCGCGCGGGCCGCGTGTTGGACGAGGGCAGCCGCAGGATGGTGGACGACGAGGAGTGGAGCTGGATCGAGGAGCACGCGACGGGCGGCTTCGACCACCTGCTGCTCGCGACCTCGCTGCCGTACCTGCTCACGCCTGCGCTGCACAACCTGGAGGCCTGGAACGAGGCGGTCTGCGGCGGCGCCTGGGGCGAGGCGATGAAGGGGCCCGGCGAGAAGCTGCGCCAGGCGCAGGACCTGGAGCACTGGGCGGCCTTCTACGACTCGTTCCTGAAGCTCTCCGAGCTGCAGCGCGCGATCGCCGCGGGCGAGCGCGGCGACGCGCCGGCCTCGATCGTCACGCTGTCCGGCGACGTGCACCACGCCTACCTCGCCGAGCTGGCCTTTCCGCGCGGGACCTGCGCCAAGAGCTCGGTCTGGCAGGCGGTCTGCTCCCCCTTCCGCAACCCGCTCAACACGATGGAGCGCTCGGTGATCCGCGCGATGACCAAGCGGCCGACCGAGGCGATCACCCGCCTCTTGAGGCGCTCGGCGGGCGTCGATGACCCGCCGGTCCGCTGGCGGCTGACCGGCGGCGGTCCCTGGTTCGACAACCAGTACGGCGTGCTCACGGTCGAAGGCCGCCGCATCGACCTGCGCATCGAGAAGGCGGTGCCCGAGGGGGACGAGGGCGAGTCGCGGCTGGAGCGGGTGCTCGACCGCCGCCTGGCCTGACCGGGCCCCGTTGTACGCTGGCCGACCCGCGATGGAGTACCCGGTCGAGAGCTTCAGCCCCGAGGAAACAGCCCTCCTCGAGCCCCATTTCACGAACCTCGATCGGCCCGTGTTCGCGCTCGTGAACCTGCCGGAGACGGTCAAGGGAGCGCTGTTCGCGCGCTACTCGCGCTATCAGGGCACGCTGCGCAGGCTCTACCTCGACGAGTTCGCGGCCGACGCCGATTCAGCGGCCTCCGCGTCCTTCGACGGAGCCGAGGGCGAGCGCGCGCGCAAGCTCTACGAGCGCATCTTCCTGGGCTACGGCGACGACTCGGTGGCGCAGCTGGGCGGCGCCCACGTGGCCTGCGAGTGGGTCTCGA
>JBBQRG010000119.1:0-5521 GCA_038215095.1 Solirubrobacterales bacterium | reverse complement strand
TCGCGAAAGCCCGGCAGGTGGGTGAGCTCGTGCTCGGCGAGGTTGCGCTCGCCCTCCACGCCGTACATGATCTGCACGCGACCGTCGCCGAGATGACCGCTGGCGTCCGCGATCCACCGGAATAGCCGGTTGGCCTCGTCGGGACAAGCCGCGATCCACAGCGAGCGAATGGTCAGGCTGAGATCGCGCAGCCATGCGTAGCGGTAGTCGAAGTTGAGGTCCTCGCCAATCTTCTCGGGGAGCGACGTCGTCGCCGCCGCCACCACGGCGCCGGAGGGCTGGAAGGTGAGCCCTTGCAGCACCAGCGAGCTGCGGCGCACCGCCTCGGCGTGGCGGCCCTCGTAGCTGTCGTGCAGCTCTGTCCACGACTTCCAGCTGGCGATCGTCTCATCGAGGGTGGCCTGCTCTCCCGGATTGGCCGGGCTCGCCACCTCTCTGGAGGGCGCGAACTCGAGCCGGAGATCCACGCGCTCACCGGCACGGACGGTGAAGCGGCCGGTGGCGTAGCCAGGCCCCGGCGTCAGCTCGACCGGGGCGGCGAGGGCCAGCCGCACCGGGCCGCCCCGCGCCACCATTCCGTCCGCGCCGCCGGCGACGTGGGGCACGGTCAGTCCGTACTCCATGCGCGGAGCGAACTCGGTCTCCATCTGCACGGCACCGCGGATGCCCTCGATGCGGCGCAGCAGGACATGAGGACTGCGCAGCCCGATCTCATGACCGCGGGCCCCGGTCTCCAGACCGAGGGCGTCGAGAACTGCCACCTGGCCGGCCGAGGTGGTGAACACCGTCCTTATCACCAGCGTGCACGGCACGTACTGACGCTCAACCTTGAAGGGCGCCGTAGGGGACAGCGCCCAGTGGCCCGCGTCGGCCCCCAGGAGGCGTCCGAACACCGACGGGGAGTCGAAGCGCGGCACGCACCACCAGTCGACCGAGCCCGCGCGATCGACGAGGGCGGCCGAATGACAGTCGGACAGGAACCCGTAGTCGTCGATAGCAGCCATCTAGCCCTCCTGCGGTGCGACTGCCTCGAGCTCGGGAAGGTCGTCGTCCGCGCACGGGATCCGCGCCGCCGCCTCGTCGCGCAGGCTTCGCTTCAGTTGGATGAACGCCCAGCCGCCCAGGACTGCCGGTACCACCAGCAGAATCGCTCGATAGGCCAGGACGGCGGCCGTCGCGGTGGCGGCGGGGGTGCCGTACAGCACGAGCGCTCCGACCAGTCCGATCTCCGTTCCTCCGATCCCGCCGGGTACTGGGATCAGACCGCCCAGCTGCCCCATGAGGTACGCGAGCAGAAGGCCAGCGATCGGCGGGGCGGCGCCGAAGGCGCCAAAGCACGCCGACAGCACGGCGACGTCGAACGCGAGATAGCCGATTGCCCCAGCGAGGAGTCGTGTGTCGCCGGCGCGGAGCAGCACCACCGCCTCGCCGATCCCGTCGCCCGTGGCGTCGAGCACGCGTGCCAGCCTGCGCAGCCACTTCGAACGGCCGGACTCGGACCAGCGAGGGACCAGCCGGTCGGTCAGTCGTGGCGCGGCCACGGTGAGGAGGATGGCGCCCGCTGAAAGCACCACGGGCCCCACGGTCAACAGCAGCTTGCCGGTCCCTTCCACGAGTCCCAGCGCGAGCGCCAGGCCGACGAGGATCACGGCAACGAAGTTGATCGCGCTCGTGATCAGGAAGAAGGCGACCGTGCGGCGGGCGACGCGCTCGAACGGCAGGCCGCTTCGCCGCAGTGCCCAGGCGCCTAGGGCCAGACCGCCGGCGCCTCCGGCCGGAAGCACCGCGGCGGCGCCGAGCTCCGACATGCCGATCCGGTAGCTCATACGCCAACTCATCCGCGCGCAGAACGCCGCACGGAAGGCGACTACGTATGCCAGGCCCGACAACACCTCCAGCCCGGCCGCCAGCGCCAGCCACTCCGGCGAAGCCGACTCGAGGCGCTTCCGCACTTCGCCGAGGCCCGGCACGAGCATGAACACCAACACGGCGACCACGAGCAGCGCCACGACTTGGAGCAGCCGCTTGCGCAGCTGATGCATCTCCATCGGCATGTCGTCCGGCGACGAGCCGGGCGAGCTTTCGGCGGCATGCGTGATCTTGAGCAGGTCGGTTGTCACTCGGCTTCCGCCTGGATGCTGCGGACGAAGGCGACCAGGAGCACCCCGCCGGCCACGTTGCCCGCTACCGCGACGGCGGTGTTGCGAGCCAGGTCGATCCAGTCGGCGCTCGTGGTGCCGGCGGCGATCCCGAAGAGGACCTCGCCGAATCCCACGACCGAGTGGTTGGTGCTGGGCGCCAGGAGCAGAAAGCCGACCGCCAGCGCGATGAACAGCCTGGTGAGATCGCTCTCGGCCGCCTCGGCCAGCCAGGTGAACACGGTGATCACCGCTCCGGCGAGGACGGCGGCCACAAGAGCCGCCAACAGGCCGCGCTCGGCGAGGCTGTTGGCCAGGTCGCCCGCCGCCTTCAGCGACTCGGGCTTGAGCACGCCCGAGATGCTGGCAAGGAGGACGATGAGGGCCAGGCCGGCGAGGTTCAGCACGAACGTGATAACCCACAGGCGCGCGACGGAGCGCTTGGTGCTGTGCCCGGAGAGCACCGCGGCGACCGGAATCAGGAAGTTCTCGGTGAAGAGCTCCGAGCGGCCGACGGTCAGAAAGACGAACCCAATCCCGAAGGTCAGCGATCCGAGCACATGCGCCGGGTAGATCGGCATGAGAGTGGCCAAAGCTCCTGTGGTCACCACGAGAGCCAGGAGACCGAATGCGATATGAAAGCCACCGAGCAGAGCGGTCGCGGCAAGGACCTTTGCGGACCGCTCCAGGCGGCGCTGGCCGTCCTCGAGGCTGTCCTGCCAGATCTCGCTCGGCGCGCGACCGATCATGCGCCCTGGCCGACGTTCTGCATCAGTCCGCCGTCCATGAAGTACGTCGACCCGGTCACGTAGTCGCTGTCGGGAGAAGCGAGGAAAACCGCCAGACGGGCGATCTCCTCCGGCTCGGCAGCTCGCCCCCACGGGATGCTCTGAACCTGCTCGTCGAGCAGCGCCGGGTCGTCGATGGCGGCCTGGTTGAACGGCGTGAGCACCATTCCGGGGCCGAGGTTGTTCACGTTGATCCGGAGCGGCGCCAGCTCCAGAGCGAGTACGTGCGTGAGGTTGCGCAGCGCTCCCTTCGAGCAGTCGTAATCGGCTCCGCCGGCATTCGGTATCTCCTGGTGCACGGAGGTCACGTTGATGATCTTGCCGCCGTGGCCCCCGTCCTGCTTGCGCAGCTGGATGTAGCGCCGGCAGCAGAAGAACGCGCCGTACAAGTTGGCCCTGATCGCGTTATCGAAGACCTCGGTGGAGAGATCCGCCACCTCCGCGCCGGACGCGTCCACGCCGGCGTTGTTCATCAGGATGTCGACGGCCCCAAAGGCCTCGGTCGCCGCCGCGAACAGAGCCTCGACCCGTTGCTCGTCCGTGATGTCCGCCTGCACGACGATCGCGCGCCGGCCCGCATCCTCCACGGCCTGGCGGGTGCGGCCGGCGCCGTCTTCGTCCTCGAGGTAGTGCACCACCACGTCCGCGCCCTCCTTGGCGAACTCGATCGCCGTCGCCTGCCCGATCCCGGAGTCCGATCCGGTGATCAGCGCAACCTTGTCGTTCAGTCGTCCCGTCATGAGCATCTCCTCGATCGATTGATTGCGCGCCCCGCAGGCCATTCACGCGGCCGCCGCCGTGCGAGCCGGGTCCGTGCGCTTAGCTGCCAGCAGCTGTGCGAGCCGCGAGGCGGCGGCCATGATGGTGAGCGCCGGGTTGGCGCTCCCCTGGGTCGGCATCGCGCTGCCGTCGGCGATGAACAGGTTGGGGATGCCCCACGCCCTGTGGTCGGAGTCGCACACGCTCTCCTCCGGCGAGGGGCCCATCCGACAGCCACCGACGAGGTGTGCATAGCGGTCGATCGTCAGCGTGTCCTGTGCCTCGGCGCCATCCCAGATCTGCTTGAGCGTGTCCTTCGCGTACTGGATGTTCTTGCGGTCGTTGTCTGACTGCGTGTAGTCGAAGCGGGCGATCGGCATGCCGTGACGATCGACCTGGCCGGCCAGCGTCACGCGGTTCTCCGGGGAGGGCAGCAGCTCGACCAGCGTGCCGAGGATCGTCCAGTGGTTGTAGTCGCGCATGTACTCGCGCAGCGAACGGCCCCAGTGGCCCTCGGCCAGCACGTGGCCGGCCCAGTCGATCGGCAGCGGCCCGACCGTCTGGATCGCGAACCCGCGCGCGAAGCCGCGCGACTCGTCGGTCTCGTAGAACTGCTCCGAGGACACCTCCGGGGGAGGGCCCTTGTACATCCCCATCATCTCCGGGAAGCGCGCCGCGGTCTGCGGGGCGCCCTGCACCATCAGGTAACGGCCGACCTGGTCCTCGTTGTTCGCGAGCCCGTTCGGGAAGCGCGGGGAGGTCGAGTTGAGCAAGAGCCGCGGCGTCTCGATCGAGTAGCAGGCGACGGCCACCGCCGCGGCGCGCTGGAACCGCTCCCGCCCGTCGTGGAAGTATGTGACGCCGGTGGCGCAGCCCGACTCGTCCACCTCCACGCGCACGGCCATCGAATCGGCGCGGATCTCCGCCCCGTGCTCGATCGCGTCCGGCACGTGCGTCACGAGCGGCGATGCCTTCGCGTTCACCTTGCAGCCCTGGACGCAGAAGCCGCGGTAGATGCAGTGCGGGCGGTTGCCGAACGTGCCGTTGACGATCGCGACGGGCCCCACGCGCATCTCGATCCCGTACTCGCGCGCGCCCGCCGAGGCGCGCTCGGCGCCGCCCGAGATCGGGTGCGCGGCGTGCGGGTAGGAATGCGGATCGCCCCACGGCCAGTCCTGCCCCGCCACCGGCAGCTCGGCCTCGAGGCGCTCGTAGTGCGGCTTCAGGTCCCAGTAGGAGATCGGCCAGTCGGCGCCCACGCCGTCACGCGTGCGCACCTCGAAGTCGGAGGGGTGGAAGCGCGGCGCATAGCCCGCGTAGTGCACCATCGAGCCCCCGACTCCGCGACCGGAATTGTTCTTGCCGAGCTCCACCGGGTCCTTGCCCCCGACGATCCGGTTCTCGGTCCAGTAGAGCCCGTGCGAGCCGGCCTCGTCGCTCACCCAGTCCTCGTCGGGATCCCAGAACGGCCCCGCCTCGAGCACCACCACCCGCCAGCCGCGGCGGGCCAGGCGCTGCGCGAGCACGCCGCCGCCGGCGCCGCAGCCCACGATGACCATGTCCACCTCGTCGTCGTCGCGGTAGCGGCACATGCGCTCGCGGTTCGGCAGCCCGCGCCGGTGGACGTCGAGCAGGAACGCCGAGTCGTTCTCCTTCGGGCGCACGGCGCCCTAGAGCCACAGCCGACTCACTCGAGCCCGCGCTCCTCTGTGTCCTTCACGGGGTCGAGGTCGAACGCCTCGTCGCCCTCCCACGCCTCCCTCATCTCGAGGCCGAGGCGCGCGTAGCCGCGCGGATACGCGGGCCCGCCGAAGCCGATCTCGTTCCACGCCCACG
>JBBQRG010000118.1:0-5568 GCA_038215095.1 Solirubrobacterales bacterium | reverse complement strand
CCATCGGTCTTGATCATGAGGAGGCGCAGCGCCTCGGGAAGGTGCGTGGCCAGGCGGCCGGTGTAGTCGATGCAGCAGCGGGCGACCAGCAAGCGCATGGAGGGCGTCAGCGTAGGCGCACGGGCGGATGCAAGAGCCGCCCGGCGAGGTCGCGGCGGAAATCCAACGCGATCTTCGCATGGCCTTTACCTGGGAATGAGACCCCGGGCGTTTGCTGGCCGGTGTGCATCTAACCCCAGCGGCCGACGGGATCGGGGGACGGGGAGCGCCGAAGCTGCGGCTCGTTTGACGGCTTGCTGCAGCTCTGCTGGCCCACGGCGCTCCCCGTGCCTCGAACCCCGTCTCGTTGTGCCGATGCCTGAAGTAGGGTCTCGCCGCGAGGTGGCTGAACCCGCGGGCCTGAACATCCTGGTGGTCGACGACGAGGCCCCACTGCGCGAGATGCTCAGGCGGTCCTTCGAGCGCGAGGGCCACCGTGTCCTGGCCGTGGCCGACGCGGCCAGCGCGCTTGACCGCGCGGCTACCGAGGACTTCGACATCGTCCTGCTCGACGTTGCGCTGGGGCCCGGGGCCGACGGGAACGAGGTCTGCCGCGAGCTGCGTGTCCGGCGCAACGTGGTCCCGGTGATCATGCTGACCGCGCGAGACAGCGAGGCGGATGCCGTGCTGGGCCTCGAGGCAGGGGCGGATGACTATGTGACCAAGCCCTTCGGGCTGGCCGAGCTGCGCAGCCGGATTCGTGCGGTGCTGCGGCGGGCCGGGGCCCGCGGCTTTGAGGGCGAGGTGCTTACGGCCGATTCGGTCAGGCTCGACCGGGCCAGCCGGGAGGTCACGGTCGGTGGCGAGCCGGTTCAGCTGACTTTCTCCGAGTTTGAGCTGCTCAATCGGCTCCTTGGCGATCCGGGCCGGCTGTTCAACCGCCAGGAGCTGCTGCGAGCCATCTGGGGCGACAGCGCGTATCGCGATCCCCGCGCGATCGACGTGCACGTGCGCCATCTGCGTGAGAAGCTCGAGGAGCGCCCAGAGCAGCCCGGTCTCATTCTCACCGTTCGCGGCGCAGGGTACCGGCTGAAGGGGCCCGAGCCCGGCGTCCGCCACGGGCGCTGAGGTGCGCAGACTGCGGCCACCCGGGCTGCGGACGAGGCTGGTCCTCGCCCTCCTGGCGACCAGCGCGGTCACGCTGGGCGTCGCGGCGTTGACGTTGCTTCCGCCGTTGGAGCGGCGGCTGCGCAAGGAGGAGGTGGAGTCCCTGCTCTCCACGACGGTGGCCTTCCGGCCCGCCTTCCAGGACGTGGAGGCCGATCCCGGTCGCAGGCCGACGTCGGTCCTCTCGGGTGCGGCGCGCTCGCTCGCCCGTCGGACCGGTGCGCGCGTCGTCGTCTTCGACGACCGCCTGATGCTGGTGGTGGACACGTTGCCTCCCCGTTCGCTGGGTCGGCGCGTCTCGGCGGACCAGCAGCTCGACCGGTTTCCCGAGGCGGGGGTGGCGCTCGTGAAGCGCCGGCCGGTGGGCGAGCCCCGAGGCGGATCGCCCGGCGAGGCGGAGGTCGCCGTGCCGCTGCACATCTCCCGGCGCCGGTACGTGGTGGCGCTGCACAAGCGTCTGGGTGACGTGACCGTCGCGGTGGACGTGGTCAAGCGCGCGTTCGCCAGCGCCGCCGCGGCGGGCCTGGCCGTGGCGTTGCTGCTCGGGCTTGGCCTCGCGACCACGCTCCTGCGCCGCCTGCGCCGCCTGCGCGACAGCGCCCTGCAGGTCGGTCAGCGCGGGCTCGACGTCGCGGTGCCCGAGGACCGTCGTCGCGACGAGGTCGGCGACCTGTCCCGTGCTCTCGGGTCCATGCAGACCCAGTTGCGCCAGCAGGAGGGCGCACGGCGGCGCTTTGTCGCCACGGCGTCGCACGAGTTGCGCACGCCGCTGGCTTCGCTGCATGGCGTGCTCGAGCTGCTCGAGGACGACCTCGGGGCCGAGGCGCTCGACCTCGACGACGCCCGCCAGCAGGTCGAGCGCGCCCGGATGCAGACGCGGCGCCTGGTTGCCCTGGCCGCGGACCTGCTCGACCTCAGCCGGCTCGATGCCGACATCGAGCTGCGACGAGAGCCGGTCGAGCTCACCGAGCTGTGCCGAGCGGCGGCGTCGGAGTTCGACGTCCGGCTGGCGGAACGCCACCTCGAGCTCGAGGTGGCCGCGCCGGACACGCCTGTGTGGGCAATCGCCGACCCCGGCGGCGTCGCGCGCATCGTTCGCATCCTGATCGACAACGCGCTGCGCTTCACGCCTCCGGCCGCGCCGGTCCGCGTGTCGCTCGTGAGCCGCGAGGGCTCTGCCGAGATCGCGGTCAGCGACCGCGGCCCCGGCGTGCGGGCGGAGGAGCGCGAGCTCATCTTCGAGCGCTTCCGACGCGGCAGCACACCCGGCGATGCAGCCGGGTTCGGGCTCGGCCTGGCGATCGGGCGCGAGCTGGCCGAGCGCATGAACGGGGGGCTGGACGTGGCCGGCGAGAACGGCGGGGCGCGATTCACGCTGGCGCTTCCGGCGTCCGACGTCCCGCAATAGGCTCAGCGGGCCTAACTGAATCCCAACCTGCCCGTCGCCACGGTTAACGGGCCGCGGGTCAGGCTGCCGGCATGGACGGCCTCCTCCTTGTGGCGGTGCTCCTCGTGGTCGCAGCCGTCGGTGCCGCGAGCGTTCGTCGCCGCGGGCCTCGCGCCGGGCTGGGTGCGCTGCTGCGACCCGTCCCCTGCAGCGAAGGCCACAACCGATCCGAGCACCGCCGAGCCGCGCGGCTGGTGCGCCGCCACGCCGTCGACTCCCTCGATCCCTTCGCCCTGCGCGAGGACAAGCGCTACTTCTTCGGCGCTGGCGGCATGCTCGCCTATCGCATGGTCCGCGAGACCGCAGTGGTGGCGGCCGACCCGATCGCATCGGCCGATGCCGCGCCCGTGGTCGTCGCGCGCTTTCTCTCCCACGCCGCCGAGCAGCGATGGGCCGTGGTGATGACCGGCGTCTCCGCGCGTCACCTGGCCGCCTACCGCCGCATGAAGCTGCGCGTGCTGCACATCGGCAACGAGGCGGTGGTCGATCCGCGGACGTTCTCGCTCGAGGGGCGGGCGATCCGCAAGGTCCGCCAGTCCGTGGCTCGCGTCGCACGGCGAGGCTGGTCGGTGGAGGTCCTCCCGGCGCGAGAGCTCAGCACCCCGCTGATCGAGGAGCTGGCCGCCCTCGAGCTTCGCTGGCACGCCGAGGGGCGGCGCGTCGCGGGGTTCGCCATGACGCTGGGTCGGCTGTGGGAAGCCGACGAGGACCTCGACGGGCTCTACGTGCTCGCGCGCGACCCCGATGGGCGCGTGCAGGCGTTCCAGCACTTCGTGAGCTATCGCGACGGCCTGTCGCTCGACCTCAGCCGGCGCCTCGGCGACGAGCCCAACGGCTTGAGCGAGGCCATGGTCGCCGCCGTGTTGGAGCATGCCCGCGAGCTGGGGCTCGCCGAGGTCAGCCTCAACTTCGCCGGCTTCGGGCATCTGATGGCCCCCGAGGGCAGCCTCACGCTTCGCCAGCGCCTGGGGCGCGCGGCGCTGTTCTGCGTGCACGGACGCTTCCAGCTCGAGCGCCTCGTGCACTTCAACGACAAGTTCTTCCCGGTGTGGCGGCCGCGCTACCTCGTCTATCAGCGCCGCGGGCTGCTGCCGCTCGCTGCGCTGCGCGTGCTGCAGGCGGAGGGCTACGTGGGCGCGCCGCGCAGGCGCGCGCTCACGCCGGAGTGGCAGCCGCGGGCGCGGCCGGTGGCGCAGTCGATGACCGCCGCGGGGCCGCAAGCGACCCGATGAGGACCAGGCCGAGCTCCGTCCACACGCCGGCGTGCGATGCCTGGTCGGGGATGCGGCTCACGATGTCATTGGAGGAGATCGCGATCGCGTCGGCGACGGCGCCGGTCGCGAACAGCAGCACGAGCGCCAGCGCGACCACCGCCAACGCCCGCGGCAGACGGCGCGCGCTCCCCGCCCAGGCCAGCGCTAGACCGGCAATGGCCCCGGCAGGCAGCCATGCCATCGCCACGCGCACCAGCGGCTGGTCGTCGGCGCGCGCGAGCTGCTCGAGAGGAAGGGCGCCCGGGAGCTTGGGTCCGGCGGCGAACAGGCCGAGGTCGCGCAGCAGGTACAGCCAGCCCATCCCGGCGACCAGCGCGAGCGCGACGAGCAGCATCGCGGCCGCGGTCGAGCCGCGGCGATGAGCCCAAGGCGCCTGGGCGTGACGGCGCTCGTGCTCGCCTGGCTGCTGGCTGGCCTCTATGGAGCTGCCTCCTACGGTCACGACTACTACGTATACCGGGGCTTCGATCCGCCCCGCGACCCGCCGGGGACGCCGGCGGGTCGCGACGTGACCATGCCGTTGTACTCACGTGCGCTTCACCAGCGCCGCTCATATCTCGTCTACCTGCCCGCCGGCTACGACGCCGCAGCGGCTCGCGGCCGCCGCTATCCGGTGCTCTACCTGCTCCACGGTGCGCCTGGATGGCCGCGCCAGTTCCTCGACATCGCGCGGGCCGGAGTGGCGCTCGATGTCCTGGTGGCTCGGCACCAGATCCGGCCGATGCTGCTCGTCATGCCCGACGGACGCAACGGGAGCTACCGCTCGGACACCGAGTGGGCCGACACGGCGCGGGGACGCTACGAGAGCCTCGCGCTCGAGACCGTGCGCGCCGTCGACCGGCGCTTTGCGACCAAGCGCGGTCGCGAGTTTCGGGCCATCGCGGGCAACTCCGAGGGTGCCTACGGGGCTGTCAACCTCGCGTTGCGCCATCTCGCCAGGTTCAGCCTCGTCGGCTCGTGGTCGGGTTACGTTGAGCAGCGCCGGAAGGGACCGTTCGCTCACGCGGCGGCGGCGCAGCTCGCCGCCAACAGCCCCGGGGGCTACGTCGCCGCCCGGGCGCCGGAGCTGCGCCGACGCCCGTTCCACGCGTACGTGTACGCGGGCCTGGTCGATCCCGACCGGCCGAAGTCCACCATCTTCGCCGAGCGCCTGCGGGCGGCGGGTGGGGACGTGCGATACCTCGAATATCCCGGCCGGCACTCGTGGCGCTTGT
Source organism: Solirubrobacterales bacterium (assembly GCA_038215095.1). GTDB lineage: Bacteria > Actinomycetota > Thermoleophilia > Solirubrobacterales > Thermoleophilaceae > DATACN01. The sequence continues at coordinate 487 of JBBQRG010000118.1, read as the reverse complement.
GGCGCGACGAGACGCCGAGCACGCTGCGCTACGCCGACCAGTGGTTCGGCGGCGACGTGGGCCGGGCGGTTCGCGGGGCGGCGCCGGCGTGAGCGGCGTGCTCGCAGCCTCGGCGGCGGGTCAGCCCGAGCGGATCACGACACCCGACCAGAGGAGCGTCCCTATCGGGACGGCGAGACACCCGAGGCGGCGCAGGCCTTCGGGGAGAAGGGGGAGTGCGAGCAGGTCGTCCGCGTGTCGGGGACGGCTCTGCTTCGTTGGGTTGATCCTGGTCGTGGCCCTGGGTGCTCTCCTGCGCTTCTATGCCTTCGCCAGGGTTCACCCCAACCCGTATTACGACGCGGCCGTGCGCAGCATGGCGCAAAGCTGGCACAACTTCCTGCTTGGTGCTGCCGAACCAGCCGCTGGCGTGTCCGTGGACAAGGCGCCGCTGGATCTCTGGCTTCAGGTTGCCTCGGTCAAGCTGTTCGGATTGCACTCCACGGCG
>JBBQRG010000117.1:0-5716 GCA_038215095.1 Solirubrobacterales bacterium | reverse complement strand
TCCTGCGACTCCGAGATCATGATCTCGAACGGCTCCATGTCGTCCTCGCGCACAGGCACGCGCGCGACGTCGATGTCGAGCCCGACCTCGCCCTTCGACGCCATCTCGGACGAACTGGACGAGAGGCCGGCCGCGCCCAGGTCCTGCAGCGAGCGCAGCGTCCCGCCCTCCAGCAGCTCCAGGCAGCACTCGAGCAGCCGGCTCTCCTCGAAGGGGTCGCCGATCTGCACGGTTGGCCGCTTGTCGGCGTCGTCGGCGCCCAGCTCGGCGCTGGCCAGCACGGACGCGCCGCCGATGCCGTCGCGGCCCGTGCGCGCGCCCAGCAGCACGAGCTGGTTGCCCACGCCGGCGGCCGCGCTCTTGATCAGCCGCTCCGCGGGGGCGATGCCCAGGCACATGGCGTTCACCAGGCAGTTCTGCTCGTAGGGGCCCTCGAAGAGCACCTCGCCGCCCACGGTCGGCACCCCGATCGAGTTGCCGTAGTGGCCGATGCCCTGGACGGCGCCGTCGAACAGGTAGCGCGACCGCGCGGAGCTCAGCTCGCCGAAGCGCAGCGAGTCGAGCACGGCGATCGGCCGCGCGCCCACCGCGAAGACGTCGCGCAGGATGCCCCCGACCCCGGTGGCGGCGCCCTGGAACGGCTCGACCGCGCTCGGGTGGTTGTGCGACTCGACCTTGAAGGCCACCGCCAGCCCATCGCCCACGTCCACGACGCCGGCGTTCTCGCCCGGGCCCATCAGGACGTGGGGGCCGTCGGTGGGCAGCGTGCGCAGCAACTTCTTCGAGTGCTTGTACGCGCAGTGCTCAGACCACATCAGGGAGAACACCGCCAGCTCCAGCGCGTTCGGCTCGCGCCCGAGCTGCTCGACGATGCCGTCGTACTCCGAGTCGGTGAGGCCCAGCTCGCGGTGAGCCGAGGCGGTGGTCACGCGGCCGCTAGGCGCTCGCCCACGAGGCTGGCCACAGACTCGAACAGCCGCCCGCCGTCGGTGGACCCCGTGAGCGGGTCGACGGCGTGCTCGGGGTGGGGCATCAGCCCCATCACGTTCTTCTGGCCGTTGCTCACGCCGGCGATGTCGCGCAGCGAGCCGTTCGGGTTCTGCCCCTCGGCGTAGCGCAGGATCACCTGGCCGTTCGCCTCCAGCTCGTCGAGCGCCTGCTCGGGCGCGTAGAAGCAGCCGGTGAAGTGCTTGACGGGGATCGACAGCGTCTCGTCCGGCTCGCAGGCGCGCGTGAAGGGCGTGTCGCGGTTCACCACCTCGAGCTCGACCTGCTTGCACACGAAACGCAGGCCGTTGTTCGGCAGCAGCGCTCCGGGCAGCAGTCCCGCCTCGCACAGCACCTGGAAGCCGTTGCAGATGCCGAGCACCGGGCCACCAGCCAGCGCGAACTCCTTGACCGCCTCCATCACCGGCGAGAATCGCGCGATGGCGCCCACGCGCAGGTAGTCGCCGTACGAGAAGCCGCCGGGCACCACCACCGCGTCCACTTCCTTCAGCTCGCGGTCGCCGTGCCAGAGCAGCTCGGCGTCGCCATAGCGGCGGCAGGCGTGCAGGGCGTCGACCTCGTCGCAGGAGCCGGGGAAGCGAACGACGCCGAACCTCATGACGGCTGGGCGCTCTCCATCACGAGCACCTCGTAGTCCTCGATCAGCGGGTTCGAGAGCAGGCGCTCGCACATGGCCGGCACCTCCGATGCGTCGTCCACGTCGAGCTCGACCAGCCGGCCGATCCGCACGTTGGTCACGCCCTCGAAGCCGAGGGCCGGCAGCGCCCGCTCGACCGCCTGCCCCTGCGGGTCGAGGATCCCCTCCTTGGGCCGGATCAGGACCCGGGCCCTCAAGCCGCGCCGCTCCGCTCGAGCCAGGCCTGGAACGGCTCGCCGGCGATGCGCTCGTACGCCTCGGTGTAGCGCTCGCGCGTGCCGTCCACCACCTCCTGGGGCAGCTCCGGCGCCGGCGGCGACTTGTCCCAGCCCGAGCCCGACGCCCAGTCGCGCACGAACTGCTTGTCGAACGACGGCTGCGAGCGTCCCGGCGCGTAGCCGTCGGCCGGCCAGAAGCGCGAGGAGTCGGGGGTCAGCGCCTCATCGCCCAGCACGATCGTGCCGTCCGGGCGGCGGCCGAACTCGAACTTCGTGTCGGCGAGGATCACGCCGTGCTCGCGCCCGTGCGCGGCGCCGTGCTCATAGAGCGCGATCGAGATCCGCTTCAGCTCCTCCACGAGCTCGGGATCGCCCACGATCTCCTTGGCGCGCTCGAGGTCGATGTTCTCGTCGTGGTCGCCGATGTCGGCCTTCGTGGCCGGCGTGAAGATGGGCTCCGGGAGCTGCTGCGACTCCTCCAGCCCCGCCGGCAGCTCCACCCCGCAGACGGTGCCGCTGGACTGGTAGTCCTTCCAACCCGAGCCCGTGATGTAGCCGCGCACGACGCACTCCAGCGGCACCATCTCGAGCCGCTCAACGAGCATCCCGCGCCCCTTCGCGTCGCCCGGCACGTCCGTGTAGGACAGTAGGTGGTTCGGCACGATCTCCTCGGTGCGCCCGAACCAGAAGACCGACAGCCCGGTGAGCACCTTGCCGCGGTCGGGGATCGGGTTGGGGTGCACCACGTCGTAGGTGGAGACCCGGTCCGAGCTGACCATGAGCAGGCGTCCGTCGTCCACGGCGTAGATGTCGCGGACCTTGCCCTGTGAGAGCAATTCCATCCCTCGGAGCGTGGCGGCGTCGCTCAAGATCCCGAGGCTAACAGGGGTTCCTGTCGCCTCCGCTCCACCCGCGCGCGCTGGGTCGCGACCACGCTCAAGAGCACCGCCACCGCCGCCGCGATTGTCACCAGGCCCACCCCCTCGCCGAGCAGCAAAGCCGACCAGACGAGGGTGAGCAGCGGCTGCGCGAGCTGCACCTGGCCGATCTTCGCGACCCCTCCCCGAGCGAGCCCCGCGTACCAGGGCAGGAAGCCGAGGTACTGGCTCACCGCGGCCACGTAGGCAAAGCAGAGCCAGTCGGTGCTGTCGGGCGAGCCGACCCCGTCCAGCGACACCGCCAGGGTGAGCGGCACCGTCACAGGCAGCGCCAGCACCAGCGCCCACGAGATCACCCGCCAGCCCCCGATCTCCCGCGCGAGCACGGCTCCCTCCGTGTAGCCGATCGCCGCCGCGACCACCGAGCCGAGCAGGAGCAGGTCGCCGCCGCGCGGTACTCCCGCGCCCTGGGAGGCCGCGAATGCCAGCACGGCGACGAGGCCGGCGATGCTGGCCAGCCAGAAGCCGCGGGTCGGGCGGTCGCCCGCGCGCAGGGCCCCGGCCACGGCCGTCGCGGCCGGCAGGATCCCGATCGTCACCGCGGCGTGCGCGGAGGGCAGCGAACGCAGCGCCAGGGCGGAGAGCAGCGGGAAGCCCAGAACCACTCCGAACACCACCAGCGCCAGCCGCTTCAGCTGCGGGCGGGTCGGCATGGGCTCGCGCCGGGCCAGCAGGATGGCCGCCGCGAGCGCCGCGGCGGCCACGGTCCGTCCGACGCCGACAAAGGCCGGGTCGAGCCCGTCGACGGCGGCTCGCGTGGCGGGCAGCGTGAAGCTGAAGGCGAGCACGCCGAGAAAGCCGAGGAACGGCGCCATCCATGCGAGGCTACGCGGCGGCCTAGCCGCAGTAGGCCGGTATGGCCCGAACCAAGTGGCTGCGGGTTCTGACGTTCAGCCGTTGGTACTCGTACTTCCTGCTGGCCACGCAGTAGCGGGCAAGCCACGCCACGAGCGTGACGCGCTTGTTGTTGTCGATTCCGGCCGGCCTTTCCTTGAAGACGCCGCTCCCCGTGGCTCGCTTGGAACCGAAGCGCTTCCACCTGATGTGCACGACCTTGCCGTAGCCGCTGCCGATGCGCTCCGTATACACGGTTCGCGGCGCCAGGCGGAATTTCGGGCGCGACGCGGTGAAATTGGTCCTGATCAGGGTCTGCAGCCGCCGCCTGTAGGTAGCCGTCACGTTGTTGAACGTGGCGGACCACCGGCGCGTCGCCGGCGGCTCCGCCCCGAAATCCGGATCACACATTTCGGGGCCGTCGCCCACGGCTGTGACCGTGATCTGCCTGCCGTCCAGCCTCACCTCGGTGACCCGGGCCCCGGTCGCACGATCGCCCACCTTGGGCGCAAGCACCTTGACCCCGGTGGCCCCTTCTGGGACCGGGTCGGCGGCCGAAGCACTCGCGCCGCAGCCCGTCCCGTCGATCGTGACGAATCCGTGGTGGCGGAATGCGGGATTGATGGAGTTGCGGTCGGTCAACCGAGGAGCACCGAGCGCAGAGCCCGCGATCGCGGCCATGCCCGCCAGTGCCGCGATACCGAGCAGCAGCCGATCGGCCATGCGGCGAACCTACCCGAGCCGGTCGAGCCGCACCAGGACCTCCGGCACGTTGCGCACGAAAGCCCGCGGGTCGAAGATCGCGTCGAGGTCGAGCTCGGGGGCGGCCTGCGCCAGCAGGTCGCGGAACGGTGTGCCCTCGTCCCAGGCGCGCTGCGCGTTCTCCTGGACGATCCGGTAGGCGTCATCACGGCTGCGGCCGGCCTCTACCAGCGCCAGGAGCGCCCGTTGCGAGTAGAGCGCGCCGTGGGTCAACTCGAGGTTTTCGCGCATGCGCTCCTCGTGCACCACCATCCCGTCCACCAGCCGCAGCGCCAGCGACTGGGCGTAGTCCAGCAGGATCGTCGCGTCGGGCAGGGCCACGCGCTCGACCGAGGAGTGCGAGATGTCGCGCTCGTGCCAGAGCGCCACGTCCTCGAGCCCGGCCTGCGCGTAGCCGCGCAGCAGGCGCGCGATGCCGGTGATGCGCTCGCTGGTGATCGGGTTGCGCTTGTGCGGCATGGCCGACGAGCCCTTCTGGCCGGCCCGGAACGGCTCCTCCAGCTCGCGAACCTCGGTGCGCTGCAGGTGCCGCACCTCGGTCGCGAAGCGCTCCAGGCCGGCGCCGGCAACCGCGATCGCCGACAGCAGCTCGGCGTGGCGGTCGCGCGGCACGACCTGGGTGGACACCTCCTCGCGCGCGAGGCCCAGCCGGCCGAGCACAGCGGCCTCGAGCTCAGGCCCGTTGGCCGAGTAGGTGCCGACGGCCCCCGACAGGGCGCCCACGGACACGCCCTCGACCGCGCGCTCCAGGCGCCTGAGGTTGCGGTCGGCCTCGAAGGCGAAGCCCGCCAGCTTCAGGCCGAAGGTGGTGGGCTCCGCGTGCACCCCGTGGGTGCGGCCCACGCACAGCGTCTCGGCGTGCTCGCGCGCACGGCGCACCAGCGCGTCGCGGTAGTCGCTCGCGCCGCCCACCAGCAACATCCCGGCCTGGGTCAGCTGCAACGCCAGTGCCGTGTCCAGCACGTCCGACGAGGTCAGGCCGTGGTGCACCCAGCGCCCCGCCTCGCCCACCGACTCCGCGACCACGTCCACGAACGCGGCCACGTCGTGATCGGTGACCTGCTCGCGCTCGTTCACAGCCTCGACCGTGAAGGCCGCGTCGTCGCGCACCCGCGCGGCGTCCTCCGCCGGCACCACGCCCTGCTCCGCCAGCGCGTCGGTGACCGCCAGCTCCACGTCGAGCCAGGTCTCGAGCTTGCGCTGCTCGGACCAGACCGCGCCCATCTCCGGGCGGGTGTAGCGCTCGATCACTCGAGGATCTTCGCCGCGAGCACGGCGGCGTTCTTCGCGGCGTCGATGCCCACCGTGGCCACCGGCAC
>JBBQRG010000116.1:0-5720 GCA_038215095.1 Solirubrobacterales bacterium | reverse complement strand
CAGGTGTGATGAAGCCGAAGCCCTTCTCGTCGCTGAACCACTTGACTGTTCCTGTTGCCATGTTTTTCCTCCACGGCTCAGTGCTGCGAACCGGAGGATGCTGGTAGGCAACTACGGGCGCTAACACTTCTTTGTCGCACCCTTCGATGCGACCCTGAGGTCAGGACGCTAGCAGCGCGCTAGCCTTGATGGAGTACCACTGCCGGGTGTTGCGCTCCTGCGCCCCCCTGTGGCCCACCACATCCAGGGGCAGCAAGGACGTTCCCATGAGTGAAGGGGAGAAGCCCGCCCTGCGCGGCGAGGCTGCCTGGTTGGCGGCCCGGGAGCAGATCGCGAAGAAGAACGCCGAGACCCGAAAGGCCGGCAAGCTGGAGCGCGAGCACAACGACCAGGTCAAGGCCGACGGGCGCCGGCAGGCCGAGGTCAGGCGCGCCGGCGAGCTCGCGAAGAGCTCGAAGCGCGCCTAGGGCAGGTCTTCGACGAGCTCGGCCACCGAGTCGACGATCCGAGCCGGCCGATAGGGGTGCTTGTCGATGTCGGCCTTCGTGCTGATGCCGGTGAGCACGAGGATCGTTTCCAGTCCCGCCTCCAGCCCGGCCACTATGTCCGTGTCCATCCGGTCGCCGATCATCACCGTGCTCTCGGAGTGTGCGTCGAGCGCGTTCAGCGCAGAGCGGATCATCAGCGGGTTCGGCTTGCCGACGAAGTAAGGAGCAACGCCGGTCGCGCGGCTGACGAGCGCGGCCACGGAGCCCGTTGCGGGAAGCGGGCCCGCCTGGGAGGGGCCGGTGGGGTCGGGGTTGGTGGCGATGAACCGCGAGCCGTCGCCGATCAGCCGGATGGCCCGCGTGATCTGCTCGAAGCTGTAGGTGCGCGTCTCGCCGAGCACCACGTAGTCCGGGCTGCGCTCGGTAAGGGTGTAGCCGACCTGGTGGAGCGCGGTGGTCAGGCCCGCCTCGCCCACCACGAACGCGCTGCCCCCCGGCCGCTGGTCCTGTAGGAAGTCCGCGGTGGCGAGCGCCGAGGTCCAGATGGCCTCCTCGGGGACCGCGAGACCGCTGGTGCGCAGCCGAGCCGCGAGGTCGCGACGGGTGTAGATCGAGTTGTTCGTGAGCACGAGGAACGGGATCTCGAGCTCCTGAAGCCGGCCCAGGAACTGGTCGGCGCCGGGGATCGCCTCCTCCTCTCGCACGAGCACGCCGTCCATGTCCATCAGCCAGGCGTGTATGTCCGCGCGGGTCATGGGAGCGTCGCACCGATCCATTCGACCGCGCTCGGCACGTTGGCCGGGTCGATCTGGTGGGCCACGTCGGACTCGTGGTAGTCCACCTCGAGGCCGGCGCCCTCCAGCAGCTCCTTGGCCCTGCGGCCGAACTCGACGCCGATGATCGGGTCGCCGCGGCCGTGCGCGACGAACGCCCGGAGTCCCGTGCGCCCGGCGAGGTCGGGCTCCCAGCCCTCCACCGTCGGCACGAAGCCCGAGAACGCGAGAATGCCGGCCGGCGCCGGCCGCTCGGGGCCGAGCCCGAGCGTGTAGCTCATCACCGTGCCCATGGAGAAGCCGCCCAGCACCGTCCGCTCCGGCGTCAGGCCCGTGCGCTCCCACAGGTCGTCGTGGAAGCCGGCGAGCTCCTGAAAGGACGCCCGGAAGCTCTCCGGCTCCGGGTAGCCCACCCGCGGCACCACGTACCAGTGGTAGCCGGGCCAGCCGGGCAGCGTGAGCGGCGCCCGGGGCGTGACCACGTGCAGGCGGCGCTGCGGGTCGAGCACGTCGCTCAGCGAGATCAGGTCGTGCTCGTCGGCTCCGCGGCCGTGGTGGAGCACCAGCAGGCCCTCGGGGTCGCCTTCCGCCGGCCGCTCTTGGAAGCTGAGTGAGCTCATCGCGCCGTGGATCATCGCAACCCGGGTAGATTGAGCGTCAAGGTGGCGAGTACGCAGACCACATCGCCGGCCCTGGAGGTGTTCGTGCGGCTGCTTCGCGCCCACGCGGCGGTCACCCGCCAGCTGAGCGCCGAGCTCCAGCAGGAGCACGGGCTCACGATCAACGCCTACGAGGCGCTGCTTCGCCTGTCGCGCGCCCAGGACCAGCCGATGCGCCGCGTGGATCTCGCCAACAGCCTGCTCCTGACGGCCTCCGGGGTCACGCGCTTGCTCGACGGCCTGGAGCGCAGCGGGCTGGTGGCGCGCCAGGCCTGCCCGTCGGACGCCCGCGCCAGCTACTCGGTGCTCACCGACGCCGGCAAGGCCAGGCTGAGCGAGGCCTCCAAGGCGCACATCGCCAGCGTTCGCGCGCTGCTCGAGGAGCGCTTCGAGGACGAGGAACTCGGCCAGCTCGCCGCCATGCTCGACCGGCTGCCGGGCGTGGACCCGGGCGCCAACGCCGAGGACTGCTCACCAGCCGAAGACGCGGCCTAGGGGGTCGAAAGACTCGGGTGCCCGTCTAGGGGTCACCCCGATGGCAGGCGGCCGCCCAGGCTGGATGCTGTGCCTATGAGAGCGATGATCGAACGCACTGCCCCCGGAAAGGGATGGATGACCCCTCTCCACACGCGCGACGAGGACGAGAGCTACCGCGAGCTCGCCGGCGTGGTGACCTTCTTCGTGGGCGACGAGCAGGTGACCGGGCACCCCGGTGACGTGATCGAAGCGCCCGGCGGCGTGGCGCGCACCCTGCGCACCGAGACCACCAGCGCCCGCTGGCTCTTGATGACGAACATCACCGAGCTCACGCGCTTCGCCGACTTCGGCATGGCGGTCTGCAGGCCGCTCGCCGAGCCCGAGAAGGGCTGGCCCTCGGAGGATGAGTCCGCTCCGCTGGCCGCGATCGCTGCGGTGAACGGGATCGAGCTGCTCGGACCCCCCGGCGCGCTGCCGGCGGGGATCGCCGCGGCCGAGGCCGCCGCCTAGGCGGCCACGACGGCGGGCCGCAGCTCGGCCCGCACCAGGGACAGCGTGTCCCGGAGGGCCTCCAGGAGAGTCGAATCGTTCAGGCGGCCCTGCTCGTCGAAGCGCTCGTGTGCGTGGCCGACGGCCACCTCGCCCTCGACCACGCGCGCGCCAGTGGCGGCCAGCACCTTGCGCAGCTCCGCCTGCGCCCACACGGCTCCGAACATCCCAGTGGAGGCACCGACGACGGCCACGGGCTTGTTGCGAAGCACGTTGGTCGCGAGGGGCCGGGAGGCCCAGTCGATCGCGTTCTTCAGCTGGCCGGGAATCGACGAGTTGTACTCGGGCGTGGCGAACACGACCGCTTCCGCCTCGTCGATCGCCTTGCGCAGCGACGCCACGGCGGCCGGCCCATCGCTGACGTCGTCGTCCGCGTCGTAGGGCGGTATCGCCTTCAGGTCCTCGTAGAGGACGAACTCGGCACCAGCCTGCGCCTCGACGAGCTCACCCGCCGCGCGAAGCAGCTTGGTGTTGTGCGAGTCGCGGCGCAGGCTGCCGCTGATGCCGAGCACCTGCATGGCTAGGCCTTCACGAGCTGCAGGCCGACGATGATCGTCACGTCGTCCGAGAGCGCCTTGTCGCCGCTCGGGAGCGGGTTGTTCCAGCTGATGCCGAACTGCGTGCGCTCCACGGTGGTCTCCAGCTGGAGGCCGAAGCGCTCGCCGCCGTACGGGTCCGCCAGCGGGTCGGTGATGTGGCCCTGAATCTCGACGGGCTCGGTGTGGCCCTTGAGCGTGATCTCGCCCTGGATCGTCAGGTCGTCGCCGGAGCGGACGATGTCGCGCGACTCGAAGCTGAGCCGCGGGTTGCGCTCGGCGTCGAAGAAGTCTGGGCTCTGAAGGTGGGCCTCCAGGTTCTCGTCCTGGACGTGAACGCTCGCGACCTCGGCCGATCCGCGCAGCTGACCATCGCTGACGGAAGCCTCGAACTTCGAGAACGTGCCCTGGAAGGTGCCGGCCAGGTAGTCGACGGCGAAGCCGACTGCCGAATGCACGGGGTCGGCGTTCCAGGTGCCGGTGGGTAGTGCCTGCTGGGTCTGCTGCTCGGAAGTCATTTGCGCTGCTCCTAGGTTGGGCCGGGTAGAAAGTTGCTTGCGCAATCAATATACCACCGAAAAGCTTGCGGCGTCAACCTTTCCCGCTTCAGGGCGAGCGCAAACGCACGGAGAGCTTCGCCAGCGCACGGTCGCCGAGCGGGCCCGGGCGGTGGGTGATGTTGGCCGGCGGGCCGCGGCGATCATCGGCGATCGCGCGGGCGATCTTCCAGGCGTCGATGTTGATCTCGCGGAACATGCCGCTGATCGGATCGGAGAAGCCGATGAAGTGCAGCCCGGGCGCGTCGCGCTCGGTGTAGGGGCCGTGAACCACGGGCCGCTCGCGCTCGTCGAGAACGCCCAGGTGGCCCACCAGCGGCTCCAGGCCGCGGCTGTAGCCGGTCGCGGCGATCACCGCGTCGGGCTGTATGCGCTCGCCGCCCGCCAGCAGCACGTCGCGGCGGTCGAAGCCCTCGACCGCGCCCACGATCTCGACCTCGCCGCGCTGGACGAGCTTGGCGAAGCCGATGTCGAGGATCGGCACCCCGCCGGTGCGCAGCATGCGGCTGTAGACGCCCTCGGACGGCACCGGCAGGCCCTTGTCGGCGAGGTCGCCGATGAAGACACGCTGGTTGTTGCGGATGATCGCGTCGGCCAGCCTGGCCGGCAGGCGCCTGATCATCACGCCCACGAGTTGGCCGGGCATTCCCATGGCGGCGCGCGGCAGGATGTGCGGCGGCGTGCGGACGGCCACCCGCACGCGGGCGGCGCCCTGCTCCACCAGGTCCACGGCGATCTCCGCGCCGGTGTTGCCTGTGCCCACCACCAGCACGTCGCGGTCGCGGTAGGGCTCCGCGTTGCGATAGCTCTTCGCGTGCAGAAGCTCGCCCTCGAAGCCGTCGCGGCCCGGTAGGTCCGGCAGTCGCGGCGTGTGGTTGAAGCCGCTCGCCACCACCACGTAGGGAGCGGTCAGGTCGCCGCTGCTCGTGCGTACGCGCCAGCGGTCCCCGTCGCGCTCGATTCGCTGCACCTCCGTGCCCAGGCGCACGTCGAGCTCGTGGTGGCGGGCGTAGTCCTCGAGGTAGGACACCACGCCGTCGCGCGCCACCCAGCGCCCGTGGCGGCGGGGGATCGGGTAGCCGGGCAGGTTCGACAGCCAGCGGACCGTGTGCAGGTGCAGGCGCTCGTAGTGCGTGCGCCAGGCCGAGCCCACCGCTTCGGCGCGGTCGAGCACGACGCTCGGAACGCCGGCCAGCTTGAGCGTGGCCGCGGTGGCCAGGCCGGCGGGCCCGGCGCCGATCACGATGGCCTCGCGAGGTTCGCTTGCGGGCGCTTCCATTGCGCCGCGCAGTATCCCCTAGGCCGGGGTGCCCGACGAGAGGAGCAGCCGCGTGACCTGCTCGGGACCGTCCCAGGTGGGTACGTGGCCGCAGTCGTGCAGCGTGACCATGCGCGCGCCGGCCGGTGCGCGCTTCGGTCGGGCCACCAGGCGGTCGTGGTCGGCCCAGGCGAGCGTGATCGGCACCTCGATCTCCTCGATGCCGGCGAACACCGTCGCGCGCATTGCGGAGTTCGCGGCCTTGAAGCCGGGGGCGGTGAGGTACGCGCGAACCAGCCGCGTGGCCGCTTCCGGCGGCACCCGCTCCGGGCGCACCATCACGCTCTTCAGCAGCGCTCGCCTAACGCCCGCGCTGCGGGCGGCCAGCGGCACGAGCGGCAGCAGCAGCTTGCCCACGCGGCG
>JBBQRG010000115.1:0-6280 GCA_038215095.1 Solirubrobacterales bacterium | reverse complement strand
CTGGGCCGGCGTCGCGCAGGCGCGCTTCCAGGAGCTCTGGATCGAGTGGCAGCGCAGCTCACGCGGCATCCAGGAAGCCCTCCACGGCATCTCCCAGCTGATGAACCAGGCATCGAGCAACTACGCCGACACAGAGCAGGCAGTCGCCCAGTCGTTTAATCGATAGCCGTTCCGCTTAGGTAGCGTGCGGCGCCCATGGAGGGTCGCCGCACAGTTATTCGCGCTGGGTCTTACGAGGCCGTTCCGGGCGAGGTCGGTCGCGTTCTGCTGCTCTATTCCGGCGGCCTCGACACGAGCGTGATGCTCAAGTGGATCCAGGACGAGTACGAGGCCGAGGTCGTTGCGCTCACGGTGGATCTGGGGCAGCCGGGTGAGGACTTCGAGGTGGTCAAGGGCAAGGCGCTGCAGCTCGGAGCGCTCGACTGCCGTGTGGTGGACGCCCGCGAGGTGTTCGCGCGGGACTACGTGCTGCCGGCGATCAAGGCGAACGCCCTCTATGGCGGCGGCTATCCGCTATTCACCGCGCTCGGGCGCCCGCTGATCGCGAAGCTGGCGGTGGAGGCGGCGCACGAGACCGGCTGCGACACGATCGCCCACGGCTGCACGGGCAAGGGCAACGACCAGGTGCGGATCGAGTCGACGGTGCTGGCGCTCGACCCGCAGATGAAGATCATCGCCCCGGTGCGCGGCTGGCAGATGGGGCGCGAGGAGGAGATCGCCTACGCCCGCGAGCACGGCATCCCGGTGAAGGGCGGCACCGAGGCGCCGCCCTACTCGATCGACGACAACCTGTGGGGCCGCTCGTCGGAGGGCGGCGCGATCGAGGACCTGGCGGAGCCGCCGCACGACGACGTCTTCAACCTGGTCACCGACCCTCGCCAGGCGCCGGACGATCCCGAGGACGTGGAGATCGAGTTCGAGCGCGGCGTTCCGGTGGCGCTGAACGGCGAGCGGCTGGAGCTGGTGCCGCTGCTCCAGCGCGCCGGCGAGCTGGGCGCCCGCCACGGGGTGGGCATCGTCGACCACGTGGAGGACCGGATCGTGGGGCTGAAGGTGCGCGACCTATACGAGGTGCCGGCCGCCACGCTGATCCTGACCGCGCACAAGGAGCTCGAGAAGCTAGTCGGCACGATCCACCAAAACAACTTCAAGCCCGGCCTCGACGCCCATTGGGGCTACCTCGTCTACGCCGGGCTCTGGTACGAGCCGCTGCTGGAGGACCTGAACCGCTTCATGGACTCGGTGAACGAGCAGGTCACGGGCGCCGTGACCGTGCGCCTCTTCAAGGGCAGCGCCCGCACCGTGGCGCGCCGCTCGCCGAACGCGCTCTACGACGCCGCGCTGGCGGGCTTCGGCGAGTCGGGCGGCCTGTTCTCCCAGCAGGCGAGCCCGGGCTTCATCGAGCTCTGGTCACTGCAGTCGCGAATGGCTTACCGAATCCGGAACCGGGAAGAGGGGGAGCAATGAACTCAAGGGGCTACACAATCCTCGGCTGGGCCGTTTGGCAGGTCGGCAAGCGCGTGGCTGCGAAGAAGATGGCGCAGAACCGCGTGAAGCTCGGCGCGGCCGGCCTGGTGGCGCTGGTGCTGGTCGGTGGCGTGTTCGCCGCCAAGGCCGGCCTTTCCGACGACGACTGACCCGCGTGTAAAGCTCCCCCGGCATGAGTCGCCAGGGGAGTGGCGGTTGGGAGAGCGTCCTCGACGCTGAGAGCCTCGTCGCTCCAGGCGCGGAGTGGCGCTCGGAGCTTTACCGCGTCGCGCTCTCGCAGTTCCACCGCTCGGCCGACCTGCTCGACCTGGACCCGGGGATCCGGGCCCGCCTGATCGAGCCGCGCCGGGCGCTGATCGTGAACTTCCCGGTGCGACGCGACGACGGCACGGTGGAGACCTTCACGGGCTACCGCGTCCAGCACACGCTCGTCATGGGCCCGATGAAGGGCGGCTTTCGCTATAGCCCGGCTGTGTCGCTCGGCGAGTGCGCGGCGCTGGCCATGTGGATGACGCTGAAGTGCTCGCTGCTCGGCCTGCCCTTCGGCGGCGCCAAGGGCGGCGTGCGCTGCGACCCCAACCGGCACTCATTGGGCGAGCTCGAGCGCATCACGCGCCGCTACGCCTCGGAGCTGTTCCCGGTGATCGGGCCCGACAGCGACATCGGCGCGCCCGACATGGCCACGGGCGAGCGCGAGATGGCCTGGTTCATGGACACCTACTCGCAGCAGGTCGGCCACCCGGTCCCGGAGATCGTGACCGGCAAGCCGCTGGTGCTGGGCGGCACCGAGGGCCGCGACGAGGCCACGGGCCTGGGCGTGGTGTTCTGCATCGAGGACGTGCTGCGCGGCCGCGGCGAGAAGGTCGACGGCCAGCGCGTCAGCGTGCAGGGCTTCGGCAAGGTCGGCTCCGTGGTGGCGCGCGAGCTGGTTGCGCGCGGCGCGCGGGTGGTCGCGGTATCCGACGTCACCGGCGGCCTCCACGACCCCGAGGGGATCGACGTGGACGCTGCGCTCGCGTACGTCGACGAGCACCGCTTCCTGCGGGGCTGGGAGGGGGGCGCCCCGGTTGACCGCGCCGAGGTGGTGGAGCTGCCCTGCGACATCCTCGTGCCCGCCGCCCTCGAGCGCCAGATCACCGCCGACAACGCCGAGCGCGTGGACTGCAAGATCATCTTCGAGGCCGCCAACGGCCCCACCACGCCGGAGGCCGACAAGATCCTGGCCCAGCGCGGCATTGACGTGATCCCAGACGTGCTGGCGAACGGCGGCGGCGTCACGGTGAGCTACTTCGAGTGGGTCCAGGACCAGCAGAAGTACTCGTGGGGCGGCGAGGAGGTGGTGGTGCGCCTGCGCCTGCACATGGAGGAGGCGCTGGCCCGCGTGGTCGAGGCCCGCAAGCGCTTCGACACCGACTGGCGCTCGGCCGCCCAGGCCGTGGCCATCGAGCGGGTCGCCGAGGCCACGGAGCTCCGGGCTATCTATCCCTAGAGCCTCGCGGCTGCTGAGTCCCTTCCCTTCGGAAGCGCGTCCCGATCGTGACCAGCAGGTGCACCACGCCGAGCGCGATGAAGAACACGGTGGGGTTGGTCTCGTTGGAGAAGCCGGCGATGAACGGCATGGCGATCAGCACCACGGCGAGCACGTAGTCGAGCACCACGTGGGCCGGCATGGGAATCTGGTTCACGAGGCTGGTGGGCCCGTCGGTGCTGGCCGCGACGACCAGCACCACAACGCCGGCGATGATCGACACCGCCACCGCCGAGTTCGAGTCGAACGAAAGCACGAACGGGGCCGCGAACAGGACAACCGCGGCTACGTACTCGATCAGGCCGTGGACGAAGCGCGGGATCGGACCCTGGGTAACCATGGGCAACTTATACCGGCCGCCCCCGGCTGGACCTTCCCGGAGATAGCGGGGAAGGTCCGGCGCAGGCCGGGGAGCGGTCCGGTCGCGGGCCTATATTGGCCCCGATGTCGCAGCCTTCCTGCGTCCACCTTCACGTGCACTCCGAGTACTCGGTGCTCGACGGCGCGTGCAAGATCGACGCGCTCGCCGAGCGCGCCGCCGGCTTCGGCCAGCCCGCCCTCGGGCTGACCGACCACGGCGTCATGAACGGCGCCATCGAGCACTACAAGGCCGCTCGCAAGCAAGGCATCAAGCCGATCGTGGGGCTCGAGGCGTACTTCGTCGACGACATCCGCACCGAGGCGGTGCGCTACGAGCGCAACCACCTGACGCTGCTCGCGCGCAACGACGAGGGCTTCCGCAACCTGGTGAAGCTGTCCTCGGCCGGCTACCTCGACGGCTTCAAGCGCGGCAAGGCCAATGTGGACATGGAGATGCTCTCCAAGCACTCCGAGGGCGTCATGGTGCTGTCGGGCTGCCTGCAGTCGCGCTTCTGCCAGCGGCTCGTGCACGGCAACCCGGCCGACGCCCGCGCCCACGCCGACGAGCTCGTGCAGGTGTTCGGGCCCGACGACGTCTACTTCGAGGTGCAGAAGAACGGCATCCCCGACCAGGACAAGGCCAACGAGGGGATCGTCAAGATCGCGAAGGAGCTCGGCCGCCCGCTCGTGGCCACCGGCGACGTGCACTACCTGCGGCGTGAGGACTACGACAACCACAAGGCGCTCCTGTGCGTGCAGACCAAGAGCACGCTGGCCGCGCCGAAGATGTCCTTCGACACCAACGAGTTCTACTTGAAGGACTCGGAGGAGATGGCCAGCGCGTTCTCCGCCTGGCCGGAGGCGATCGCCTCCACGGTCGAGATCGCCGAGCGCTGCGAGCTCGAGATCGAGCTCGGCAAGCAGCTGATCCCGAGCTTCCCCACGCCGGACGGCGCCCCCGAGGGCGGTTACCTGCGCAAGCTGGCCCTCGAGGGCCTCGTGCGCCGCTACGGCGACCCGCCGCCCGCTGAAGCAGTCGAGCGCCTGGAGATGGAGCTCGGCGTGATCGGGCGCATGGGCTTCGACGCCTACTTCCTGATCGTCTGGGACTTCGTGCGTTTCGCCAAGGACAGCGGCATCGCCGTGGGCCCGGGGCGCGGCTCGGCGGCGGGCTCGATTGTCTCCTACTGCCTGAACATCACCGACGTCGACCCGCTCGCCCACGGGCTCCTGTTCGAGCGCTTCCTGAACCCCGAGCGCGTCTCGATGCCGGACATCGACATCGACTTCTCGGTGAAGGGCCGCGACCGCGTATTCCAGTACGTGGCCGACAAGTACGGGCGCGACTGCGTGGCCCAGATCATCACCTTCGGCCGCATGTTCCCGCGCGCCGCCACCCGCGACGCCGCGCGCGTGCTGGGCTTCGACTACGCCACCGGCGACCGCATCGCGAAGCTCATCCCCGAGCCGGTGATGGGCCGCTCGAAGAGCTTCGACGACTACCTGAAGGAAGAGCCCGAGCTTCGCCGCGTCTACGACACCGAGCAGGAGGCGCGCCAGGTCATCGAGACCGCCAAGGGGCTGGAGGGGATCGTGCGCAACTCGTCGATCCACGCCGCCGCCGTGGTGATCGCCCACCGTCCGCTCACCGACATCGTGCCCCTCCAGCAGGCGGACGAGCGCATCGTCACGCAGTACTCGATGAAGCCGATCGAGGAGATCGGCCTCCTGAAGATGGACTTCCTCGGCCTGCGCAACCTCGACGTGATCGAGGCGGCACTCGACATCATCGAGGAGTCGAGCGGCATCAGGCCGTCGATGAGTGAGCTGCCGCTGGACGACCCGAAGACCTACGAGATGCTCCAGAGGGGCGACTCGATCGGCGTGTTCCAGTTCGAGTCCGACGGCATGCGCGACGCCCTGCGCAAGGTCAAGCCCAGCGAGTTCAACGACGTCGTCGCGCTCCAGGCGCTCTACCGCCCGGGCGCCATGCGCTACATCGACACCTACGCGCGCAACAAGCGCCAGCCGGACGCCATCCAGTACATCGACGAGCGGCTGCGCTCTATCACCGAGCCCACCTACGGCGTGATCCTCTACCAGGAGCAGTTGATGGAGATCGCGAAGGCGATCGCCGGCTTCTCGGGCTCCGAGGCCGATGACCTGCGCAAGGCGATCGGCAAGAAGCTGCGCGAGGCGATGGCCGCGCTCAAGGACCGCTTCTTCGAGGGCGCCCGCCAGACGGGCACCAACGATCGCGTCATCGCCGAGCTGTGGTCGGTGAACGAGGCAGCCGCCGACTACTCGTTCAACCGCTCGCACGCGGCGTGCTACGGCCTGATCACCTACCGCACCGCCTGGCTGAAGGCCAACTACCCGGCCGAGTACATGGCCGCCCTCATCTCGTCGGTCATGTCGACCAAGGACAAGGTGCCGTTCTTCGTGTCGCGCTGCGAGGAGATGGGCATCGAGGTGCTGCCGCCCGACGTGAACGAGTCGGGACACGACTTCAAGGTGGTGAGCGGCAACATCCGCTTCGGCCTCGACGCCGTCAAGAACGTGGGCGCCCAGGCCGTCGAGGCCATACTCGAGGCGCGCGCCGAGGACGGCCCGTTCCGCTCGATCTGGGACTTCTGCCGGCGTGCCGACGGCCGCTGCGTGAACAAGAAGGCGATCGAGTCGCTGGTGAAGTGCGGCGCCTTCGACTCGCTCGGCGCGTCTCGAACCGGCACCTTCCAGGTGCTCGTCCAGGCACAGGGCGCCGGGCAGAAGCACCAGCAGGACGCGCAGGTGGGGCAGGGCTCGTTCTTCGAGCTGGACGGGGGAGGGGCCGCCGAGCAGGCCCACCACGACCTGCCCGTGCCGCGCCTCGAGGACCGGCGCGAGGAGCTGAACGCCTGGGAG
>JBBQRG010000114.1:0-6401 GCA_038215095.1 Solirubrobacterales bacterium | reverse complement strand
AGCAGCGCGCGGATGGCGCTCTCCTGCTCGGCGTAGCCGCCCACCCACTCCTCGGCCTTTCGCACCCTGCCGCGCGTGTCGATCAGGTACTCGGTCGGCCAGGACTGGTTGCCCCACGCGTTCCAGGTGGCGAGCCGGTTGTCCTGCACCACCGGGTAGCGGATGCCCTCGCGGCCGATCGCGGACTCCACGTTGCCGGCGTCGTGCTCGAAGCCGAACTCGGGCGAGTGCACGCCGACGATCGTCAGGCCGGCGCGCCGGTACCTGGCGTCCCATGCCTCCAGGTAGGGCAGCGTGCGCAGGCAGTTGATGCACGTGTAGGTCCAGAAGTCCACCAGCACGACGCGCCCGCGCAGGCGCGCGAGGGTCAGCGGCCGGCCGTGCGGGGTGTTGAACCAGCGCTGCGTGCCGGTGAAGTCCGGGGCATGGCCCAGCACCGGCAGGTTCGCCGCGCTCGCCCCCCGCGCGCCCGCGACCGAGTGGAAGCGCGAGCGCGGGCGCAGCCGGGCGAGGCGATCCTGCACGGCGCTCGAGCTCTCGAGCGAGTGGGTGGGGTCCACCAGCGCCGCAGGAAGGTGGCTCGCGATGGCCGACTGGAAGCGAACGTCGAGCATGAACGCCATCGCGAGCGCGGTGCAGAGCATGATCGCGCCGAGCGTGCGCTGCACCTTTGCCACGCGGCCGCGCCGGCGCAGGCGCTCGAACAGCGCGCGGCCGCCGAGCGCCAGCGCCAGCAGCGCCGCGGCGCTGCCCAGCGCGAAGGACAGGCCCACCACGACCGAGCGGCCGGAGGCGGCGCCGACGGTGATCACCGCGGCGAGGATCGGGCCCGCGCACGGCGCGTACACGAAGCCCAGCGCGGCACCCACCGCGAGGCCCGAGCCGAAGCCGTCGCCCATCCCGCGCGGGCCAAAGCGGGCGAGCGGCGACAGGCGGGCCTCGATGCGGTCGCCGACCGCCGGCACGAGCGTCGCGAAGCCGAAGAGGGCGAGCGCGCCGATGGCGATGTAGCGCAGGGTGGCGTCCCCGATGCCCACGGACCCGGACACGGCGGCGAAGCCGACGATAGTGGCCGTGAAGGTCACGGTCAGCCCGGCCACGATGCCAAGCGGGCGGCGCCTGCCCCCGGTAGCGCCCGCACTCAGCACGGCCGGGAGCACGGGCAGCACGCACGGACTCAGGGCGGTGCCCGCGCCGGCCAGGAGCGCGAAGGCACTGAGCAGCACCATGCCCTGACAGTAGTAGTCAGGGCGGCTTCAGCCGCTAGGCGAGGCCCTCGGCCTTGTACTCGCGCAGGAAGCCCTCGAACAGGCGGCGGTGCTGCTCCTCGTCGCGGAGGATCGCGATGACCATGTCCTGGGTCACGGGGTCGCGCCCCTCGGTGAACTCGATGATCTTGTTGTAGTGCTCGATGGCGCCGCTCTCGGCGGCGATCACGCCCTTGATCACGTGGACGATGTCGGTCTGCTCGTCGGGCGGCTGCAGGTAGGACTGCTCGGCGTTGAAGTCGAGCGAGCCGGGCACGACGCCGTAGAGCTCCTTGATCCGCTCGCCGAACTGGGTCGCGTGGCCGAGCTCCTCCTGCACGTCGGCCTTCAGGGACTCGATGATCTCCTGCGCGCGCACGCCGTCCGGGTTGATCGAGTTGGCGAGGTAGCTCATCACCGTCTCGACCTCCATCCAGTAGGCCTTGGTGAGCATCCTGATCAGCTGTTCGCGATCGTCCTTCTTGTCGCTGCTGAGAATGCCGCTCTTGGTGTCTGTGTTCGTCATGGGTTCCTCCTACCCGCGAACGGATCGCCAAACTGCAGTGGGTCGATGAGCGTATCGCGAGAGATCGAGCACCTGGAGCGCCCGCCGGAGTCACTCTGGAGGCGGCTTCGGGCGGAGCCGGACAAGGCACCGGAGTTCATCGCGCTGGCCGCTGCCGAGCGCTTCGCGCCGGCCGCCGAGGAGTGGGCGCGCATCGCCGGGCCGGGCCACACTCCGGCCCAGCTGGCCGAGGTCGCCTACAAGAAGCACGTGCGGATGGCGCGCCTGGAGGGCGGCGCCCTGGGCCTCGGCGGTGCGATCACCGCGGGCCCCGACCTCGTGGCGCTGCTGTGGATCCAGAGCCGGATGGTGTTCTACATCGCTGCCGCCTACGGCTACGACCCCCACCACCCGATGCGCCCGGCGGAGCTGCTCACCCTGCAGGGCGTCTACCCCACCGCCGAGCAGGCCCGCCGCGCCCTCGACGGAGTGGGCAAGCGGATGGCCGTGGCGATGGCGGAGAAGGCGATCCTCTCGGGCGGCAAGAACCAGGCCATCCACATGCGCCTCGCCAAGTACGCCGCGAAGCGCGTGGCGCGCCGCTACGCGGGCCGGCTGGTGCCGCTCATCGGCGCGCCGCTGGGCGCCATGCAGAACTCGGCCGCCACGAAGGACCTGGGCCGCCGCGCGCTCGGGTACTACGGCGGCTAGCCATGCGGGCCTTCATCGCCAGGACGATCGGAGCGATGAGGCTCCTCGCCCGGGACTCCCGCGTGCCGAAGCCGCTCCGCTGGATCGCCGCCATCGGGCTGCTGCCGATACCGGGTCCGGTTGACGAGGCGGTCCTGTTCCTCGTCGCCCCGGTCTTCCTGATCTTCTACCGCGAGCCGATGCGAGACGCCTGGCGTTTCGCCAAGGCCTCCTAAGCCCGGCCGTAGACCGGTATTCCGGCGCCGCTCGTGGGCTCGGAGTCGGGTGAGATCAGGAAGCGGATCACCCTGGCGAGCTGCTCCGGCGGGACCCATTTGGAGAAGTCGGCGTCGGGCTCGGCGGCGCGGTTGGCGGGCGTGTCGATCACGCTCGGGAGGATCGCGTTGGCGCGCACGCCGTCGCCGCGGTAGTCGGCGTCGATCGACTTGACCAGCGCCAGGACGGCCGCCTTGGAGGTCGCGTAGGCCGCCGAGCCCGGGAAGGGCTTCAGCGCCGGCCGCGCCGACACGCCCACGAAGGCGCCCCCGCCGTTTGCCACCAGCACCGGCATCGCGGCACGGGCCACGTTGAAGGCCGTGACCACGTTGAGCCGGAGCATGCGATCGAAGTCCTCGGGCTCGATCTCGTGCAGCTTCGGGCCTGCCATGAAGCCGCCAACGAGGTTGACGACCGCGTCGAGGTCGGGCACCGCCTCGACGGCCGTGACCGCGCCCTCCGGGGAGCCGACGTCGGCCTGAACGAGCGCCACCTCGTCGCCCAGCTCTCCCTCGACTCGCTCCCGCTCGCGGTCGACGATCCAGGTGGCCGTCACGTCGTGCCCGGCGTCCATCAGCTCGCGCAGCACGGCGCCGCCCAGGGCACCGGTTCCGCCGGTGACTAGAACGCCCATGTCAGGTCCTTCCCAGAGGCAGCGACTTCACCGCCGTGCAGCGTAAACCGTCCGCAAGCAGGTCTACCTTGGCTAACCCGATGGAGCAGACCACACTGACAGCCGCGAAGGTGTTCGCCCGCGACCTCTGCGACGGCCAGGAGGTCGATTCGGTGTTCGTGGTGCAGGAGTGCAACCGGCGCCAGAAGCGCAACGGCGACATGTTCCTCAAGCTGCAGCTGGGCGACGCCAGCGGGCGCTTCGAGTGCGTCGTCTGGGACGACATCGAGACCGTGCTGAACTGCGCCAGCGCCGGCGCGGTCGTGCGGGTGACGGGGCGCTTCGCCGTCAGCTCGCGGTACGGCTCCAGCCTCACTGCCAGCGCGCTGCGCGCCGCCCTCGACGGCGAGTACGACCTGGCCGACCTGGCCGAGTGCGCGCCCGTGCCCTACGAGAAGATGGCCCAGGCGCTCGGCGACCTGATCGGCACGGTGCAGCGCCCGCACCTGCGCGAGCTGCTCGCCCGGCTGCTCGACCCGGCCACCGAGATGGGCCGCCGCTGGCACGAGGCGCCGGCGGCCAAGTACTACCACCAGGCCTACCGCCACGGGCTGCTGGAGCACTCGCTCTCGGTGGCGGAGGGCGTGCACGCGATGGCCGCCGGCCCGTTCTCCGACGTCGACCACGACATGGCGGTCACCGGCGCGCTGCTGCACGACATCGGCAAGGTCCAGGCCTACGCGATGGTGAACGGCGCCATCGAGCTCACCGACGCCGGCAAGCTGCTCGGCGAGATCCC
Source organism: Solirubrobacterales bacterium (assembly GCA_038215095.1). Lineage (GTDB taxonomy): Bacteria > Actinomycetota > Thermoleophilia > Solirubrobacterales > Thermoleophilaceae > DATACN01. The sequence goes on along the minus strand of JBBQRG010000114.1, from coordinate 2,271 downwards.
GCTCGGCTACTACCGCGTGCGGCGAGAGATCGAGCGCATCGAGGGCTTCCCCGCCGAGGACGCCCAGGCCGTGCTGCACATCGTGCTCGCCCACCACGGCAAGCTCGAGCACGGCAGCCCCGTCACGCCGTGCACGCGCGAGGCCACCCTCGTGCACATGATCGACAACCTCGGCGGCACGCTCGGCAGCTTCGACCGAATCGAGAAGGCGCTCGCCGACGGCGAGAGCTGGTCGAGCTTCGACCGCGGCATCTCCGGCTCGGCGTACTTCGCCAAACGGGAGCCCGACGAGCGCCGCGCGGTCGCGTAAAGCCCTTCTGACCCCGCAAATAAGGCAATTGTTCCCGCATAGGGGGAGCTAACGGCGGTTTCCTTTGCTTATGCTCGTCAGGGCGTGGCCAAGGACACCGAAAAGCTCATCCGCCAGCTGTCGCTGATCTCGTTCCTGATGGCCGAGCGGCGGCCAGTGTCCGCCCTCGAGATCAAGCAGGACGTCGAGGGCTACTCGCAGATGAACGACGAGGCCTTCGCACGGCGCTTCTACGCCGACCGCGCGGAGCTCGACTCGCTCGGCATCCACCTGAAGGTCGACAAGCCGGCCGAGGGCTTCTACGAAGCCGAGAACTACTCGCTGCCGCCGGAGAACTTCTACCTGCCCGCGATCGAGTTCACCAGCCGCGAGCTGGGCTCGCTGCGCACCTCGCTGTCGCTGCTCGACGGCGAGTTCGCCTACGCCGAGCCGCTGCGGCTGGCGCTTCAGCAGCTCTCGTGGGGCAAGCCCTCGCCGCTCGACGAGCCCGCCGAGCGCTCGGTTGCCTTGGCGGTCACCGCGGGCGCCGGCGGGCGCGAGCTGTCGCAGCGGCTGTCAAAGGTCGAGACGGCGATCTTCCGCCGCAAGACGATCGTGTTCGAGTACTACACGATCGGCCGCGACGCCTCCGAGAAGCGCAAGGTGGACCCCTACCACCTGCTCTACCGCGGCGGGCAGTTCTATTTGATCGGCTATTCGCACGAGCGCGACGACGTGCGCGTGTTCCGCGTCTCGCGCATTCTCGGCAAGGTCGGCTACTCGTCGAAGGCCGAGCACGACTTCAACCGCCCCGAGGAGTTCGACCCGCGCGTGTACGCCACGCGCACCGACTGGCAGCTGGGCGACCCCGTGGGCCGCGCCAGCATCTGGCTGAGCGACCGCATCGACTGGCTGGCGCTGCGCCACTTCGGCCACGCCGGCGAGGTGGCCGACGCCGACGGCGGCGGCAAGGTCTTCGAGACCGACTACGCCAGCTCGCGTCAGCTCGTCTCGTGGGTGCTCGGGCTGGGCCCGCAGGCGTACGTCGTCGAGCCGCCGGAGCTGGTCGAGGAGGCACGCGAGCGCGCCGAGCTGGTCGTGCAGGCCCACACCGAGCCCGTCGAGCTGGCCTCCCCCGCCCGCAAGCGCCGCGGCGCGCCGGCCCCGCAGGCCAACGGCGACGACGACGATTCGCGCCGCGAGTCGCTGATCCGGCCCGAGCGCTTCGCTCGCCTGGTCACGCTCGCCGGCATCCTGATCGAGGCCGCCCGGGACTCCCAGCGCCTCTCCGTGTCCGAGCTGTGCAAGTCGCTCCAGGTGTCCGAGACCGAGCTGCGCCAGGACATCGACGTGCTGAACGTCGTGAACTTCGGCGGCGGCAGCTACGTGCTCTACGCCGAGGTGCAGGGCGACTCGATCGAGGTCGACCCAGAGCCCTACGGCGACAACTTCGCCCAGCCCGCCCGCCTGCTGCCGCTTGAGGCGAAGGCGCTGGTGGCCGCCATCGACCTGATCGGCGAGCACCTGCCCGAGGGCTCGCTCAGCTCCGCGCGAGCGAAGATCGTGAAGGCGCTCGGCCAGGACCCGGCCGAGGAGGGCCTCCAGATCACCACCGCCAAGGGCGACGACTCCGAGATCGCGCGCGTAGTGAGCAGGGCGATAGCCGGCCGGCGCCTGCTCGAGATCGAGTACTACAAGGAGAACGAGGACGAGTTCACGCAGCGCACCGTGGAGCCGTACAAGCTGCTGAACGGCCAGGAGGGCTGGTACGTGCACGCCTTCGACCTCGAGAAGGACGCGCCGCGCTCCTACCGGCTCGACCGCATCCGCGAGGCCACCGTGCTCGACGAGCGCTTCGAGCCGCGCGAGGGCGTCGAGCCCGACGTGCACGGCTGGCCCAGCACCGGCGAGGTGGAGACCTCGCACGTGGCGCGCATCCTGATCTCCCCCGAGCGCGCCCGCTGGGCGCGCGAGGACCGGCG
>JBBQRG010000113.1:0-6544 GCA_038215095.1 Solirubrobacterales bacterium | reverse complement strand
GCCCGCGTCATGCCGACGTAACAGAGCCGGCGCTCCTCCTCGAGGTCGCCGGCCTCGATCGAGCGCATGTGCGGGAAGACCCCGTCCTCGCAGCCGATCACGAACACAGTCGGGTACTCGAGCCCCTTTGCGTTGTGCAGCGTCATCAGCGTGACGATGCCCTCGTCGTCGTCGAGCGCGTCCTGCTCGGAGAAGAGCGCCACCTGCTGGAGGAACTCCTCGACCGAGGGCTCCTCGGCGCTGGCGTCGTACTCGCGCGTCATGCCAACCAGCTCCTCGAGGTTCTCGAGCCGGCCCTGCGCCTCGATCGTGCGCTCGGCCTCGAGCGCGTCCACGTAGCCGGTCTCGTTGAGCGTCTCCTGGAGCAGGTCGCCCACCGAGGCGCCGCCCTCCGCGCACCCGCGCAGCCGCTCCATCACTGACATGAAGCGGCCGACCGCCTTGACCGCGGCGGCGCCCAGGCCGGGGATGGCGTCCGAGGCCGCGGCGACGTCCCAGACCGACTCGCCGAGCGTGTTGGCGTGGTTCAGGATCCGCGCCTGAGAGGTGTTCCCAATCCCTCGCCGCGGCGAGTTCACCACGCGCGCGAAGGCCACCACGTCCTGCGGGTTCACCATCAAGTTCAGGTACGCAAGCGCATCCTTGATCTCGGCGCGGTCGTAGAAGCGCGTGCCGCCGATCACCTGGTAGCCGACGCCGTAGCGCACGAGCATGTCCTCGAGCACACGGCTCTGGGCGTTGGTCCGGTAGAAGATCGCGATCTCGTCGCGCGAGCCGCCCTCCTCAACCAGCCGCTCGACCTCGGACACGACGAACCGGGCCTCGGCATGCTCGTCCTCGAGCTCGCGGACGTGCACCGGGTCGCCCTGGCCGAGGTCGCTCCAGAGCCGTTTGACCTTGCGCGCGCGATTGCTTTCGATCACCGCGTTGGCAGCCGAGAGGATCGTCTGGGTGGAGCGATAGTTCTGCTCGAGCTTGACCACCTGCGCGTCCGGGAGGTCGCGTTCAAAATCCAAAATATTGCGGATGTCGGCGCCACGGAAGCTGTAGATCGCCTGATCATCGTCACCGACTACGCACAGGTTGCGGTGCTCCTCCGAGAGCAGCTGCAGCCAGCGGTACTGAGCGCGGTTGGTGTCCTGGTACTCGTCCACCAGCACGTGGCGGAAGGCCCCGCGGTAGCGGTCGCGGACCTCGGGGAACAGCTCCAGCAGGTTCACGCAGCGAAACAGGAGGTCGTCGAAATCCATCGCGTTGTTGCCGTGCGCCCGCTGCTCGTAGAGCTCGTACACGTCGGCGGCGGTCTGCTCGAAGAAGGAGCCGACCTTGAGGCGGTAGGCCTCGGCGTCGAGCAGCTGGTTCTTCGCGTCCGAGATCTGGCGCTGGATGCCCCGGGGGGTGAAGCGCTTCGGGTCGACGTCCAGCTGGTCCATGCACTGCTTGATCAGTCGCAGCGAGTCGGACGAGTCGTAGATCGTGAAGCCGCGCGTGTAGCCCAGGCGCTCCGCGTCGGCGCGCAGCATGCGCGCGCAGGCGGAGTGGAAGGTCATCACCCACATGGCGCGGGCGCGGTTGCCGACCAGCATCCCCACGCGCTCGCGCATCTCGCCCGCGGCCTTGTTGGTGAAGGTGATGGCGAGGATCTCGCTGGGCCTGGCCTGGCCGGTGCCGACGAGGTAGGCGATCCGGTGCGTGAGCACCCGCGTCTTGCCCGAGCCGGCCCCCGCGAGGATGAGCAGCGGCCCTTCGCCATGGGCGACGGCTTCGCGCTGGGGCTCGTTCAGGCCCTCCAGCAGGGCCTCGGGCGCTTCGACTGTGCTCACTCCACTGAGGATAGGCCCGGGCGCGGCCCGATCAGAGGTCCCGGCGGGCGAAGGCGGTGCGAGCGGCGAGCGCCACCAGGCCCAGGTAGACGAAGGTCCAGATCCAGAGCGTCGCGCCACCCTTCTGCGCCCCGCCGAAGGGCCCGAGGCGCACGATCACGCCGGTCAGGCCGCCCGCGTCGGCGGTGAGCGCCGCCAGGCCGGCTTGGTAGAGCGCTTCGAACGGCAGCACCCACGAGGTCACGTCCGACACGGTGTTGAGGGCGTCCACCTTCAGCGTCTCGCCGATCTGCCCAAGCAGCCCCGCCGCCAGCCCGGCGCCGAAGACCATGAACACCGCGATGCCGTTCGCGGTCGAGGCCAGGAAGACCGACCCGAGCAGCGACAGGCCCGCGATCACGATCACACCCACAGCCAGGCCGAGTCCTGGCGAGACCACGCTGTCGGGCCACCAGCCGCCGGCGGCGCCGGTGATGAGCACCGACGCCGCGTACACGAACAACACGTAGCCGGCGCAGACGATGGCGGCGGCCACGAAGCGGCCCGCGAGCAGCGCGTCCCGTCCCACGGGCCGCACGACGAGCGGCTGGAGCAGGCCGGCCTCCGCGTCGCCGCGCACCGCGCCGAGCGTCAGGAAGGCGGCGAGCACGGCGCCCAGGAACAACGTGCTGAACATCGACAGGCCGAGCAGCGTCGAGCCGGTGAGCACCTTGTCGTCGAGGGCCGGCCCGCCGCCGAACTTCTCGACCTGGTTGAACGCGGCGTTGGTGCCGAGCGCGTAGAGCGCCAGAAAGCCCGCGGTGAGCAGGAGCACCACGAGGAACACCTTCCGGCGCAGGCACTCCCGCATCGCGTAGCGCGCGATCGCCGCGACGTCACTCACGAGGCGCCGACCGCCTCTAGATAGACGTCCTCGAGCGTGGACGCGAGCAGCCGCACCCCGTACACCTGCTCGCCGTCCTCTACGAGCTTCGCCACGATCCCGGGCACGTCCTCGCGTCCCGCCTCGGCGAACGCGCGGGTGCCGCCCTCGGTGTCCACCTCCACCCCCCGCGGCCTGCTCAGTTGCGCCGGGCTGCCCTCGGCCACGATCTGGCCGTCGAGCAGGATCGCCACGCGGTCGCAGACCAGCTCGACCTCGCTCAGCAGGTGGGAGTTCAGCAGCACTGCCACCTCGCGCCGGCGCAGCTCTTGAAGCAGGTCGCGCACGATCCGCCGGCCCACCGGGTCGAGCGCGCTGGTGGGCTCGTCGAGCAGGAGGAGCCGCGGCGAGCCCACAAGCGCCTGGGCGATGCCGAGCCGCTGCTGCATGCCCTTCGACATCGCTTCGACGCGCACCTCGCTGGCGTCGGCCAGCCCGACCAGCTCCAGCAGCTCCTGGCGCTCCTTGTGTCCACCGTCCGAGCGCGCGAGCCGCTGATGCAGCTCGAGCAGCTCGTCGGCGCGCAGCCAGCCCGGGAAGCGGAAGAGCTCGGCCAGGTAGCCGATCGCCGCGCGAGCCGGCGCGGAGCCTGCGGGCGCGCCGTTCACCTCGGCCGTGCCGCCACTCTGGCCGACGAGGCCGCACGCGATCTTCGTCAGGGTCGACTTGCCGGCCCCGTTCGGGCCCAGCAGCCCCACGAGCTGGCCCGGCTCCACGCGCAGGTCCACGCCGTCGAGGGCGATCGTTTGCCCGTAGCGCTTCTCGAGCGCCTTGCAGGCGAAGGCGTCGGCCACCCGGCGCAGTGTAAGAAGGAGGCGTGTCGCTGCTCGACGAAGTGCGCCGCTCCTGCGCGGAGATCGCCGGCTCCGCCCGCTCGGTGCGCATCGAGCCTGCCGCGCTGGGCGACGTCCGGCCCGGGCCGCCCCCAGCGCTCGACCCCGAGACCCACTACCTCGAGGGCTCCCACGAGGACGTGACCGCCTACCTGGTCACGCTCGATGCGATCAACTTCGGCTCGGGCTGGTTCCCCACCCTGCGAAAGCGCGACGGCCGCAGCGGCTACTTCACCGTCGCCTGGGCGTTGGCGGACCGCTTCCGCGAGCACGGGCCGTGGAGCAAGGCGGAGCTGTGCGGGCTCGACGGGGCGGCCGTGGCCGACGTGCTCGGCCAGGAGCCTGGCCACGAGCTGATGGCGCTGTTCGCCGAGGCGCTGCGGGACCTCGGAGCCTTCTTGGGAGACCGCAGCGCCGCGCAGGTCGTCGACTCGTGCGACGGGTCGGCCGAGCGCCTGGCGCAGACGCTGGCAGGCGGCATGCCCTTCTTCGACGACCGCGGCTTCTACAAGCGCGCGCAGATCACCGCCAACGACCTGGCCCTCGCCGGCATGGCCGATTTCGGCGACCTCGACCGCCTCACGATCTTCGCCGACAACCTGGTGCCGCACGTGCTGCGAGTAGAGGGCGTGCTCACCTACACGCCCGAGCTGGCAGCGCGGATCGACGCCGGCGAGCTGCTGCCCCCCGGGCGCGAGGAGCGCGAGATCCGCGCCTGCGCGCTGCACGCCTGCGAGTTGATCGCGGCCGAACTCGGGGTGCCGCCGCGCGTGCTCGACGTCTGGCTCTGGAACCGCGGCCAGGAGCCGCGCTACAAGGCGCTGCCCCGCCACCGGACCCGCACGGTTTTCTACTAACCCCCGGCGGAGTCCGGGCCGCCGCGCCGGCGCAGCGGCCGCACCTCGGCGCCCTCGGGCTTGCGGCCGGTCTGCTCGGCCACCAATTCCTCCAGCGCCGTCAGGCGGTTTGCCAGCCCCATGATCGCGTCCGCCACCGGGTCGGGCAGATGGGCCCAGTCGGCGTCGGGGCCGCTCGGACGCTCGCCCTCGACGCGCACGGGATGGCCGGGGTTGCCCACGACGGTGGCGCCCGCCGGGACGTCGTGGATGACCACCGAGTTGGCGCCGATCTTCACCCGGTCGCCCACCTCGATCGCCCCGAGCAGCTTAGCGCCGGAGCCGATCACGACCTCGCTGCCCACGCTGGGGTGGCGCTTGCCGCGGCGGAAGCCGGTGCCGCCGAGCGTGACGCCCTGGTAGACGGTCACGTTGTCCCCGAGCTCCGCCGTCTCGCCGATCACGACCCCGTTGCCGTGGTCGATGAACAGCGCCCGCCCGACCCTGGCCGCCGGGTGGATCTCCACCCCTGTCGCCACCTTGGTGGCGTTCGCAAGCGCGCGCGGCACGAGCGGCACGCCCGACTCATAGAGGGCGTGCGAGATGCGATGCGCAAGCAGCGCCTGGACGCCACCGTAGGTGAGCAGGATCTCCGAGCGCCCCACGTTACGGGCGGCGGGGTCGCGCTCCTGCGCAGCGGTCAGGTCCTCACGGACCTCGCGCCCGACGCGGGCGAGTGTGCCGAGCCCGAACATCAGGGCGCGAAGAAGGGGGTGCTGATGTAGCGCTCGCCCGAGTCGGGCATCACGACGGCGAGCCGCTTGCCTCGAAAGTCCGCTCGCGAGCCCACCTGAATGGCCGCCCAGAGCGCCGCGCCGCAGGAGATGCCGGCCAGCACGCCCTCGCGGCGCGCGCACAGCCTCGCTGTCTCGATCGCGTCCTCGTCGCCCACCGGCACGATCTCGTCGATCACGTCGCGGTTGAGAACGGCCGGCACGAAGCCGGCCCCGATGCCCTGGATCTTGTGCGGGCCTGGCAACCCTCCCGAGATCACGGGCGAGGACTTCGGCTCCACGGCCACCACATGCAGGTCGGGGTTGTGCTCCTTCAGGCGCTCGCCGGCGCCGGTGATCGTCCCTCCCGTGCCCACGCCCGCAACGAGCCCGTCCACGCGGCCGTCCAGATCGCGCCAGATCTCCTCGGCGGTCGTGCGGCGGTGCGCCTCGGGGTTCGCCGGGTTCGAGAACTGGTCGGGGATGAAGCAGTCGCCGCGCTCGTCCGCGATCCGCTGCGCGGCCTGCACCGCCTCGTCCATCCCTCCCATCGACTCGACCATCGACACCTCCGCCCCGTACATGCGCAGCAGCGCCTCGCGCTCCCGGCTCATCCCCTGCGGCATCACGAGCACGAGCTCGTATCCGCGCGCGGCGCACACCATCGCGAGTGCGATCCCCGTGTTGCCCGAGGTCGCCTCGATGATCGTCGTCTGGCCCGGCTGGATCTGCCCCTCGGCCTCTGCGGCGTCGATCATCGCCACGCCGATCCTGTCCTTCACGCTGCCCGCCGGGTTGTAGGCCTCGAGCTTGCCGAACAGCTCGGCGCCGCAATCTGGCGCGACCCGCCCCAGGGCGAGCATGGGGGTATCGCCGACGAGGTCGGCGACGTTGTCGGAGATCGCCCGCTCGGGCGGGGAGACGCTCACGCCACGAGGGTAACGCCGGCGCCTCCCGTTTTCGGCTCTAGTTGGCCTTGGCGTACTGCTGGATCTCGCCGAAGTCCACCATCACGCAGGCCTCGTCGCCGACCACCTCCGCGTCGTGGCCGGGCGGAATGGCGACGGCATCGCCCGCGGTGATCTCCATCTCCGAGCCGTCGTCCATGTGCACCTTCATGCTGCCCGACAGGACGTAGCCGAGATGTGAGACCTCACAGGAGTCGGTCTTCGCGATCGGCTTGACGTTCTCCGACCACTTCCAGCCCGGCTCGAAGGTGCCGCGGCCGACGGTGTGGCCGGCAATCTCAACGACGTCAGCCTGCCCCTTTCCCTCGAACGGCCGGGTCTCGTCTGGGGAGTCGTAGCGCGTCGGCTCGACGGAAGCCATGTGAACCCCACGCGGTGGTGACGCGGAG
>JBBQRG010000112.1:0-6565 GCA_038215095.1 Solirubrobacterales bacterium | reverse complement strand
ACCGCTCAGAAAGTAGCCTGCCGCGCTCGAATACGAAGCCAGCGCCGCGGGCCGAGCCCGCGGCTCGGCGAACGGCAAACAAAGGAGACGCAACGTGGGAGTACTTGACGGCAAGGCGGCGATCGTTACCGGGTCGGCGCGCGGGATCGGCCGGGCGACAGCCGAGCTGCTCGCGAGCGAGGGCGCTCAGGTCCTGATCAACGACCTCGACGGCGACGTGGCCGACCAGTCGGCCGGCGAGATCCAGGGCGAGACCGCCACCTTCGCCGGGGACCTGACCAAGGAGGGCGTGGCCGACAAGCTCGTCGAGACCGCCGTCGACTCCTTCGGGAGGATCGACATCATCGTGAACAACGCGGGCTACACCTGGGACGGCCCGATCCACAAGATGGCCGATGACCAGTTCCAGGCGATGCTCGACATCCACACGATCGTCCCCTTTCGCGTGCTGCGGGCCGCCGCCCCGCACCTGCGCGAGCCCGCCAAGAAGGAGCGCGACGAGGGCCAGGAGGTGTTCCGCAAGATCGTGAACGTGTCGTCGATCTCGGGCACGTTCGGCAACGCGGGCCAGGTGAACTACTCGGCCGCGAAGGCCGGCGTCGTGGGCGTCACGAAGACGCTGGCCAAGGAATGGGGCCAGTTCAAGATCAACGTGAACGCCGTGGCCTTCGGCTTCGTTGAGACGCGCCTGACGGCCGCCAAGGAGGAGGGCGGCGCGATCGAGCGCGAGGGCCAGGAGATCAAGCTCGGCATCCCCGAGCAGATGCGCGCGATGGCCTCCGCGATCATCCCGCTCGGCCGCCCCGCCTCACCCGAGGAGGCCGCGGGCCCGGTGTTCTTCCTCTGCTCGCCGTGGTCGAACTACGTGCACGGCCAGGTGCTGAACGTGACCGGCGGCCAGTTCGGCGGAATGACGACCTAGGGATAGCGACCGCGCTCTCGGCCGCCAGCCCAGACAGGCGGCTCTTCCGCGTTGCCCCGGGCCCCCTACGCCGGCGGGTCATCGCTTGGGCGACGCTCTTCGGACAGCGGCTTGCCGCCGGCGTCGGCCAGGCCCGCCGGTGGCCACGGGCCCAGCCAGTTGTCGCGCGCACCGTCGATCGTGAGCACCGCGCCCGAGAGGTAGTCACCCGCCGGCGAGGCCAGGTAGGCCACCAGCCAGGCGAACTCCTCCGGCCGGCCGAGTCGCTGCAGCGGAACGGTGCCCGACACCCCCTCCACCACCGGCTTCGGGTACTTCGTCATCAGCGTGTCGGTGGCGAAGTGGCCCGCGGCCAGCGCGGTCAGCTTGATGCCGAATCGCGCCCACGCGATCGAGAGCACCTTCGTGAGGTTCTCGACCGCGGCGCGCGCCGCGGACGAGTGCGCCATTCCCGGCAGCCCCTGGTGGGGCGACAGCGTCACGTTCACGATCTTGCCGCCGCGCTCCTCGGGGATCATCGCCCTGGTCGCGACCGCGTGGGTCATCAGCCAGGTGCCCTCCACGTTCAGCCGGATCACTGTGCGAAAGCCCTTCGGCGTGATGTCCTCGGCGGGCGTCAGGTACTGGCCGCCGGCGTTGTTCACGAGCAGGTCCACGCGGCCGTGGCGCTCAAGCACGCCGTCCACGAGCTCGTCGACCTGCTGCTCCTCGCGGATGTCGCAGGACACCGCCTCGCAGCGCCCCCCGGCCGCCGCCGCGGCGGTCTCCTCGAGCGGCTCCAGGCGGCGGCCGCAGACGACCACGTGCGCGCCGAGCTCGGCCAGCTCGAGCGCGGTCGCGCGGCCGAGGCCGGTGCCGCCGCCGCTTACGATCGCGACCTGCCCGTCGAGCAAGCCGGGCTGGAAGATGCGGGACGTCATGGCGCGGCCAGGGTAACGTGACCGCGATGGCCGCCGCCGCCGAGCCGCGCCCCGCCGAGCTGCCGCTTCCCAGCGGCCGCGAGGGCGCCACCGTCCGGGTGCGCCCGCTGCTGACCGGGCGCATGCGCGGGCCGGAGGCCACCTTCCTGCGCGAAGAGGGGCGCCTGGCCCGGCTGCACGCGAACGGCCTTGGCGTGCCGCGCTCGGGTTACCGCGAGGTGCCGGTCCCGGCCTTCCTGGTCGAGCACCCAAGCGCCGGCCTGATCCTCGTGGACACCGGCTTCCACCCCTCGGTGGCGGTCGACCCGAAGGAGAACCTCGGCCGGGCCTTCATGATGCTGTTCAAGGACATCGAGATGGAGGCCGAGCAGGCGGTGGCCGCGCAGCTGCGCGCGGAGGGGCGCACCGCCGCCGACGTGAACGTGGTGGTAATGACCCACCTGCACGGGGACCACGCCAGCGGGATGTCGGAGTTCCCGGACGCGACCTTCGTGTTCAGCAGCGCCGAGTGGAAGGCGGCCACGGACGGCGGCCAGCTGGACGGCTACATGGGGCGCCAGTTCGACCACGCCTTCGACTACCGCACGCTCGACTTCGACGGCCGCGGCGCCGACTCGTACTCCACCTTCGGGCGCGCATTCGACTTGCTCGGCGACGGCAGCGTGCGGCTCGTGTTCACGCCCGGGCACTCGCTGGGCCACCTATCGGTGGTACTGCGCACGGCGAGCCGCGAGGTGCTGCTTGCGGCCGACGCGATGTTCCTCGAGGAGACCCTGCGCGAGAAGCACCTGCCCGCCCTACTCGACGACGAGCACCTGTTCCGCCGCTCGCTTCGCGAGATCGAGCTCTACGTGCGCGAGGCGCCGGACGCGCTGATCGTGCCGGGCCACGACATGGACTTCTGGCAGCGGCTGCCCGCCGTACTGGTGTAGCCGGCGCTCAGGCGCCGGGCGCCGCGATCCGCACCGGCTGGTTCGGCCGCCGCACTCCCAGCAGGAAGCGCACGCTCGCGTGTGGCGCGCCCGGCAGCTTCAGGCCGATGGCGATCCGGAGCCGCCTCAGCAACCGGTCATCCTTGCCCGTGATCAGCTCGAAGCTCGAGCTTCTCACCGCCTTCTCGAGCTGGCCCGGAGACTGGCCGAGCGCGGAGCTGCCGGGGCCGAGGGCACCGGCCACGCCCAGCAGGTCGCGCGCCGCGGCGCGCACGTCGAGCTTGGCGGTGATGCGCTGGGTGGCCGCGCCGTCGAGCTTCGGGCCGTCGGCCAGCTTGGGGTCGCGTACCCACGAGCCGATCTTGAGCTGGCTGCCAGCGGCGCCGGCGCCGATGCGCAGCCGGCGTGCCTGCGCCGCCGGGAGCCGGCGCGTCTGGCCACCGGCGCTCACGAACGCCTGGCGGCCGGTCGAGGTAAGGGTGACGGTGGCGCTGCGGGTGCCCGCGATCTGCTTGTAGGCGACCCGGGCGCGAGGCATCCCGCCCGAGCGCGGCAGCGCAAACGGCCCGTCCAGCGCGAAGCCGACGCGGCCCTTGCCTCCGGCGTCGATGCCCATCCGCATCGACAGGTCTCCGCTCCTGATCTGTCCCAGCTTCTTCGCGGTCTGCGACAGGGCGTCGTTCGGGTCGTCTCCCCCGCCGCAGCCCGCGACGGCGACGGCCAGCAACGAGGCCGCCAGGCAGAGCGTCCGGCCGGTCACGGCGTGGTGGTCGTGGGGGCCGCCTGCTGCTGCGGTTGTGGCTGGGCGGGCTGCTGTGGCGGCGCAGGCTGGGTCGTCGTGTCCTGCGGCGTGGTCTGCTGCGGGGTCGTCGTCTGCGGCGCCTGCGTGGTGTCGGTGGGCTGCTGGTCGCCTGGTGGCGCTTGGTTGTCGGGCGGCGGCTGGTCGTTGCCCTGGCCGCCCGAGTCGTAGCCCTGGCCGTTGCGATCGTCGTGCTGCCGTCGCGGCACCAGCTCCGTGGCCAGCACCCGGCGCAGCCGCTCGACGAGGGCTTCGGTGCGCGTGCGGATCTCGTCCGCCGACTGGCCCCTGCGGCCGAGCCGCTCCAGCTCGCGCCGGATCTCCCTGATTTGGCGCTCCCCGCGCTTGGTCAGCTCCAGCCCCTGGCCGCCCAGGACGAGCTGGTAGGCGAGCGCCATCGTGGTGCAGGTATCGCAGTTCTCGTTCACCGCGACCGCGAGGTTCGTGGGCATGACCACGTCCGGGCTCTCGGTGGTCACGATCAGCACCTGGATCGCGATCGCGACGGTCTGGCACTCCTTGCAGTTGGAATAGGCGACGGCCTGGTTGGTCTGGTCCACCACCTCGCCGCCGACCTCCTTGATCGAGAAGGCCAGCTGGAACAGCGAGGAGCCGTCCTTGGTGTTGATCGCGACGGCGCTGTTGTCCTGCGCCAGCGAGCTGGCGGGCGCCGCGCCCGCGAGCAGCGCGAGGGCGAGCACGACCAGCATGGCCAGGCGTTTGATCGGAAGCGTCATGGCGTCGTGCTGGTGGGTGGCTGCTGTTGCGGTTGGTTCGCGGGCGGCTGCTGCGCGGGCGTGGTGGTGGCGCCCGGCGTCGTGGTCTGGGGCTGGCTGGGCGCGGTCTGGGTGCCCGGCGCCGCCGGGGTGGTCTGCTGCTGGTCCTGGGGCTGCTGGCCGCTCGGCTGCTGCCCGGTGTCCTGGCCGTTGCTCTTGTCCTGCGGCTGGCTCTGCGTGTCCTCCGAGTTGCCGTTCGCCGGTGCCTCCTTCGAGTTGCGCTGGCGGGTCCCGGGCTGGTCCTGCGTGGAGTTGGAGCTCTCCTTCGCCTTCGGGAAGCGCTTGCTCTGCGCCGGCGCGCCGTGCAGCTCGGCGGCGCGCTGCGCGGTGAGCGCCGGGCGGCCGCTCGGAATGTCCTTCAGCGAGTGGATGCCGCTCGCCAGCGTGCCCTTCTCGCCCGGCTGGATGGGCCGGTAGTCGCCGTTCGGCCACCAGATGAACGCCACCAGCGCCGCCGCGGCAGCCGCGGTCAGGCCGTAGGCCACGCGCACGCGCGGATGGCCCTCGGAGCGCTGCCAGGCGAACGTGCCGATGCGGCGGCCCATGCGCGAGAAGGTGAGCGTGAAGCCGACCGCCGGGAGCACCAGCGCCGCCATCTGCACGATGGCCCCCAGGCCCACCAGGATCTTGCCGTCGCCGAACGCGCTCGAGAGCCTGTCGGTCTGCACGAAGAACGAGTCGTAGGCGGTGGCGAAGGCGCGCGGGGCGTGCAGGATCATGACCCCGAAGATCAGGGCGAGCGCGGGCACCAGCGCGACCACGTAGATAGTCGTGGCCACCCGCACCCACGGCTTCAGCTCCGTCACGCGGTCGTCGGCCTCGCGGCCGGGGATCAGGCTGCGCAGCACCGGCTTGATGCGCGCGAACATGTCCGGCACGCCGGTGAGGTCGCTGATGATGTAGTAGCCGTCCAGCCGCAGGAACGGCATGAACTGGTAGATCGCCTGCATGTGCTGGATCAGGATCACGATCAGCAGCGGCTCGAAACCGGTGGCGAAATAAGCGCCGGCGGTGGCCAGCGAGAAGATCACGTTGAAGTAGACGCCGCCCAGGTCGGTGCGCAGGCGGCCGGCCTTGCTCAGCCGGTACGCGTCGGTCACGTCCGTGTAGAAGGCCGGCCAGACAATGTAGATCCCGGCTCCCATCACCCCGGGCCGGGCCCCGCCGTAGCGGCACGCCGTCGCGTGGCCGCACTCGTGGAAGGCCGCCGACAGCGCGATCATCCCGAACACCATCAGCATCAGCACGGGGTTGTAGGTCAGGCTGCGCAGCGACTGCGCGATCCCATGGCTGCCGAACAGCCAGGTGTCGAACGCGACCAGCGCCGCGAGCATCAGCACGACCACCGGCGCCCAGAACAGCGGCCGCAGCACGCCGGTGAGGCCGTTCACCACCCGTTCGGGGATCAGCCCGGCGCGGAACTTCAGCGCCAGCAGCGGATCGCCGCGCTTGAGCTGTGGGCTCGAGCCGTCGCGCGCGGCGAGCACTCCCAGCGGGCGCAAGCGCTTCTCGATCAGGAAGCCGACGTTGTCGGCGCTCACGCCGCGCCCCGACGCCTCGCTCACCCGCTCGGCGATCGCCGCGAGGTCGCGCTGGCCGTCCGCCTCGGCCGACACCTGGTAGAGCAGCTCCGTGAGCTGGATCACCTGGCCGTCGGCCCGCCGCGCGATGTACTGCGGCTCCTTGAAGCCGGAGTCCTCGAACTCGCCGATCAGGTCGAGACCCTCGGCGAGCTTCGGCCGGTCCGCGGCGGGAGCTTCGGTGACTGTGGTCAAAGTGAGAAAAGGGCGGCCCGGAGGCCGCCCTTCGCTACGAGTGGATTGGTCAACCGGCCTAGTTGGCCTGGTCGATGTTGCCCACGTCCTGGGTCGCCGTCGCCGTCGCGGTCGAGTTGTCCGAGAGGACGTTCGCCGCAATCGCCGCGTTCACCGGCGCCGCCAGGTTGGCGTTCACCAGCGACATCGCCTCGCGGTCGGTCAGCTCGCGGCCCATCTCCGCCTCGAGCTCCTGCTTGCTCATACCACCGGTAGTGCGCTCTTCACTCATGTGTTCCTCCTTGGTTCGCTTGGTCAGCCGCTAGCTGTCCTGCCCATGGAGGTTGTGAACGCGGCTGATCGGCGGTAGGCCTCCGATCGAGCTGTGTGGTCTGCGTTGGTTGTAGTGCTCGATCCAGTGTGGCAGGGCTCTGTTGCGGTGGCGGTGTGAGCGGTAGGCCA
>JBBQRG010000111.1:0-6602 GCA_038215095.1 Solirubrobacterales bacterium | reverse complement strand
CACGATCGAGACCCACGAGCGCCGGCGCACGTTTCTCTCCACGCTGATACCGGACGAAAAGACCGCGACCACGAGGGCAAGCTCGGCCAGCCGCTCAAGCAGCGTGTGATCGCGCACGGGATCGAAGGGCTTGACCCCGAGCAGCACCAAGCCACCCCCCGCCAGAGCACCCAGCCCCACATAGAACACCGCGGCGGAGAACGCCCGCTCGTGCTCGTGGGAGAGCGCCACCACCGCGACCGCGAGCGCGAAACCCAGGAACAACATCCCAAGCGCGTAACGGCCA
Source organism: Solirubrobacterales bacterium (assembly GCA_038215095.1). Lineage (GTDB taxonomy): Bacteria > Actinomycetota > Thermoleophilia > Solirubrobacterales > Thermoleophilaceae > DATACN01. The sequence goes on along the minus strand of JBBQRG010000111.1, from coordinate 6,316 downwards.
CCGGCATGAAAGCCGGGATCCAAGGCAAACGGCAGCGAGAGCGCCACCGAGTCAACGCTACTCGACGCCACGTCCCGGGCGACCGGGTCGCCCCTACTGCGGCTGGCTCTCCTCGGCCTCGGGATCGCCGCGGCGCTTTTGCACCAACTCGGCCACGAGTGTCTCAGCGGACGCGGTAACCAGGAACACGAACGTGGCAAGCGCGCCGCCCACCGGCCACGCCACGGCGGAATGGAGCACTGCCCCGACGCCTGCCGCGGCGCCCAGCGCGGCTGCCACGGAGATGAAGTCCTGCGCGGTTGCGAGCATGCGGACCTCTGGCGGGGCGGCGCCGGGACGGACCCGAAATCCCCGGGTCACCACGGCCTGAACGACGCCGATGGTGGCGGCCGCCGCGACCCCGAACAGCAGGATCTCCCCCACGTGAGGAGACCCGAGCTGAGCCTGGAGCATCGCGAATGCGCCCGTGATCGTGATCGAGAAGCCAAAGGCGGTGGCGTTGCCCAGCGTCGACGTGCTGATCGCGGTTCGGACCGGCCCTCCTTCGCCCTCCTGCTCACCGGGTCGATGGGCCATGGCACGGGTGTATAGCGCGATCCTCGGGAGTGACGGAGCCACGGCGGCAATCGGTCGTGCGCGAACGTGAATGCATGCAGCAACGCACGTCGCGCGGACGCGAGAGGTCCGTGCGCTGACCGCCGGCGTCGCGGAAACGGCCGCTGGGGGTAAGGATTGCGTCGATGACGCCCATCCTCGATTCAATCGCGCGGTCGGCGCCGAATCCCGATCAAGCGCGGCCGCGGCGTCGGCCCCGCCGACGACACGATCGAGCTCGACGTCCGCGGCCTGCAGCGCAGGCTCGATGCCACGGTCGCAGGCGAGGTCCGCTTCGACGCGGCGACGCCGGCGATGTACGCCAACGACTCCTCGAACTTCCGCCAGGTCCCGATCGGCGTGGTGATCCCCAGGACGGCCGATGATATCGTGACGACGCACCGAGCCTGCGCGCAGCTCGGCGCGCCGATCGTCAACCGGGGCGGCGGTACGAGCCTGTCCGGGGAGACCGTCAACCACGCGGTCGTGATCGACACCTCGAAGTACATGACCGCCGTCGAGGAGCCCGACGGCGAGGCGGGGACGGTGCGGGCGCAGCCGGGAGCCATCAACGAGCAGGTCAACCAGCAGGTGGGCCCCAAGGTGAACATGGTCTTCGGCCCAGACCCCTCCAGCCACTCGCGCTGCACGATCGGCGGCAACCTCGGCAACAACTCCTGCGGCATCCACTCGGTGCAGTCCCAGCTCTACGGGCCCGGGCCGCGCACCTCCGACAACACCGACGCGCTGGAGGTGGTGACCTACGAGGGCGAGCGCTTCTGGGTCGGCGTCGGCGAGGAGGACCGGCTCGAGGCGATCATCGCCGCCGGCGGGCGCAAGGGCGAGATCTACCGGCAGCTGCGCGACCTGCGCGACCGCTACGCCGGCGCGATCCGGGAGGGGATGAAGCCGGTCAGCGAGCTGCCCCGCCGGGTCTCGGGCTACAACCTCGACGAACTGCTGCCCGAGCGCGGCTTCAACGTTGCGCGCGCGCTCGTGGGCACCGAGAGCACCGGCGTCACCGTCAGCAGTGCGGTGCTCAAGCTCACGCCCGCGATGCTGATGCGCACGCTCGTGGTCGTCGAGTACGACGACCTTCCAAGCGCAGGCGACCACGTGCAGGAGATGATCGAGCGCTTTCGCCCGATCGGCCTCGAGGGCATCGACCGCGAGCTCATCCACGACCAGCAGAAGCTGGACATGAATCTGGAGGAGATCGCCGAGCTGCCGCGCCCCGAGGGGGAGGCGTGGCTGCTCGTGCAGCTCGGATCCGACAGCGCGCAGGAGTCCGAGGGCGAGGCCGACCGGCTCGTCGCCTGGCTCGTGGACGATAAGGACGTCCCCGAAGAGCGCATCAAGGTCTTGAGGAGCTCGCAGGAGGGCGGCCACAGCGGTGACATCTGGAAGCTGCGCAAGAGCGGTCTCGGCTCGACCGCGTTCCCGCCCGACGGCGATCACTGGCCGGGCTGGGAGGACTCCGCCGTGCCGCCCGCGAAGATCGGCCCCTACCTGCGCGACCTGCGCGCGCTCTATGACGCCCACGGGCTCCGGGGCTCGACCTACGGCCACTTCGGGCAGGGCTGCATCCACTCGCGGATCGACTTCGACCTGCGCAGCGCGGACGGGCTCGCTGCCCCCCATCCGCTCGTTCGCGCCGCTGCTCGACGCGCGCGAGGCGCCGGTCGACTCGCATGCCGCCGCGGCCGGGGAGACGAGATGATCCGTCCGGCCGTCGTACTCGGAGCTTGGGGCTGCCTGCTCGCCGGACTCGCCGGCCTGCTGGCTGCCTTCCCGTTCGACGCCCTGGCGGTCGCGCTGCTCGGCGGAGCGGCGGCCAGCATGCTCCTGCTGGCTTTGCTCATGTTGCCGACCGCCCCCAACCGCGAGTCCAGCGAGGCGCAGGCGATCCCGGACCTCAGCCTGGCCACCGCGCTTGCCGGCATCGCGCTGTGCTGCCTGGTGGTCGGGGCCGAGGTAGGGCTGTGGCTCGTGCTCATCGGCGGTGGTCTTCTGATGCTGGCGCTCGCCGGCTTGATTCGCGAGCGCCGCGCGCAGCGCGACGCCAGGCGGAAGCCGCCACCGTGACCGGCGGACCCGCGGGCACAGGGATCGCGACCGCGCGTGGTCTTGCGACCGGATGGCACCCGAACGCCGGGCTTGTCGCAGCGCTCGCCGGAATCGCCGCCGCCTATGGCCTGGCGGTGTGGCGGGTCCGGCGCTGGCCGCCGTCGCGCACGGCCGCCTTCCTCACCGGGCTCGGCGTGGTCGCGGTGGCGCTGGGATCAGACCTCGACGCCGATGCGGATCGTCTGCTCTCGGCCCACATGGGCCAGCACCTGCTGCTCACCCTTGCCGCGCCCGCGCTGCTGGCGCTGGGAGCCCCGGTCTCGCTTGCTCTTCGCGCGTGTCATGGACGCCGCCGAGCCTGGCTCGCCCGCGTGGTGCGCGCGGCGCCGGTGCGCGTGCTCGCGAACCCGGCCGTGGCGCTGGCCACGTTCGCCGCGACGCTGATGCTGGTGCACCTTCCGGTCGCCTACGAGGCGGCGCTGCGCAATCCCGGCCTGCACGTCGCCGAGCACTTTGCCTTCGGCGCCGCGGGGTTCTTGCTGTGGACGTCGGTGCTGGGCGCCGAGCCGGTTGCGCATCGCCTCGGAGCCGTGGGGCGCACGGTGATGCTTCTGCTCGCCACGGTTCCGATGGGCGCAGTGGGAGCATGGCTGGTCTCGGCACCCGCCGTTCGCTATGGCTTCTATCTGGCGGCCGGGCACGGCGGGCCGGCCGTCCTTGCCGACCAGCAGTTGGCCGGCGCGCTGATGTTGGTGGGGGGGCGCGCTCCCCCTTGCGGGCGCCGTGGTCATGCTCGGCTGGTCGGCGCTGCGCCGCGAGCACGAGCGAACGCTGGCCCGCGAGGCCGCTGAGGCGCGGAAGATGAGGGCGGCGCCGAGATGAGGCGCCGGCTGACGCTTGGCCTCGCGCTCCTGTGCGCTGCCGTCGGCCTGGTCGGGATCGCGGCGCCGAGCCGGGGGGCGCAGGCGCCGGATGCGGCCTCCGCGGAGGCTGCAGGCCTCGTCGCGCGCGGACGCTCGCTGTTCATGACCGGCTGCTCGACCTGCCACGGCCTTGATGCCCGCGGCCGGCCCGGCCAGGGGCCCTCGCTGATCGGCGCGGGCGCCGCCTCGGCCGACTTCTATCTCTCCACCGGACGGATGCCGCTGGCCGACCCGCACGAGGAGCCCAAGCGCGCACCGCCGGCCTACCCAAGAACCGACATCCGCGCCCTGGTGGCCTACGTGGGCTCGCTGGGCGGACCCTCGGTCCCCGCCGTGCACCCGGAGCGAGGCTCGCTGCGGGAGGGGCTGAAGGCCTTCACCGAGCACTGCGCGGGCTGCCATCAGGTAGTGGCACGCGGAGGCATCGCCCCCGGCGCCGTCGCGCCTGCGCTCCAGCGCGCGACCGCGACCCAGATCGCCGAGGCGGTGCGCGTCGGGCCCTACCTGATGCCCAGATTCTCACCGCGGCGCATCGACGACACCCAACTCGACTCGGTCGCCCGCTACGTGCGCTCCACTCGTCAGCCGCCGGACCGCGGAGGGTGGGGAATCGGCCACATCGGGCCGATCCCCGAAGGGCTCGTGGCGTGGCTGCTGGCCGGCGTGGCGCTGGTTCTCGTGGCGCGCACGATCGGGGAGCGCAGCCGATGAGGCTCCTGCGTTCGGTGGGGCGCGTGATGCTGGCCGTTTTCCTCGTTCGGCGGCGCCGGCAAGCTCGGCGAGCCACGGAGGCCCGGCGCGGCGAGGTCCGGCCCCGACGCCGCGACGCCCGGCCCCGGCGCTCGGCCGAGGCGCTCGTCGCCGGGGCGCTGATCCTCGCCGGCGCGTGCGGTGTGACGTTCGCGGTGGTGGTGGTCGTGCGGCCGAACACGCAGCTGCTCGGCGCGACCCTCGGTGGCCGCCCTGTCGCTGCTGGCCGCGGCCGCCATCGTGGCCGGCAAGCGCGTCGTGTCGCAGGAGACCGCGGTCGAGGAGCGCCCGGAGCTCGTCCACGAGCCAGCGGAGCAGCAGGTCAACGAGCTCGCCGGCGAGGCCCGGGAGGGGGTATCGCGGCGGAGGCTGCTCGGAGGCGCCGCAGGCATCGCAGGCGCCGGGCTCGGCGCCGCCCTGGCCGTTCCGCTCGCCAGTCTCGGGCCTAATGTCGCCGAGCGCATCGAGCACACGCCGTGGCACCGCGGCCGCCGCCTGGTCGACGAGAAAGGCGATCCGATCCTCGCCGACGACGTCGAGCTCGATTCGTTGCTCACTGCGTTCCCCGCGGGCGCCGACCGGCGCGAGCTCGGCTCGCCGGTCGGGCTGGTGCGCGTGCCGGTCGCCGACCTCGATCTTCCGCCGCAGCGCCGCGGGTGGGCGCCCGAGGGCATCCTCGCCTTCTCGAAGGTCTGCACCCACGCGGGCTGTGCGGTCTCGCTGTACCGCACCCCGATCTATGAGCCCACGTCCCGTCCGCCCGCGCTGGTCTGCCCGTGCCACTACTCCACCTTCGACGTGCGCCGGGCGGCGAAGGTGACCTTCGGCCCCGCCGCGCGCCCACTCCCCCAGCTTCCCCTGCAGATCGCTACCGACCGCTCCCTGCTGGCCGCCGATGGCTTCTCAGACTCCATCGGCCCGTCCTGGTGGAGCGTGAAGCGGCCGTGACCTCCGGCAAGGAGACCGTCCGCTGGGTCGACGAACGCCTGGGCGCCTCGCCGCTCCTGCGCAAGGCGATGCGCTACATCTTCCCGGACCACTGGTCCTTCCTGCTGGGCGAGATCGCCCTCTACGCCTTCGTGGTCCTCGTCGCCACGGGCATCTACCTCACGCTGTTCTTCTCGCCGAGCACCGCCCCCACGGTCTATCACGGCTCCTACGGGCCGCTGCGCGGGACGATGGTCAGCGAAGCCTACGCCTCGACCCTGGACCTGTCCTTCGACGTGCCGGCGGGGCTGCTGGTGCGCCAGGCCCACCACTGGGCGGCGCTGGTGTTCGTCGTGGCGATCGTCATGCACCTGATGCGGGTCTTCTTCACCGGCGCGTTTCGCAAGCCCCGCGATGTCAACTACTTCATCGGCGTGACGATGCTCGCCCTGGCGAGCATCGAGGGCTTCGCCGGCTACTCGCTGCCCGACGACCTGCTCTCGGGGATGGGCCTGGTCATCGCCTACGGGGTGGTGCTTGTCATCCCGGTGCTCGGCGCCAACGTTGCGTTCCTGGCCTGGGGCGGGCAGTTCCCCGGCAGTGCCGCCTTCGAGCCGCGGCTGTTCATCACGCACGTGCTGCTGGTGCCCGTGCTGCTGGCGGTGCTCATCTCCGTCCACATGGCCATCATCATGCGCCAGAAGCACTCGCAGTTCCCCGGCCCCGGGCGCAGCGAGCGCAACGTCGTCGGGACGCCGCTGTGGCCCGCCTACGCGCTGCGCTCGGCCGGGCTTCTGCTGGCGGTCGCAGCGGTGATCGTGCTGCTCGGCGGTCTGGTGCAGATCAACCCATCTGGCAGTGGGGTCACTACGAGCCCGCGCTCTCCACCAACGGCGCCCAGCCGGACTGGTACCTGGGCTGGCTGATCGGCGCGCTGCGCCTCATGCCGCCGCTGGAGATTCATTTCCTCGGCAAGACATGGGTCCCCAACCCCTTCTTCGGGGGTGCGCTGTTTCCCACCGTGGTGTTCGCGGTGCTCTACGCCTGGCCGTGGG
>JBBQRG010000110.1:0-7059 GCA_038215095.1 Solirubrobacterales bacterium | reverse complement strand
CTGGTCGCCACCGCGCTGACCGAATCGGACAACGTGCTCGCCGAGGCGCTGGCCCGGGAGGTGGCCGAGGCCGCGGGCGAGGCCCCGCGGGCCACGCGAGCAGCCCGGCCGCCCGCCGACGGCAGCTCGCAGCGAACCGCGGAGCGCGCCGCCGCGCCGCGCCAGGCGCCGCCCACGACGGAGTAAAGCCCACCCGCGTCCCTTAGCGCGCGCACGGGCAAGCGTGCTGCCCGCGGCCACACGTGCCCCCTACGCCACCGGTGGGGCTCCGATGCCCGCTGCCCACTGCCCACTGCCAAGATCCCGCCGCCGCCCACGAGAGGAGACTGAATGAGCAGGACTTTGATCCTGGTGAAGCCGGATGCGTTCGAGCGCCGGCTGACGGGCGAGGTGATACGCCGCTTCGAGCAGAAGGGCCTGACGATCGTCGCGCTCAAGCACATGCAGGTCGAGCGCGACCTGGCCGAGCGCCACTACGACGAGCACCGCGACAAGCCCTTCTTCGGCGAGCTGGTGGAGTTCATCACCGGCGGCCCGCTGGTGGCGATGGTGCTGGAGGGCTACGAGGCGGTGGTCGCCGCCCGGCAGCTGATCGGCGCGACCAACCCGCTGGAGGCGGCACCAGGCTCGATCCGGGGCGACTTCGGCCTCGAGGTGCAGACCAACCTGGTGCACGGCTCGGACTCGGACGAGTCCGCCGAGCGAGAGGTCGCGCTGTTCTTCCCAGAGCTGGGCTGACGCTCGCCTCGCGCTCGCCCCAGCGGCGCGCGATCCTGGAGCAGCTGGGCGTGAGCTTCACGGTCGAGGCGCCGGATGTGGATGAGCGCGAAGAGGGCGACCCGCGCGAGCTGGTGCTGGAGAACGCGCTGCGCAAGGCGCGCGCCGTCGAGGGAGAGCTCGTGCTGGGCGTGGACACCGCGGTGGTGGTGGACGGGCTCGCCCTCGGCAAGCCGGGCGACGCCGCCCAGGCGGAGGACTTCCTCGGGCGGCTGGCGGGGCGCGAGCACGAGGTGATGAGCGGCATCGCACTGCGACGCGGCGGGGCAGAGACGAGCGACGTCGCGGTCACGCGGGTGCGCTTCCGTTCGCTGACGCCGGCCGAGATCGACTGGTACGTGGGGACCGGGGAGTGGCGCGAGCGGGCCGGCGGCTATGCGATCCAGGGCCGCGGAGCCGCGCTCGTGGAGCGGGTCGAGGGCGACTACTGGAACGTGGTGGGGCTGCCGGTTCCCGCCCTGCTGGCGCTGGCGCCGGAGCTGCTTCCGGCCTAGGCCGGGGGCGAGCGTGTGTTCGCTAGACTCAGGCGGCTGGCACGGCCGTACCGCCTGCAGCATTCCTTGCGGCGGGTCTTTCTCTAGCCTGCGCCGCGGCAGGCGCCTAAGCTCCAGCAACTCATGGGTTTCTTCTCCTATCTCACCGGCATGGGAGGCCGCGACATGGCGGTCGACCTCGGCACCGCAAACACGCTCGTATACGTGCGTGGGCGCGGAATCGTGCTGTCGGAGCCGTCGGTGGTGGCCATCGACTCGCGCACCGCGGAGGTGCACGCCGTGGGCATCGAGGCCAAGCGCATGCTCGGGCGCACGCCCGGAACGATCCAGGCGATTCGTCCACTCAAGGACGGTGTGATCGCCGACTTCGACGTTACGGAGCAGATGCTGCGCCACTTCATCCAGAAGGTCCACCAGAACCGCTGGGCGCACCCGCGCGTGGTGGTCTGCGTGCCGTCGGGCGTGACCGGGGTCGAGAAGCGTGCCGTCGAGGAGGCCTGCCTGTCCGCGGGCGCCCGCCAGGCCTACCTGATCGAGGAGCCGATGGCCGCCGCCATCGGCGCCGGGCTGCCCGTCGGCGAGCCCACGGGCAACATGGTCGTGGACATCGGCGGCGGTACGAGCGAGGTCGCGGTGATCTCGCTCGGCGGCATCGTGGTGTCGCAGTCGATCCGCATCGGCGGCGACGAGCTCGACGAGGCGATCATCAACTACGTCAAGCGGGAGTACAAGCTGATGATCGGCCAGCAGACGGCGGAGGAGGTCAAGCTCGAGATCGGCTCAGCCTTCCCGCTCGCCGAGGAGGTGCAGGCCGAGATTCGCGGCCGCGACCTCGTGTCGGGCCTGCCGAAGACGATCGTGCTCACGAGCGAAGAGGTGCGCCTGGCGCTCGAGGAGCCGCTGCAAGCCATCATCGACGCAGTGAAGGAGACGCTCGACCGCACCCCGCCGGAGCTGGCCTCGGACATCATGGACCGAGGCATCATGCTGGCGGGCGGCGGCGCGCTGCTCCAGGGCCTCGACGAGCGCCTGCGCGACGAGACCCAGATGCCGGCGCACCTGGCGGAGTCGCCGCTCACGTGCGTGGCGGTGGGCTCGGGTCGCAGCCTCGAGGAGTTCGAGGCCATCCACCGCAGCAACAAGAATTCCCGAAACAACCGGCGCCGCTAGGCGACGCGGCGCCCCCGGAGGGCTCTGAACGTGTTCGATAAGGGTGTGGTCCGCCGCAGAAGGGCGGCCCTCGCCATCTGCGTGGCGCTCTCGGTGGCGCTCCTGACCGCCTACTTCGGCGAGTCCGGTGGCGGCTTCCTGCACACGCTCCAGAGCAGCGCCCAGTCGGCGCTCGCGCCCATCGAGACCGGCGCGAGCCGGGCGCTCAAGCCCGTGCGCGACCTGTTCGGCTGGGCCGGCGACACGTTCGACGCGAAGAAGGAGAACAAGCGCCTGAAGAGCGAGGTCGAGCGCCTGCGCGGCCAGCTGGCGCAGTCGCAGACGGCCGAGCGCGACAACACCCAGCTGCGCGGCCTGGTGGGCCTGCAGCGCGACACCGGCTACCCGCGCGGCACCAAGCCCGTCACGGCACGCGTGATCGCCCGCTCGCCTACCGTCTGGTACTCGAGCGTGAAGATCGACAAGGGTGAGAGCGACGGCCTGAAGGTGGACCAGCCGGTGATCGCGTCGGGCGGCCTCGCGGGCAAGATCACCCGCGTGACCGGGGGCACCGCCGAAGTGACGCTGGTGACCGACGCCTCGAGCGCCGTCTCCGCCCAGGTGATGCCCCAGGGCGCCAACGGCATCGTCAAGCCGGAGGTGGGCAACCCGCGCGACCTGCTGCTCGACTTCGTCGAGAAGGGGCGCCGCGTGACCGAGGGCACCACGGTCGTCACATCCGGGTTCACCTCCTCGAGTGTGGAGTCCCTGTTCCCGCGCGGGATCCCGATCGGCCGCGTGACCCACGTGGACCTCAGCGAGATCGAGCTCTACCAGCGCGTGCACATCAAGCCGTTCGCCGACCTGCGCCGCATCGACTTCGTCCAGGTGCTCACCTCGCGCGGGCAGCCCTCCCAGACAGCCGGGTTGACCGCGCCGTGATCCGCTCCCCGGGAACCGTGCTTCGCATAGCGCTGCTGCTGTTGCTGGCGCTGCTGCTTCAGCTCTCCGCCGTCGGCCAGATCGGCCTGTTCGGCGGCCACGTGGACCTGGTTCCTCTGGTCGTGGCCGCCATCGCCTACTACGGCGGCAGCGTCAGCGGGGCCGCAAGCGGCTTCGCGATGGGCTTCCTGGTGGACCTGGCCGTGGGGCAGACGATGGGCGCCTCCTCGCTCGTGCTGACCGCGGTGGGCTACGGCGTCGGGCGCTTCCGCGACCTGCGCGACCCCGCCCACGGGCTGCTGCCGATCCCGGTCGGCGCCGCCGCCACGGCCGGCTGGGTGACCGCGTTCGCCGCCGTCTCGTTCATGCTCGACGTGGGGGCGACCGTCAGCCCCGTCGTGATTCGCGAGATGATCGTGACCGTGCTCCTGAACGCGCTGCTCGCGCTGCCCGTGTTCGCCGGCTGCCGGCGCGTGCTGCGGCCGTCGCTCGTGGTCGACCCCTCCGACGTCCGCCGCCGCCGCCAGCCGCCCCGCGAGACCGGACCACTCGGCCTGCGCGGGCTGGAGGTCTAGCCGCCGGTGTACCTCGACAACGACCGCCGGCCCACGCTCACCCCGCAGCTGGCCGTCCGCGTGGCCATCATCGGCGGCATCGCTCTCGTGGCCTTCGCGGTGGTCTTCTTCCGGCTCTGGTACCTGCAGGTGCTGTCCGGCGACAAGTACCGCGCCGAGGCCAACAACAACCAGATCCGCGAGATCAAGGTGCAGGCGCCGCGCGGCGCGATCGTCGATCGCCAGGGCCGCGCGCTGGTGGACAACCGCACCGGACTGGCGGTGAAGGTCACGCCCGGCAAGCTGCCCAGCGGCGCGGCGCGTACCATGCTGTTCCACCGCCTGGGCAGGGTGCTCGGCACGAGCCCGAGCCGCACCCAGCGCGCGGTGGAGCGTGAGCTCGACGCGCTCCCGTTCTCCACCGCCACGGTCAAGCAGGACGTGTCCCTGCCGATCGTCTCCTACCTGCTCGAGCACCAGGAGAACTTCCCCGGCGTGACCGTGGAGCGCGTCTTCCTGCGCCAGTACCCCCACCACGAGATCGGCGCGCACCTGTTCGGCACGGTCGGCGAGGTGACCAAGGAGGAGCTGAAGGACCCGCGCTACCGCGGCGTCGCGCTCGGCGACCGGGTCGGCCAGGCTGGCATCGAGTCGCAGTACGACCGCTTCCTGCGAGGCAAGAACGGCGCCAGCCGCGTGCAGGTGGACGCCTCGGGCAAGCTGAAGGGCGAGCTGGCGGTGCGACAGCCGCAGCAGGGCCGGCAGCTGCGGCTGTCGATCGACCTCGACGTGCAGAAGGTGGGCCAGCAGGCGCTGGCCGGCGGCACCGGTCGCGGCGCGTTCGTGGTGATGAACGTGCAAAACGGCGAGGTCGTGGCGCTCGGCTCGCAGCCTTCGTTCGACCCGAACGTCTTCTCGAAGGTCATCAAGCAGCGCGACCTCGATCGCCTGCAGAACCCGAACAACGGCGCCCCGCTCACCGACCGCGCCATCCAGGGCGGCTATCCCACCGGGTCGACGATGAAGCTGATCACCTCCACCGCGGCGCTCGAGGGCGGCCTGATCACGCCGGACACCGTGCAGTACGACGGCGGCTCGCTGAAGGTGGGCGGCGTGACCTTCAAGAACGCCGGCGGCGCGGTGAACGGCGCGCTCGCGCTGCGCAAGGCGCTCACGGTGTCGAGCGACGTGTTCTTCTACCGCCTCGGCCTGGACATGAACGGCGCGGGCAACGGGCTGCTGCTCCAGAGCTGGGCCCACCGCCTCGGCCTCGGCCGCGACACCGGCATCGACCTTCCCAACGAGCTGCCCGGCCTCGTGCCCTCGCCGCGCTGGCGCGACCGGCTCTTCAAGAAGAAGCTCACCGACCGCCCGTGGAGCGCGGGCGACAACATCAACCTGGCCGTTGGTCAGGGCGACCTGAAGGCGAACCCGCTGCAGATGGCCGTCGCCTACGCAGCGATCGCCAACGGCGGCAAGGTACTGGCGCCGCGCGTGGGCATGCGCATCGAGGACTCGAGCGGCCGCGCGCTTCAGGAGCTGCAGGCGCCCGCCGAACGGCGCCTGAACATCAAGCCGGAGTTCCGCCAAGCGATCCTTGAGGGCCTGCGCGGGGCGGCCAGCCAGCCGGGCGGCACGTCCGCCGCGGTGTTCAAGGGCTTCCCGATCCCGGTGGCCGGCAAGACCGGCACCGCACAGAAGGGGCTCGGGCGCCCCGACCAGTCCTGGTACGTAGCGCTGGCGCCGTACCCGAGCATCAAGTACGTGGTGGCCGTGACCGACGAGGCCGGCGGCTTCGGCGCCGACACCGCGGCGCCGATGGCGCGCCGGATCCTGGCGCAGCTCTTCGGCGTCAAGCACGAGGGCATCGTGCGCGGCGGAGGCCCGTCCGACTGATGGCCGCGAACCCGATCGGCGCCAGCGTGCAGGGCTTCTCCGAGCCGCGCCGGCACGCCCTGCTGCGCATCGACCCCTTTCTGCTGCTGGCCGCGCTGGGCCTGATCGGCGCCAGCCTGCTCGTGCTGTCGGGAGCGACAAAGGACGACATCCCCGGGCAGCCCAACTACTACGTCTACCGCCAGGCCGCCTACGGCGGGATCGGCGTGGTGCTGATGCTGCTGCTGTCGCGCTTCGACTACTCGCGGGTCCGCGAGTGGAAGCTCGGCGTGTACGGCCTGATGATCGGCGCGATCGTGCTGGTGTACGGCATCGGCGCCACGGCGCGCGGGTCGAAGCGCTCGATCGACATCGGCTTCTTCAACTTCCAGTCGTCGGAGCTGGGCAAGCTGCTGCTGGTGCTTGCGCTGGCCGGCTTCATGGTGGACCGAATGCGCCGCATCAACGAGCGCGAGACCACCAGCCGCATCATTCTGCTGGCGGTCTTCCCGGCCATCCTCGTGGTGGCCCAGCCGGACCTCGGCTCCGGGCTCGTGTACCTGGCCATCGCCACCGCGATCCTGTTCGTGGCAGGCACGAAGTGGACCCACTTCGCGGCGCTCGGCGCGCTTGCGGTCGGCGCGGTCATGCTGGTGCTCGTGGCCGCGCCCGCGCTGGGCGTTCAGGTGCTCAAGCCCTACCAGGTGGATCGCCTGACAGCGTTCTTGCACCCCACCTCCAACCCGCGCGAGCAGGGCTACCAGGTGAATCAGTCGCTGACCGCTGTCGGAGCGGGCGGAAAGGCTGGTCGGGGGGATCAGGCGACGCAGACCAGGCTCAACTTCCTGCCCGAGCACCACACCGACTTCGTCTTCTCCGTAGTAGGGGAATCCTACGGTTTCATCGGGGCGGCTCTAGTCTTGTCGTTATTCGCGTTGCTTATCTGGAGATCCCTTCGCATTCTGACGATGTCGAAGAACCTCTACGGCGCCCTGATCGCCGGGGGGATAACAGCAATGCTGATGTTCCAGACATTCGTGAACGTGGGCATGACCATCGGGATCATGCCCATCACCGGCGTCCCACTGCCGCTGCTCAGCTATGGCGGCTCGTCGGTGCTAGTGACCTTCATGGCCCTTGGGCTGCTCCAGTCGATCCACGCGCAAGCGCGCGAGGTCGCGGCGGCGAAGGGCCTCAGAGACTTATGAGAGGAAATCTTGAAGAAGCAATTGCTCGTCTCGGTGGACCGAGGCGAAACCAGAGTGGCG
>JBBQRG010000109.1:0-7208 GCA_038215095.1 Solirubrobacterales bacterium | reverse complement strand
GGCCGTGGACGCCAAGAAGGGCAAGGCCTTCACCAAGCTCTCGCGCGCGATCCAGGTGGCCGCGCGCGAGGGCGGGGGAGACCCCGCCGGCAACGCCGCGCTGTCGCTGGCGATCCAGAAGGCGCGCGACGCCTCGATGCCGAAGGACAACATCGAGCGGGCGATCTCGAAGGGCACGGGAGCCGACTCCGACGCGGCCGCCTTCGAGGCGGTCGTCTACGAGGGCTACGGCCCGGGTGGAGTGGCGGTGCTGGTGGACGCGCTCACCGACAACCGCAACCGCACGAGCTCCGAGGTGCGACACATGTTCACCAAGTTCGGCGGGAACCTCGGTGAGCCGGGCAGCGTCGGCTGGATCTTCGAGAAGAAGGGCGAGCTCGTGGTCGACGGCTCGCGCTACTCCGAGGACGACCTGATGGCCGCCATCGACGCCGGCGCCGAGGACCTGTCGCTCGACGGCGACGTGTGGGAGGTCGTGACCGACCCCGCCGACTTCACCGCGGTCCGCGAGGCGCTCGAGGCCGAGGGCGTGGAGCTGGACTCCGCCGAGCTGGCCATGCGCCCGACCACGCGCACGCCCGTCGAGGAGGGCCAGGTCGGCAGCCTGATGCGGCTGATCGACGAGCTCGAGGAGAACGACGACGTGCAGGGCGTGCACGCGAACTTCGACGTGGACGCCGAGGTGCTGGAGCGCGTAGCGGCCGCCTAGGCGGCCGCCGAGCAGCCCCGAGTGCTCGCCGGAACGAGCACCCTCCACGGGCCGGCCGCCGCCGCCGTGTGGAGCCGCAGCCCGGGGTGCCCGGCGATCCTGATCCTCGCGTCGGCAAACGGCGAAAGCAGGACGAAGCGGGTCCTGTGCATGTAGACGGTCACGGTGGCGCTGTGGGACAACCTCATGCCGGGCTCGTGCGGAAGCCGCGACAGGAAGTGCGCCGCGGAGCTGGAGCGCCCGCGCACCTTGCGCAGCGGGAGGTCGTCTGCCCAGGCGACCTGGCCCTTCAGCCAGCCGAGCCCCTTCGGGAGCGTGGGCCTGTCGCATCGCCGTAGCGCCACGCGGGCACCCGAAAGGGTCGTGCGGAGGTCGGCCTCGAGCCTCGCCCGGCCCAGGGCCGCCTTCGCCTCGATCACGCTGTCTCCGGTCCGCTCGGCCAGGAACGGAACCAGCGCGATGGCCAGGACGGCCGCCACTGCGACCTGGCGGGAAGGCCGGACGGATCGCACGATCAGCTCGGCGCCCGCGGCCCCGGCCACGGTCAACAAGGACGCCGCGAGGAAGAAGAAGCGCCCGTCGGCCGGGTAGCCGGCGAACCACAGCACGGCGAGCAGCGCGCCCCAGCCGGCCGCGACGGCGACGATTCCTGCCAGCCGGTGATCGCCGCGGCGCATCGCGAGCGCCGCGCCGAGCACTGCCGTGACGGTGAGGGGGACGGGGACCATCAACGCCGCCTGGCCGACTGCCGCCAGCGCCGCCTTGGTGCCGGTGGGCACCACGAGCCTCGACACCTTGCTGGCGTGGAGCGGATCGCCCGAGCCGAGCCAGTCCGGCACCAGCCAGAGCAACGGCACGACGATCAGGCAGGCCGCCAGCTGCGCCGGGTGGATCTGGTGGCGCCGCCACAGCAGCAGCCCGTAGAGCACGACAAGGAAGAAGGCCTCGGGGCGTGCGAGCGCCACCAGTGAACCCAGCACCAGCGCCCAGCGCGGCCTGCCGGACAGCTCGCACAGGACGGCCCCGAACAGGAGCCCGGTGGCGAGCGGCTCGGCGTAGCCGTGGGCCATCCAGTGCATCCAGAGCGTGCCCGGCACCAGGGCGGCCACGGCCACCACGCCGGCCGCCCGCCCAGCCAGCCGCTTTGCCAGGTAATAGCCCGCCACCACGGCGGCCAGCCCCGCCGCGCGCGCCAGGACCAGCCACAGCCAGGGCGCGGCGCTCCCGGCGAGAGCGAACGGCGTGGTGGCGAGTGCCGGCAGCGGCTTCCAGGACGGCGAGCGCGGCACGACCGTGGACAGGCTCAGGTGGAGGATCTCCCGGCCCCACACGATCCAGCCCCAGGGGTCGGTGGTCGGCGCCGAGGGCACGAGCAGCGAGAGCCCGGCCAGCGCGAGGCACGCCGCGGCTATGAACAGAGTCCGCGTGCGTGCAGGCGAAAAAAGCGCGAAGGGTGATGGGGCCAGCTTGGTCGTAGGCCGGAGCATGGCAACCGCTCAGGCGGGGAGGCGTCCGCGCCTGTACCGAGAATCAATCCGATGGTGGTCGTTCTCGGCATCGATCCCGGCACCGCTAACACGGGCTACGGCGTGGTGATGACGCGCGGCTCGGGGCTTGCCGCGCTCGACGGCGGCGTGATCGAGACGCGGCCGGGGCCGCTCGAGCGGCGCCTCGCGCAGATCCACGCGCGCGTCTGCGACCTCATCCAGGAGCACCGCCCCGACGCCGTGGCAGTGGAGCAGCTCTACTTCGGCCAGAACGCCCGCAGCGCGTTCGCGGTGGGCCAGGCGCGCGGTGTCGTGCTGCTGTCGGCGGGCCTGTCGGGCATTCCCTGCTTCTCCTACACGCCGCAGGCGGTCAAGCAATCGGTCTGCGGCAGCGGCGCCGCCGCGAAGGACCAGGTGCAGCGGATGGTGGGCGCGCTCCTGTGCCTGCCCGAGGTGCCCTCGCCCGACCACGCGGCCGACGCGCTGGCCGTGGCCATCTGCCACGCCAACGGCGCCCCGCTGAAGGCGGCCCTCGCGTGATCGCGCTGGTGCGCGGCGAGGTGATCTCGCGGCTGCCCGGCGAGGTGGTCGTCGAGGCCGGCGGGGTGGGCTACCGGCTCGCGGTCTCGGCCAGCACGCTCGCCAAGGTCCCGGACCCCGGCCACGAGGGGCGCCTGTTCTGCCACCTCGTCATGCGCGACGACGCCATCAACCTCTACGGCTTCGCGACCGAGTCCGAGCGCAAGCTGTTCCTCATGCTCGTCGGCGTTCAGGGCGTGGGGCCCAAGGTGGCGCTGGCGGTGCTCTCCGGCGGCACCCCGAACGAGCTCCTCAACGCCATGGCCACCGGCGACTCCGTCCGCTTCCAGGCGGTGCCCGGCATCGGCAAGCGCACCGCCGAGCGCATCATCGTGGAGCTGCGCGAGAAGGTGGCGGGGCAGGCCTCCGACGAGATCACGGTCAGGCGCACGGCCAGCGACGACCCGCGCACGGTCGCGCGTGAGGGCCTCGTCGGCCTGGGCTACACGCCGCAGGAGGCCGACAAGCTGCTCGACGACGCGGCCGGCGACACCCCGGAGGAGCTGATCGCCGGGGCCCTGAGGGCGGCGCGGTGAGCGGCATCCGCACCCCGGGCGTCGAGCGCGTGCACGCCCCCGAGGTCACGCCCGCCGACGAGGACTTCGAGCGCACGCTTCGGCCCAGGCGCCTCGCCGACTTCGTGGGCCAGCCCGCGGTCAAGGACCAGCTCGCGGTATTCATCGAGGCCGCCAAGGCGCGCGGCGAGGCGCTCGACCACGTGCTGCTGGCCGGCCCTCCCGGCCTCGGCAAGACGTCGCTGGCACAGATCGTGGCCAACGAGCTCGAGGCCGACTTCAAGCCCACGGCCGGCCCGGCCTTCGAGCGCAAGGGCGACGTGGCCTCCCACCTCACGGCGCTCGAGCCGCGCAGCGTCTTCTTCATAGATGAGATCCACCGCCTCCCACGCGCGCTCGAGGAGACCTTCTACCCCGCGATGGAGGACCGCCAGCTGCCGATCACCGTCGGCCAGGGCGCCGGCGCGCGCATCGTCACGCTGAACCTGCCGGAGTTCACGCTGATCGGGGCGACCACCCGCGCCGGCCTGCTCACCACGCCGCTGCGCGACCGCTTCGGCGTGACCCTGCGGCTGGACCTCTACGGGCCGGAGGACCTCTACAAGATCGTCGAGCGCTCCGCGGGCATCCTCGAGGTCGAGATCGACCAGGCCGGCGCCGAGACGATCGCCACCCGCTCGCGCGGCACCCCGCGCGTGGCCAACCGCCTGCTCAAGCGCGTCCGCGACTACGCCGAGGTGCGGGGCTCGGGACACATCGACGCGAAGGTCGCCGCCGAGGCGCTCGACCTGCTCGAGGTGGATCCCGCCGGGCTCGACCGCCTCGACCGCGAGATCCTGCGCGCGATCTGCCAGAAGTTCGGCGGCGGGCCGGTCGGGCTCTCCACGCTGGCGGTTGCGGTGGGGGAGGAGCCGGACACGATCGAGGACGTCTACGAGCCCTATCTGCTCCAGCAGGGGCTGCTCATGCGCACCCCCCGCGGCCGGGTCGCCACCGAGGCCGCGTATCGCCACCTTGGGCTCGCTCCGCCGAAGGACGGGGGCCAGAGCCGGTGGCTAATCTGATCCTTGCGATGCCTATCTTCATCTGCCCGAATTGCGGGGATCGCAGCATCTCCCAGGACCGGACCGCCGGCTTCCAGAACCGCCCGCGCGCTTGCCACAAGTGCGGCTTCGGCTTCCTGTTCGAGCTGCTCGACGACTACTACCCCGCGCCGAACGCGGCCTTCTTCATCCTCGACCAGGAGGGTCGCCTGATCGGCGCCGGCCGCGGCGCCCGCGAGCTCACCGGGCTCGGCGACCTCGACGTGATCGGCCGCTCGGCCCAGGAGGTGCTGGGGCTGCAGTTCGAGACCGGGGACGACCACATCGGCACCGCTCTGGAGTGGGGCGTGCGGGTGTTGGACAAGCAGGTGGTGGTGCACGCGGAGGGCGATCGGCCCGAGCCGGCCAAGGCAGACATCTTCCCCGCCTACGACGATGACGGGGGTCTGCTGCTCGTGCTGACCCCGAAGTAGAGCTTCCCTTGACTGACCGCAGGCGCAATCTGGTGATTCTCGGTGTGGTGCTCGCGCTGCTGGTCGCTGCCGGCGTGTTGATCGCCGCCAAGCCCACCCGCCTCGGGCTCGACCTGCGCGGCGGCATCGAGCTGGTCTACGAGGCGAAGCCCACGCCGAAGGTGCCCAAGGTCACCGAGCAGGCGGTCAACGACGCGCTCGACACGATTCGCAAGCGCACCGACGCCCTCGGCGTGTCCGAGCCGGAGATCCAGCGCGCCGGCAAGAACCAGATCTCGATCGGCCTGCCGGCCGTGAAGAACGCGCAGCGCGCGGTCGACCAGGTGGGCACCACGGCCCAGCTGCAGTTCTACGACTGGGAGCCGAACGTGCTCGGCCCGCGCGGGCCCGACACGCCCTTCACCGGCACGAAGGCGATGTTCGACGCGGTGAAGCTGGCGTCCAAGCAGAAGCCGAAGGCGGAGGCCACCGACGCGCCGCCCGGGGGCCGCCAGGGCCACTCGCTGAAGTACTGGGACCAGCACAACGACACAGCGGGCAACGAGTACTACCTGTTCGGCCCGAACCAGCTGCTGCGTAAGGGCGCGGACACGAGCTGCCGCGAGCTGCTGGCGGACTTCAACCCGCGCGCCGGGCCCGCGCCCAAGTACGCCAAGGGCACGAAGTGCGCCACCGAGCTGAAGAAGCTCGGCGCCGGCGGGCCGCCGGCCGGCAGCATCGCGATCGAGGTGCCGCAGGGAATCCGCGTGGTCGAGGCCGAGAAGGCGAAGAACCAGCCCCCGTCGATCCACCGGCTGTTCGTAATCGAGGACGACTCGGAGCTCTCGGGCGACCAGGTCAAGAACCCGAAGCAGGACTTCAAGAACGGCTCCGAGCCGATCGTGACGTTCGACTTCACCGACACGGGCCGCCAGGCGTTCGCCCGGGTCACCAAGCGCATCGCCCAGCGCGGCTCGAAGATCATCCTGCCGCCGGGCACGCCGGCCGACAACGCGCTCCAGCGCTTCGGCATCACGCTGGACAACCAGATCGTCTCGCTGGCCACGATCGACTGGCGCGAGTTCCCCGAGGGCCTCGACGGCCGCGGCGGCGCCTCGATCGAGGGCATCGGCGACATCAACCAGGCGCAGGACCTGGCCCAGAGCCTGCGGATCGGCGCGCTGCCGGTGCAGCTGAAGCTGATTTCGCAGACCCAGGTCTCCGCGACGCTGGGCCAGCAGGCGCTCCACCAGGGCCTGCTCGCCGGCGCGGCCGGCCTGCTGCTCACGATCCTCTTCCTGCTGATCTTCTACCGGGTGCTCGGCCTGGTGGCCACGGGAGCGCTGCTGACCTACGCGGTGCTGCTGTTCGCCCTGGTGAAGCTGATCCCGATCACGCTCACGCTGCCGGGCATCGCGGGACTGGTGCTCACCTTGGCGGTGGCGGCCGACGCCAACATCGTCATGTACGAGCGCATCAAGGAGGAGGTGCGCGCGGGCAGGTCGATACCGGCCGGCATCGCCGCGGGCTACTCGAAGGCGCTGCGGACGATCGTCGACGCCAACGTCGTCACCATCGGCGTCGCCTTCATCCTCTTCACGCTCGCCACCGCGGGCGTCAAGGGCTTCGCCTTCACGCTGGGCATCGGCACGATCGTGTCGCTGTTCACCGCCGTGCTCGCCACCTCGGCCATCCTCGGCTCGATGGCGCGCTCGCGGCTGCTCGCGCGGCCCAGCGCGCTGGGCGTGGGCAACAAGCAGCGCAAGGGCTGGACCTTCGACTTCATGGGCAACTCGCGCTGGTTCTTCTCGCTCTCGGGAATGATCCTCGTGATCGGCGCGCTGGCCATCGCCGGCAAGGGCATCAACTTCGGCATCGACTTCGAGTCGG
Source organism: Solirubrobacterales bacterium (assembly GCA_038215095.1). Lineage (GTDB taxonomy): Bacteria > Actinomycetota > Thermoleophilia > Solirubrobacterales > Thermoleophilaceae > DATACN01. Next base: position 533 of record JBBQRG010000109.1, on the reverse strand, counting down.
GCACGCGCATCACCGCGCCGTTGCAGCAGAACGCCAGCGTCGACCAGGTGCGCAGCGTGCTCTCGCCGCTCGGCTACGGCGACGCCAAGATCCAGAAGGTCAAGGACAAGGGCCTCGGCAACAACGTCATGCAGATCTCGACGTCGACCCTGCAGCCGCCGCAGGTCACGAAGGTCGAGGCCCAGCTGAAGGATCGCTTCGGCACCCAGGGCGGGTTCTCCACGAACTCGATCGGCCCGACCTTCGGCAAGTCGATCGCGCAGACCGCCCTGCTCGCGGTCATCGCCTCGCTGCTCTTGATCTCGCTCTACATCGGGTTCAGGTTCGAGTTCAAGTTCTCCGTGCCGGTGCTCATAGCGCTGGCGCACGACCTCCTGATCACAGCGGGCGTGTACGCCCTCGTCGGAAGGGAGGTCACCACCTCCACGGTGGCCGCCCTGCTCACGATCCTGGGCTACTCGCTCTACGACACGGTGATCGTGTTCGACCGAATACGCGAGAACGTGCCGCGCATGCCGCGCGCCACCTTCTCC
>JBBQRG010000108.1:0-7276 GCA_038215095.1 Solirubrobacterales bacterium | reverse complement strand
GCAGGCGGGCCGCGTCGGCGTCGACGACCTCGCGCTCGCCCTCGAGCTCGACGATCAGCAGCACGGGAACGCCCTTGGGGTAGTTCGGCTTCACGGACGCCTCGGCCGCCTCGATGGCCAGCGCGTCCATGATCTCCATGGCGACGGGCAGCAGTCCCGAGGCCACGACCTGGGCGACGGCGTCGCCCGCTGCCTGCAGGCTGTCATAGGCGGCCAGCACCGTGTGGGTGCTCTCAGCCACCGGGACGAGCCGCAGCGTGATCTCCAGCGCGATGCCGAAGAGGCCTTCTGAGCCGCAGAACATGCCGGTCCAGTCCGGGCCCACCGGTTCGGTACTCTCGCCGCCGAGCTCGACGACCTCGCCGTCGGGCAGCACCGCCCTGATGCCGAGCACGTGGTTGCTGGTCATGCCGTGCTTAAGGCAGTGCGCGCCGCCTGAGTTGAAGGCCAGGTTGCCGCCGATGGTGCACACGGACTGGCTCGATGGGTCCGGCGCGTAGTAGAGACCGTGCGGGGCGGCGGCGCGGGTGACGTGGTCGTTGATCACGCCGGGCTCGACCACCGCGATGCGCTGCTCGGGATCGAGCCGCAGCACCCGGTTGAGGCGGTTCAGGGCGATGACGATCCCGCCCTCGACCGGCAGCGAGCCGCCCGACAGCGACGTGCCGCTTCCGCGAGCCACGAACGGGACGCCCTCGCGGTGACAGAGGCGGACGGTGTCGATGACCTCCTGCTGGGTTTCGGCGAGGACCACGGCCTCCGGGCGGGCGCGGAACGCGGTCAGGGCATCGGACTCAAACGGCGTGAGCTGCGCCGGCGTTGTCAGCAGGCGCTTGGGCGGATAGAGCTCGCGCAGCGAGGTGAGCAGCTCGGGAACACCCATGGTTTTCTCCTCCTCGCGGCCGGTCTTCAGGCCGGGGCGGGGTCGGCCGCCGCGCTGAGCTGTTCGTAGAGCGTGACGAGCGCGCTGTGGTCCCGTCCTCCGGCGCCCTGGGCGATCAGGGCGTTGAGCAGCTCGGCCACCTGGGCGGTGGCGAGCAGCGGCACACCCTCCTCGCGTGCAGCCTGCAGCGCGATCGCGAGGTCCTTGCGGTGCAGCTCGATCCGGAAGCCCGGCTCGTAGCGGCCCTCGAGCATGCGCTCGCCGTGCACCTCGAGGATCTTGCTCTCCGCGAGCCCTCCGAGCAGCGCCTCCCGCACGCGCGCGGCATCCACGCCCGCTCTGCGCGCCAGGGTCAGCGCCTCGGCCACCGCCTGGATGGTCAGCGCCACCACGACCTGGTTGGCGGCCTTGGCCACCTGCCCGGCGCCCGCCGGCCCGATGTGGGTGGTGGCCTTGCCGAGCTCGTCAAACACGGGCTGGGCGCGCGCGACGGCCTCCTCGCTGCCGCCGGCCATGATCGAGAGTTGCCCATCGATCGCGGCCGGCTCGCCACCGGACACCGGGGCATCGACTGCCTCCACGCCGCGCTCCGCCAAGGCGGCGTGCACGGCGCGCGTGGTGGCGGGCGCGATCGTCGACATGTCGACGAACAGCATCCCGTCGCGCACGCCGGCCAGCACGCCGTCGTCGGCGAGGGCCACCGCCTGCACGTCGGGCGAGTCGGGGAGCATCGTGACCACGACGTCTGAGCGCTCGGCCACCTCGCGCGGCGAGCTGGCTACCTCCGCGCCCTCGCCGGCCAGCTCGTCGGCCGGCCCGGAGCTGCGGTTATGGACGACCACGGGGAAGCCGGCGCGGACGAGTCGCGCCGCCATGGGCTTGCCCATGATCCCCAAGCCGATGAAGCCGATGCGTTCCATGTTCGTCACGCTCCTGTGTCTGAGACGGTCGACTCGAGCCGCTCGCGCCACGCGAACGACCCGGCGGTATCGGGGTCGGGGACGTACTCGAGGCCGACGAGCCCGTCGTAGCCGAGCCGGTCGAGCTCGTCGAACAGGAACGCGAAGTTGAGCTCGCCCGTGCCAGGCTGGTGGCGCCCGGGGTTGTCGGCCACCTGCACGTGGGCGATGCGCGGCAGCAGCGCGCGCAGCCGCGCGGTGACGTCGCCCTCCATGCGCTGCACGTGGTATACGTCGAATTGCAGGCGGACGCTGGGATCGGCCACCTCGTCGAGCAGCCGGATGGCGTCGGCGGTGGTCGGCAGAAAGAAGCCGGGGACGTCCTTGTCGTTGACGGGCTCCACGACCAGCGTCCGGGCCTCCTCGGCCAGGCGCCCGGCGGCGTAGCGAACGTTGTCGACCAGCGCGTCCCACTGCTTTGCGTGAGCCACGCCCTCGAGCCGCAGGCCCGCGAGGCAGTTCAGCCGCGGGCACTCCAGGGCGGCCGCGTACTCCAGCGCGCGGTCCACGCCAGCCCGGAACTCGTCGACCCGGCCGGGGTCGGCGGCGATGCCGCGGTCCCCGGTCGCCCAGTCTCCCGCGGGCAGGTTGAACAGCACCTGCCCGAGCCCGGCGTCATGCAGCGCCGCCCGCACCTCGTCGGCGGGATGCTCGTAGGGGAACAGGAACTCGACGTGCTCGAACCCGGACGCGGCCGCCGCACCGAAGCGCTCTAGGAACGGGCGCTCGGTGAACAGCATGGTCAGGTTGGCGGCAAAGCGCGGCATCGGCTAGTCCCCTACCGCCGCCGCGGTGGCCCCCGTGCCGACCGGGTCGCCGGCGTCGGCGGGCTCCCATTCCTTGATGGCGTCGAGCGCCGGGCCCATCGCGGCGTTGGCTTCGCGCTCGATCAGCACCTCGACGAGCACCGGGCGCCGCTCGCGCTCGGCCGTCTCGGTCGCCCACGCCAGCGCTGGGGCGATCTGCTCGGGCTCGCTGACCCGGCGCCCGAACGCGCCCATGCCCTCCATCACCTTCACGTGGTCGATGCCGTAGGACTCGTCGAAGGCGATGTCCACCCCGTGGTTCATCTCGTACTTGAGCTCGGCCTGGCGGATCAGCCCGAGGTAGGCGTTGTTGAGCATCACGAGCACGAACGGAACCTCGTACTGGCAGGCGACCGCGACCTCCTCCATGAGGAACTGGAAGGAGTAGTCGCCGACCACCCCGACCACCGTCTTGTCGGGGTCGGCCATCTTCACGCCCAGGCACGCGGGGATCTCCCATCCGAGCGGCCCGGCCTGGCCGCAGATCAGGTAGTGGCGCGGCTTGTAGACCTCCTGGAACTGACCCGACCAGATCTGATAGAGGCCGATCGCCGTCACGAACACCGTGTCGGCGTCGAAGACCTCGTTGATCTCCCTAAAGACGCGTTGGGGCTTGATCGGCACGTCGTCGTAGTCGGTCCGGCGCGCGAGCTGCTCGCGCCGCTCGGGCACCCCCGCCGCCCACCCCGACGTGTCCCGCCGCCCGACGCGCTGCCCTGCGGCCACCAGCAGCGCTTCGAGCGCCAGCCGCGCGTCGGCCACGATGCCCAAATCGGGCGAGAACACCTTGCCGAGCTGGGTGGGGTCCACGTCGATGTGGATGAAGCGGCGCCCCTGCCGGTAGACCTCCAGGTCGCCCGTGTGGCGCTCGGCGAAGCGCGCGCCGACCGCGAGCACCAGGTCGGCCTCCAAGAACGCCGCGTTGCCGGCGCGCGTCTGGGTCTGTATCCCGGCCAGGCCGACGTAGAGCGGATGGTCGTTCGGGATCGCGCCCCAGCCCATCAGCGTCGGCAGGACCGGGATCTGCAGCAGCTCGGCCAGCTCCACGAGCACGTCGGAGGCCTCTGCGGTGATGACGCCGCCGCCCGGCATGAGCAGCGGCCGCTTGGCGCTCAGCAGCAGGTCGATGGCGCGCTCGACGGCCACCGGGTGCGGCGCCTCACGACGCACGGGCAGCGGACCGTCTACCTCGGGGTCGTAGGTGATCAGCTCCTGCTGGACGTCGACCGGCAGGTCGATGTGCACCGGCCCGGGGCGGCCCGAGCGCATGATCTGAAAGGCCTCGCGGAACACCCAAGGAAGTTGGGCAGCCTGGCTGACCAGGTAGCTCTTCTTCACCACGGGCCGCACGATCTCGGCGATGTCGACCGCCTGGAAGCCCTCGCGGTCGAGCTGGTCGATTGGGACCTGCCCCGTGATCGTGAGGATCGGCACCGAGTCCGCGATCGCGGTATAGAGCCCGGTGACCATGTTCGTTCCCGCCGGGCCCGAGGTCCCGGCCGCGACGCCGATCCTGCCGGTGGCGCGCGAGTAGCCGTCCGCGGCGTGGGTCCCGCCCTCCTCGTGGCGAACCGTGACGTGGCGGATCGAGGAGCCGATCAGCGCCTTGTAGAAGGGCAGGATCGCCGCGCCGGGGATCCCAAAGACGAGATCGACCCCCTCGGACTCGAGGACCTTCACGACCGCGTCCATGGCGGGCATCTGGGTCGCGGACGGGGCGGGTGAGCTCATGGGAGCCTTCCGTCGGAGGGATTCGGGTTCACGGCACCATCCACGAGAGCCAGGCGGTCGATTGCAGGTAGATGCCTCTCCTCCTCCTCTGGCCGCCCCCAGGCTTCCGTAAGACGGAAACACTGTTTCGTATATTGGACGGTTTATCAGCTTCCGCGGCTTTCCGTCAAGTGGTCTACAATTTCCGTATGCCGGAAGCTGTCGGGGGGACCTCCCAGTCTCAACCCACCGTGCAGTCCGTAGCCAGAGCGCTGGCGCTGCTCGAAGCCGTCGCGGCGCGTGACGAGGTCGGCCTCGTCGCCCTCGGCCGCGAGACCGGGCTGCAGCCCAGCACCGTGCACCGCCTGCTCGCCACGCTGATCGCGTGCGGCTATGTCGTGCAGAACAAGCGCTCCGGCCGCTACCGCCTCAGCCACAAGGTCGTCGCGTTGGCCGGCGGCCCGGAGCTCCGCGTCGCTCGCCTGCGCGCCATCGCGCACCCGCATCTCGAGGCGATCCGCGACCACGGCGACGAGACCACCAACCTCGTCGTGCTCGAGCAGTTCACGGCCGCCTACGTCGACCAGGCCGAGAGCTCACGAGCAGTCCGCATGTTCACGCAGATCGGACTGCGCGCGGTCGCCCACGCCTGCGGCGGAGGCAAAGCGATGCTCGCCTTCCAGCCCGACGAGGCCCGCGCCGACCTGCTCGCCGCCGCGCCCCTGAAGAGCCTCACCTCCCACACGATCACCAGCGCCACGGCGATGCGCCAGGAGCTGGACCGCATCCGAGCCCGCGGATACGCCATCGAGAACGAGGAGTACGAGACCGACGTCGGCTGCGTCGGCGTGCCCATCCTCGACGACAACGGGCACGCCATCGCCGCGATCAGCGTCTCGGCGCCACTCGCCCGCCTCCGACAGCTCGACATGACCAAGCTCGCGACCTTCATGACCGGCCACACCCACGAGATCTCACAAGAGCTCGGCTACGAAGGCTCAAGCCCGGCCGCCGTGTCCGCCACCTAGAAGGATCAGGCAGATCACAGTGGCAGCCGGCCACGGTCGCTCAAGACCCGGTTCCGGCACCCCACCCGCCCTGTCGACCACCGGTGCGCGCAGCAGCTCACGCCTGCCGCGGTGCTCGAGGCCGTCGACGGCGACGATCACGGCGCGGCCGAAGGCGCGCAGCGCCGCCGAGCCGGCCACCACGTCGGCCGCGCACGGGTTTGCCCCGACGCCGTCGTGGACGGCGCTGCGCAGCCCGGCGGCCTCGAGCCGCCCCGCCACGAGGCCGGCCACCCGGCGTCGACCAGCCCGCGGTCGGTGACCACGAAGGCGGCGTCCTCCCCGAGCCGCCCCACGAGCTCCGGGAGGTCGTCCACGGCCCCGTCGCCGAGCACCATCTCGGGGCGCGGGGGGACGCGCAGCGCAGCCTCAACCGCCATCGGGCGCCCCGAAGCGCAGCCGCACCCCCGCGAGGTCCTCGTAGTAGCGCACCACCGCCATCTCCCCCGCGGCGGCGCCGTAGCGCTCCAGCACGCGGTCGTAGAGGTCGTGGGTGCGCGCCGACAGCTCGGCCGGGATGCCCGACTCGTGCGCGAGCTCGAGCGCCATCCCAAGGTCCTTCGCCACCAGGCCGAGCGGGAAGCGCTCTCCGTACTCGCCGTCCTCGAGCACCTCGAGCGCCTCGTTCTCGAGGAACGAGGATCGCGCCGGGCCGGCGGCGAGGGCCGTGTGCAGTGTCCGAAGGTCGATCCCCGCGCGCGTGCCGATCACGAGCGCCTCGGCGGCCGCGGCGGCGTGCACGAACCACTGCAGGTTCACGAGCAGCTTGACCGCGTAGCCGGCACCCCGGGGCCCGACGTGCACGACGCGCTCGGGGTGCCCCATCGTCTCCAGCACCGGGCGGGCGCGGGCGACGTCCGCGGGCTCGCCGCCGACGAAGATGTGCAGGTCGCCCTCACTCGCCTTCAGCGCGTCGGCCACCGGAGCGTCGAGGAAGCCGATGCCGCGCGGTGCGGCCGCTTCGGCGATGCGTCGCCCGAGCTCCGGCGAGCTCGTGCTCATGTCGATCGCCAGCGCCCCGTCGGGCAGCGCGGCGAGCGCCCCGCCGGAGCCGAGCAGCACGTCCTCGACGTGCGGCGGAGCCGGGAGCATGGTCACGAGCACCTCGGCTGTCGCGGCGCACTCCGCGGCCGAGGCGGCGGGCGCGGCGCCGGCGACGACGGCCGCGTCGAGCGCCTCCCGGCGCAGGTCAAACGCGCTGACCTCGAAGCCGCCTCGCACGACACGCTCACACATCGGGGCGCCCATGTGCCCCAGGCCGACGAACGCCACGCGCGTGCTCACGTGAGCGCGATCCACGTCGTCTTGAGCTGCGTGCAGTGCTCGAGCGCGTGCAGCGAGCGGTCGCGCCCGTGCCCGGAGGCCTTCATGCCGCCGAACGGGGTCGACGTCACACCCAGACCCTTCCGGGACTGGCGGGCCAAGCCGAATGCCGCGGCGAAGGGCGTCGGTGAGCCGTGTGCGGGAGAACATGCACGGATCGATGCGGCGGCGCGAGGACACCGGAACCAGTCGGCACAGCCGCGCGGAACCGGGCGCCTCCCGCCGACCCTACAGTGAGCGGCGCATCGAGGGAGGCGCGCAGACTCCTCCCTTCGTCGAGGAGCAGAAGCGCGGGAACGCTCGAACGACACTGCCCCTCGTCGCGCGAGCCGTCAGCGTTCTGGGGGTCAGTGGAAGCGCATCCTGGAGAGTGGCGAAAGGTAGGCTGAGGTTGTCCCGTAGCTCGTAGAACTTGAGGTGGCGGTTCTCCCGCCTCGTCTGCTCCTGCTGGGAGCGTGGCGAGTGCGAAGTCATCCATCGAGGACAGGAGAACCGCCATGAGGAACGTAACTCACGATGCCGACGCTG
>JBBQRG010000107.1:0-7536 GCA_038215095.1 Solirubrobacterales bacterium | reverse complement strand
TTCGCCGTGGCGCCCGCGCACCTGCACGTGGGCAGCGGCATCTTCGGCATCGGCGTCGGCATCACGGCCTACACGCTGGGCATGCGGCATGCCTTCGACGCCGATCACATCGGCGCGATCGACAACACCACCCGCAAGCTGATGAGCGACGGCCAGCGGCCGCTCGGGGTCGGGTTCTTCTTCTCGCTCGGACACTCGACGATCGTGTTCCTGCTCGCCGTCGGCTTCGCGATCGGCATCAGGGGGCTCAGCGGCGACGTGTCGAACGACGGCTCCACGCTGCACCAGGCGACGGGCCTGATCGGCCCGACGGTCTCGGGCACGTTCCTGTTCCTGATCGGGATCGTCAACCTCGTCGTGCTCGTCGGCATCGTCCGGGTGTTCCTGCGCATGCGCCGCGGCGAGTTCTCGGAGCGCGAGCTCGAGCGCCAGCTGAACGCGCGCGGCTTCATGAATCGCTTCTACGGGCGCGCGACCGGCGCGATCAGCAAGCCATGGCAGATGTACCCGCTCGGCTGCCTCTTCGGGCTGGGCTTCGACACCGCCACCGAGGTGGGCCTGCTGGTGCTGGCGGGCGGCGCCGCGGCAAGCGGCCTGCCGTTCTACGCGGTGATCTGCCTGCCGATCCTGTTCGCCGCCGGCATGTCGCTGTTCGACACGCTCGACGGGGCGTTCATGAGCTTCGCCTACGGCTGGGCCTTCTCGAAGCCGATCCGCAAGATCTTCTACAACATCACCGTGACCGGCCTGTCGGTGGCGGTGGCCCTGTTGATCGGTTCGGTTGAGCTGCTGGCCGTGCTGGCCGACAGGCTGTCGCTGAGCGGCGGGATCTGGGACTTCGTGTCGCACCTCGACCTGAACGTCGTGGGCTACGCGATCGCCGGGCTGTTCGTGCTGACCTGGGTCGCCGCGCTGGCGGTCTGGCACTTCGGCCGTATCGAGGAGCGCTGGACGGCGCACATGCGCGAGTCCGAGGCCGCATGACCGAGGCCCCCGAGCGCACGCCGCTCCACTTCGAGGGAGCCGAGGAGGTGGTGGGCGCGCTGCGCAGCGCGGGCCACCGCGTGTCGCTGCCGGCGCGGATGGTGCTGGACGCCCTGTTCGCGGCCGACGAGCCGCTCACCGCCGAGCACATCGCCGCGGGGCTCGACGGGCGACTGCCCGAGCTGGAGCTGACCTCGGTTTACCGAAACCTCGAGCGGCTGCAGCAGCTGGGCGTGGTCAGCCACGTGCACGCCGGGCACGGGCCCGGTCTCTACGCCCTCGCGCAGGGCCGCGACCTCGAGTACCTCGTGTGCTCGCGCTGCGGCCGGGTGCGCGCCGTGGAGCACGGGCAGCTCGACCAGGTGCGCAAGTCGATCGCCTCGGACTTCGGCTTTCGGGCGAGCTTCAGCCACTTCCCGATCCACGGCGTCTGCGAGAGCTGCGCCGCGGCCGCCGAGGCGGGCGGCTAGCCGACGATCGGCAGGTCGCGCTCGTCGGAGAGCTTGTCGAGCGCCCGCTGCATGGTGGCGCTGACGAGCTCGTACGCCTCGTCCAGGTCCGGCTTCGCCCCGAGCCGCTTCTTGAGGTCGATCTTCGGCAGCGCGCGCACCGAGATCTTGGCCGGCAGTGGGATGCGCCCCGGCAGGTCCATGAAGGTGAGCCCGAACGGTGGCGCGATCTGTGCCGGGGCCACCTTCACCCGGAACAGCTGGTTCAGCCGCAGCAGCTTCGCCAGGTCGCGGCCCTGGCCCAGGAAGAGCGCGGTCTCCTGGCCGCCGATCGCCACGATCGGGACAATCGGGACGTCGTGCTCGATGGCCAGCTTCACGAAGCCCGTGCGGCCGGCCATGTCGATCTTGGAGGACTCCCAGCTGGGCCGGTAGGTCTCGTGGTCGCCGCCCGGATAGACGAGCAGCGCGGCGTCGCGTTCGAGCGCGGCCGCCATATTGTCGGGCGACGCGGGCACGGTGCCGTAGCGCGCCATGCTCGCGCGCGCGCCCGGCAGCGCAAAGACCAGGTCGTGGGCCAGCTGGTGGAAGCGGCGGGTCACGCCGAAGTAGTAATAGAACGCCTGCGCGAACACGAACGTGTCGGCGATCAGCGTGCCGCCGGAGTGGTTGCCCACCAGCAGCACGGGTCCCTCGGCGGGGATGTTCTTCAAGTCGCGCACCTCCGCTCGGAAGTACACGTCGGCCAGCATCCGCATCGCCGGCAGCGTGCGGCGCACGTACTCGGGGTCCCACTCGTCCAGCCAGTCGCCGTTGTGCCCGTTGCCGCCGAGCGGGTTGACCGCGCTGGCCAGGTCGCCGGCGGCCGCTCCCGCCATGCGGGCCGACCCGGCCGCCGCCCCCAGTACCCGTTCGAGGATGCCGTCGCTCACGCGGCCGCGCTCGTGTCCAGCTCGTTCGCGCGGGCGGCGTTCTCCGCGATCGCGTCGGCCAGCCGCTCCCAGAGCCCGCGCGGCAGGTCGTGACCCATGCCCTCGATCACCATCAGCTTCGCGTTCGGGATCGCCTTCGCGGTGGCCCGGCCGCCCGAGGGCGCGATCATCTTGTCGTCGCTGCCGTGGATCACGAGCGTGGGCGCCTTGATGCGGCGCAGGTCGTCGGTGCGGTTGCCCGCGCCGACGATCGCGGCCAGCTGGCGCCCGGTGGCCGAGGGACTGATCCCGCGGCGAAAGCTCTCGCGCGCCAGCTCGCGGAACTCGTCGTCGTCGCGTTTGAAGCCCGGCGAGCCGATCACGTCGAACAGGCTGCGCGCCCGCTCGACGTACTGCTCCTCGTCCGCGGGTGGGCGACCCAGCAGGTAGGGGATCACGCGCGGGGACTGCAGGCCCACGAAGCGCCCGCCGGTGGTGGACATGATCGAGGTCAGCGACAGGACGCGCTCGGGATGGCGCACCGCCATCACCTGGGCGATCATGCCGCCCATCGAGGCACCGGCCACATGCGCCCGCTCGACCCCGAGCGCGTCGAGCAGACCGAGCCCGTCGTCGGCCATGTCATCGAGCGTGTAGGCGAGGTTGCGCGGCTTGCGCCGCAGCAGCTCGACCGCGCCAGGCGGCTTGACGCCGCTGAAGCGGGTGGAGCGGCCCACGTCGCGGTTGTCGTAGCGGATCACGAAGAAGCCGCGCTTCACGAGCTCCTGGCAGAACCCCTCGCGCCAGGCCAGCATCTGCGTGCCGAGGCCCATCACCAGCAGCAGCGCGGGGTCGCTCGGGTCGCCGAAGGTCTCGTAGCAGAGCTCGACGTCGCCGACATTGACGAACTGCTCGCTCATCGCGGCTCCAGCACGACCAGCGGGATCTCGCGCTCGGCACGCTGCTGGTACTCGTCGAAGCCGGAGTAGGTCTCCACGGCCATGTCCCACAGCCGGCCGCGCTCCTCCGGCCGCGCGACGCGGGCGTGCACCTGGCGGCGCTCCGAGCCCACCTGGACCGTGGTGTCGGGGTTGGCGCGCAGGTTGTGGAACCACGCAGGGTTCCTCGGGTGGCCACCCTTCGAGGCCACCAGCACGAGCTGGTTGCCGTCGCGTGTGTACTCGAGCGGCGACGTGCGGCGCTGCGCGCTCTTCGCGCCCACGTGGTCGAGCAACAGCATCGGCGGCAGGCCCGGGAAGCGGTGCCCGACCACGCCGTGCGTGACGCGGTAGGCCACCGTGTGGCCCTTCATCAGCCGGCCGAGCAGCGGCCAGCTGCGTTCCGCCACGTCGAGGTAGTCCATCAGGCCTACCTACCCACTGAGTGCCGGCTCGACACGATCTGCTCGCGCTCGGCCAGCCGGTTGTCGCGCCGCAGCTGGGCCTCTCGCTCGCGCCTCAGCTCGTCCTCGGTGTCCGGAGCGAGCGGCGGCACCTCGCTGGGCCGCCCGTCCTCGCCCAGCGCCACCATCGTCAGGTAGGCGGTGGAGGTGTGCGTGACCGCGCCGCTTCGGATGTCCTCGGCGTGCACCCTCACGCCGACCTCCATCGACGTGCGCCAAGCCGCGTTCACGGCGGCCTGGCAGGTCACGAGGTTGCCCAACACCACCGGATCCTCGAAGGTCATGCGGTCCATCCCGGCGGTCACGACGCGCGTGCCGCAGTGCCGGATCGCGGCGATGCCGGCCACGTCGTCGCAGAGCTTCATGATCGTTCCGCCGTGCACGTTGCCGGCCGTGTTCGCGTCCTGGATGCCCATCCAGCGGGTCAGCTCCGAGCGCGAGCAGGCGCCCGCCGGCGTCGGCTGACCGGCTGACCTCCACTCCGACTTGACGCCTCGGTAGGGTGTCGCGCCGTGTACGACTGGCTCCTGTTCCTGCACGTGCTCTCGGCCTTCATGCTCGTGGGCACCGTGGTGGTCTACAGCGCGGTGGTGCTGGGCGCTCCGGCGCCCGCGCGGACGGCCTCGGTGGCCAACATCTTCTGGGCCGTCGGCGGCCTGGGCACGCTGCTGCTGGGCATCGCGCTGGCGATCCAGGTGGATGGCTACCACCCCTGGGACGGCTGGATCCTCGGGGCGATCGTGCTGTGGGCCGGCGCCACCGAACTGGGCCGCCGCGCCCAGCTGGCCCTCGACGATCCGGCTGCCGGCAAGCTGGCGCAGTGGCACTGGCTGCGCACGGTGTTCGTGCTCGCCCTGCTCGTCGTCATGGTCTGGAAGCCGGGAGCATGAGCGTGCTGGCCGTCATCCGCCCGCACAGCTGGGATCTGCCGCTGTTCCTGCACGTGCTCGGCGCGATGGTCATGGTCGGTGGCTTCGTGCTGGCGATCACCTCGCTCGGGAGCTCAGCGCGAAACGGCCAGGTGTCGCGGCTTTCCTTTCGCGCGCTCGTCTACGGGGCGCTGCCCGGCTTCATCGTGATGCGAGGGGCCGCCGAATGGATTCGCTCGAAGGAGTTCCCCGGCTCCAGCGACAACGACCCGGCCTGGCTCGGCATCGGCTACATCGTGGCCGACCCCACGCTTCTGTTCCTCCTGATCTCCATGCTGCTCATCGGCCTCGGCCTGCGCCGCGCCCGGCGCGACGGCGGGGGAGGTGGCGGCCTCTTGAAGGCCGCCACCGTGCTCATCGCGCTGGTCCTGGTGGCCGACCTGGTCGCCATCTGGGCGATGACCACGAAGCCGGTCTGATCCTTACTCTCGGGCGATGGACCAGATCGCCCAAATCGCCGGAGCAGTCCTCATCCTGATCGCCTTCATCGCCGCCCAGCGGGGAAGCATGTCGCCGCACTCGCTGGTCTACCTCGTCCTGAACTTCGTGGGCTCGGTGGTGCTGGCCGTGGTGGCGCTGGCGGGCGAGAACTGGGGCTTCCTGATGCTCGAGGGCGTCTGGGCCGTGGTGTCGGCCTGGGGCCTCGTCGGCGCGCTGCGCGGGCAGCCGCCCGCCGCCGCTCACTGAGGGGGCGGGCCCAGCTCCACGCAGCCCGCCCCGTCGAGCCCGAAGCGGAGCTCGGGCGCGCCGGCCTCGTCCATCGCGGCGCGCGTGCGTTGCGGGTCGTCCGACAGCACGAGCAGGAACCCCCCGCCGCCGGCACCCAGCGACAGCACGCCGGCGCCCGCCGAGCGGCGGGCCAGGTCGCGCATGTCGTCCATCTCGGGCAGCACGGTGCCCGGGGCGCGGTGGCGCTTTGCCTCCCAGCTCTCGTTCATCAGCTCCGCGCAGCCGTCCAGGTCGCCCGCCTCGAGCGCGGCGCAGGTGCCCAGCGCCAGCTCGCGCAGCCGGTCGAGCGCCTGCCTGACCTTGGCGTCGGAGGGCCCCATGCCCGCGAGCACGTCCGAGGCGGAGCGCTCGCGGCCGCTGTAGAAGAGCAGGAAGCGCTCGCGCAGCGCCTCGAGCACCTCCGGCGATAGCTCCAGGCGGCGCACGTCCACGCTGTCGTCTGGGTTGAACGTGTAGGCGCGCACGCCGCCGAAGGCGGACGCGTACTGGTCCTGCTTGCCGATCGCGCGCCCGAGCGCCTCGATCTCGATCTCGCAGGCCGCCTCCGCCAGCTCGTCGGGGGAGGCGTCCCCGCCGCCGGCCAGCTTCAGCGCCTTGATCGCGCACACGCCGTAGGCCCCGGACGAGCCAAGGCCCGTCCCGGGCGGTGCGTCCGCGACCGAGGCCAGCTCGATCGGGCCGCCGCGCCAGTGCCGCTCAAGCGACTCGCGCAGGATCGGGTGGCGCACCTGCCCGGGGCCGTCGACCTCCTCCCACTCGAGGTGCTTCAGGCGGTAGCGGCGCTGAAAGCTCGTCGACACGAGCACCTGCACGTAGCGGTCGATCGCGGTGGACACCACGAAGCCGCCGCCGTGCTCGCGGTAGTAGGAGGGCAGGTCGGTGCCGCCCCCGCCGAAGGCCACGCGCAGCGGTGCTCGGGTCGCGGTCACTGACACGGCCGCAAGGTTATGGTCAGGCCGTGCGCCGGCGCCTGCGCGAGCTTGGCTACACGGTCGGCCGGCTGCCGCCTGGCCCCCGCTGCTCGCTGGTGGACGTGCCCGGCGTGCTCGTGGGCCACCGCACGCTGAACGAGGGCGACTCGGTGCGCACGGGAGTGACCGCGGTGCTCCCCCACGGTGGCAACCTCTACGCGGACAAGGTGCTTGCCGCCTGCCACGTGATCAACGGCTACGGCAAGCCCGCCGGGCTGAGCCAGCTGGCCGAGCTGGGCACGCTCGAGAGCCCGATCCTGCTCACGAACACGCTCTCGGTCGGGCCGGTGTGGGAGGGCGGCGTGCGGCACCTGCTGGACCAGAACCCGGAGGCCGCCCGCGACCGCGACACGGTGAACGTGGTGGTGGGGGAGTGCTTCGACGGCTGGCTGAACGACGCCCGCGCGCTGAGCGTGAGGCCCGGGCACGCGCTGGAGGCGATCGCCGCCGCGTCCGAGGAGGAAGTGGCCGAGGGCGCGGTCGGCGCGGGCACCGGCACAGCCTGCTTCGGCTTCAAGGCCGGCGTGGGCTGCGCGTCGCGGCTGGTGGAGGGCGGCTTCACGCTCGGCTGCCTGGTGGTGTCGAACTTCGGCGGGCGCCGCGACCTGCACATGCTCACCGGCGCGGGACCCGCGGACGCTCCCGGCCCGCCCGGCGACGGCGGCTCGATCATGATCGTGCTGGCCACCGACGCGCCGCTGTCAGAGCGCCAGCTGGGACGCGTGGCCGCGCGCACCGCCTTCGGCCTCGGCCGCGCGGGCAGCTTCGCCTCGAACGGCAGCGGCGAGTACGCGCTCGCCTTCTCGACTGCGCAGACCGTGCCGCACCGAAGCGACGAGCCCGAGCTGCGGCTGCACATGCTGCGCGACGACTCGCCGGCGCTGCGCGAGCTGTTCGAGGCCGCCGCCGAGGTCACGGCGGAGTCGGTGCTGAACTCGCTCTGCGTGGCCGGCCCGATGGAGGGGCGCGACGGCCATCGCCTCGAGGCGCTGCCCTACGAGCTGCTCGAGACCGCGCCCGCGGTGCGGCGTGCCTGAACCACGAAGAGCCCCGGGGGGCGGGGCCCTTCGCTTGCTGCACGGCCGGCGCTTCCCTGCGCCCACCGTTCGTCCCCTTAACGCACCAGGAGGCTGAAGGTTCCGCAATCTCCGACGATCGACG
>JBBQRG010000106.1:0-7750 GCA_038215095.1 Solirubrobacterales bacterium | reverse complement strand
GGGGCACGGGCGAGCGCGTGCGGGCCACCACCAAGTTCGTGATCTACACGCTCAGCGGCTCGCTGCTGATGCTGGCGGGCGCGGTGGCGCTGGGGGCGCTGTCGGCGCCGGACGGCGGCGGCATCAGCTTCTCGCTGGCCGCCCTGCAGCGGCACACGCTCGGCACCGGCACGCAGGAGTGGATCTTCCTGCTGTTCGCGGTGGCGTTCCTCGTCAAGGCACCGCTCTTCCCGCTGCACGGCTGGATCCCGGAGACCTACCGCTCGAGCCCGCTGCCGGTGCTCGCGCTGCTCTCGGGCGTGCTGTCGAAGGTGGGCGTCTACGGCTTCCTGCGAATCGTGCTGCCGATCCTGCCCGATGCCGCGCACCACTTCCAGAACCTGATGATCGGGCTGGCGGTGTTCTCGATCCTCTACGGCTCGATCCTCGCCTTCTCTCAAGAGGACGTGCGCCTTGTGATCGCCTACTCGTCGATCGCCCAGCTGGGCTTCATCACGCTCGGCATCTTCGCGCTCGAGGACAAGGGCGCCCAGGGCGCGGTCATGCAGATGGTCAACCACGGCCTGGTGGTGGTGCCGCTGTTCCTGATAGTGGGCGTGATCGCCGCGCGCGCGGGCGGCAGCGAGAAACTCGGCGAGCTGGGCGGCGTGGCCTTCCGTGCGCCCGTGCTGGCCTCGCTGTTCCTGGTCGTGACCTTCGCCACCCTCGCCATGCCCGGCTCGCCCAACTTCGTCGGCGAGATCCTGATCCTGTTCGGCACCTTCGAGAACAAGCTCGTGTTCGGCCTGGTGGCCAGCGTGGGCGTGGCGCTGGCGGCCGTCTACATGATCCGCGTCTACCAGCGCACGATGCACAACCGGACGGGCCCGGCCGTCACACCGGGCGACCTGGCCCGCATCGACCTCGGCGCGATCGCGCCGCTGGTGGCCGTGATCGTAGCTCTGGGCCTCTACCCGCAGCTCGTGCTCCACCGCACCGAGAAGGCCACCGTGGCGAAGATCGAGCGAGCAAAGGCGGCCACCCCATGAGCCTGCTGGCCGCCGTCCACGCCCCCGTCATCTCCTACAAGCAGCTGTCGCCGCTGATGGCCACGGCCGCCGGCGCGGTGGTGGTGCTGATGGTGGGCCTGCTGCCCCAGCGCTTCGCGCGCGCCGTGCTCGTGCCGCTGCTGACCGCCGTTGCGCTGCTGACCGCGATCGGCCTGTCGATCTGGATCTGGGAGCCCGGCAACCGCCCGACGATCATCCGGGGCGCGCTGGGCGTCGACACGCTGTCGATCGGCATGTCGATGCTGTTCTACGTGTCGGGCCTGGCGACGATCGTGCTGTCGCTGCGCTCCCACGCCGTCGACGAGGCCGGCCACGGCGAGTACTACTGCCTCCTGCTTGGCTCGATCACCGGCATGGTGGTGCTGGCCGAGGCCGAGAGCCTGCTCACGCTGTTCGTGGGGCTCGAGCTGCTCTCCATTCCGCTGTACGTGCTGTGCGCGTCCGAGGTGCGAAGGCGCTCCTCGCTCGAGGCCGGCCTGAAGTACCTGGTGATCGGCTCGGTGGGCTCCGCGACCCTCCTCTACGGGCTCGCCCTGATCTACGGGGCCACCGGCTCGACCGGCTTCGACCAGATCGCCCGCGCGATCGGCCAGAGCGTGTCGGCCGGGGACCCGCTGCTGCTCACCGGCGTGGCGCTGGCCCTGACCGGGCTCGCCTTCAAGGCGTCGGTGGCGCCCTTCCACCAGTGGACGCCCGACGCCTACCAGGGTGCCCCCACGCCGATCACGAGCTTCATGGCCGTTGCGACCAAGGCCGCGGCCTTTGCGATCTTCCTGCGCCTCCTCGACGAGGCCGTCGTCAACACGCAGCTCAACTGGGCTCCTGCCCTGGCCGTGCTCGCCACGCTGACGATCGCGATCGGCAACGCCGGGGCCATCCCCCAGCGCTCGCTCAAGCGCATGCTCGCCTGGTCGGGCGTCGCGCAGGCCGGCTATTTGCTCGCCGGCGTCGTGGTGGGCACTCGCCTGGGCCTCCAGGCCACCGCCTTCTACCTCGCCGCCTACCTGGTGATGAACGTGACCGCCTTCGCCGTCGTCGTCGCCCGCGAGCGCGTGTCGGAGCTCGGCGACGACCTCTCCTCGCTCGAGGACCTCGGCCGCGCCCAGCCCTGGCTGGCCTGGCCGATGACGATCGCGATGCTGTCGCTGGCCGGCTTCCCCGCCACGGCCGGCTTCATCGGGAAGTTCTATTTGATCGACGCCTCCGTGTCGGGCGACTACGCCTGGCTCGGCGTCGTGATCGTGCTCGGCTCGATCGTGTCGCTCGTCTACTACCTCCGTGTGCTTGCCGTGATGTGGATGGGCAGCGTGGACGTGGAGCTGCCGGCCGTCACGCGCCGCCGCGTGAAGCCGGTGGCCGGCTGGTCCCCCGAGGCCGACGCGCGCTCGCAGCCGGAGGTGCTCGCGATCGCCGTGCTGTTCGCCGTCGCGACGATCGCCATCGGTGTCGTGCCGTCGCCGCTGTTCGACGCCGCGCGCGACATCGGGACCTCCCTCGCGGGCCTGCTCTAGCCGTATGAAGGCCGGGGGCTTCGTCGACAGGGTCAGGCAGCGGGGCTACGAAGCGAGGTACGACGAGGCCGAGACGGCCGCCGCGGAGCGCGAGAAGTTCCACCGCCTCGGGTTCGACTACGACCGCGCGGTCGTGCGGCTGGACGACGTCCTCACCGGGCTCGGCAAGCCGCCCTTCATGGCGCAGGAGGGCACGGCGTCGGTCCACTGGGTGCTGTTTGCGTGCGCCGCCCAGCGCTTCGAGGTTCGCCGCATCCTCGAGATCGGGACGTTCGACGGGGAGACCACGCGGCTGCTTTCGCTGTTGTTTCCCGCAGCCCAGATCGTCACGCTGGAGCTGCCCGACGACGATCCGATCTTCGCCGGGACGTATCAGCGCGAGGATCCCGCCAACCGACACGCGTTCGTCCAGCGCCTGGCCGAGAACACCGCCGGTCCCAACATCGAGCTGATCAAGGCGAACAGCATCTTCCTGCCGTCGCTCGGGCTGGAGGCATTCGACCTGATCTGGGTGGACGGCTCGCACCTCTACCCAGAGGTCGCGTGGGAGATATCTGCAACGCCTACGAGCTCTGCCGCTCGGGCGGCATTCTGATGGCCGACGACATCCTGCCCGACCCGCGCGCGCCGCACTTCGGTTACGACGGGCCCGACGGCTACGAGGTGGTCGACTACCTCGCCAACCGGGTGGACGATCCGGTCACTTACTTCATGAAGCGCTACGCGCCGATCTGGTCGGCCAATCCCCGGAGGCGAAAGTACGTCGCACTGCTGCAGAAGGGATAGCCTCCCGCTCCTCTGAGAACGTCGGGAGGGAACGAGGATGAGCGACAACCTGGCCAGCCTGCTGGTCGACTCTGCTGAGAAGGACGGCGACCGGCTCGCCGTCAAGCTGAACGACACCGAGGTGAGCTACTCGCTGCTCGACGAGGGCGCGAAGCGCGTGGCCGGGATGTTGCGTGAGAAGGGCGTCGAGGAGGGCGACCGCGTCGGGATCATGCTCCCGAACGTCCCCTACTTCCCCACCGTCTACTACGGGATCCTGCGTGCGGGCGGCATCGTCGTGCCCATGAACGTGCTGCTGAAGGGCCGCGAGGTCGAGTTCTACCTCGAGGATCCCGAGGCCAAGGTGCTGTTCGCCTGGCACGACTTCGCCGAAGCGGCGGAGAAGGGCGCCGAGTCCGGCGGGACCGAGGTCGTGCTCGTCAAGCCCGGCGAGTTCGAGGAGCTCGTGGGCGGCCAGGACGCGCTCGAGGAGATGTCCGAGCGCGACGCCGAGGACACCGCGGTGATCCTCTACACGTCGGGCACCACCGGCAAGCCCAAGGGCGCCGAGCTGACCCACTCGAACATGAAGAAGAACGCCGAGGTGGCGGTCGGCCTGGCCGGCACCACCGAGGACGACATCGCGCTGGGCGCGCTGCCGCTGTTCCACTCCTTCGGCCAGACCTGCAACATGAACGCCTGCATCGCGGTCGGCGCGATGATGACCCAGATCCCGCGCTTCGACCCCGACAAGGCGCTCGAGATCATCGAGCGCGACAAGGTCACGATCTTCCAGGGCGTCCCGACGATGTACAACGCGATGCTGCACTCCGACAAGTGCAAGGACTTCGACATTTCGTCCCTGCGGCTCTGCATGTCGGGCGGCTCGGCCATGCCCGAGGAGCTGATGCGGAACTTCGAGGAGACCTTCGACTGCAAGATCCTCGAGGGCTACGGTCTCTCCGAGACATCACCGGTTGCGTCGTTCAACCACCCCGACAAGGAGCGCAAGCCCGGCTCGATCGGCACCCCGATCGAGGGCGTCGAGATGAAGCTCGTGGACGACGACGGCAACGACGTCGAGGGCGACGAGGTAGGCGAGATCGTCATCAAGGGCCACAACGTGATGAAGGGCTACTGGAACCGCCCCGACGCCACCGAGGAGGCGATCAAGGACGGCTGGTTCTTCACCGGCGACATGGGCAAGATCGACGAGGACGGCTATTACTTCATCGTCGACCGCAAGAAGGAGCTGATCATCCGCGGCGGCTACAACGTCTACCCGCGCGAGGTCGAGGAGGTGCTCTACGAGCACCCCTCAGTCCAGGAGGCCGCCGTGATCGGCGTCGAGGACGAGAAGATGGGCGAGGAGGTCGGCGCCGCGGTGGTGCTGAAGAAGGGCGAGGAGCTCTCCGAGGACGAGCTGCGCGACTACGTCAAGAAGGAAGTCGCCAACTACAAGTACCCGCGCAAGATCTGGTTCTGCGACGAGCTCCCGAAGGGCCCCACCGGCAAGATCCTGAAGAAGGACATCGAGGTGCCGGAGCAGGTGGAGGCGGGCAGCTCGAGCGCCTAGCGCACTTGACGGCGGAGGGCCGCTCGGGAGAGAATCCCTCCGAACGTGAAACGCCTCCCCCGATTCCGGCCGTCCCCCGCCATGGCAGTGGCGCTGGTCGCGCTGTTCGTGTCGCTCGGCGGAGTGTCCTACGGGGTCGCCACCCACTCGATCGGGTCGGCTGCGCTGAAGACCGGCTCCGTGGGTAGTCGCGCGGTCAAGAACAAGTCCGTTCGAGGCGGAGACATCCGCTCGAACACGCTGGGGGGCAAGCAGATCAAGGAGAGCGCGCTCAGCAAGGTCCGGAGCGCGAAGAGCGCGGACCGGGCAACCACGGCTGGGCGCGCCGACACCGCCGGGCATGCGGACGCCGCGTCGAATGCCGACGCGCTGGGTGGCCAGCCGGCGTCGGCCTTCAACCAGGCCACCCTCATCGTCTACGGGCGCGGCGACTCGACCTCGACGACGCAGCTGCCGCTGCTTTCGTTTCCGGCGATGGGCGCGACCGTCACGACCGACGGAGACAGCGATAACAACTCCGACGTGCGGGTGCACAACACGCGCGCTCCTTTGGGCGGCGACCTCAAGCTCACTTCGCTCGACCCGACGACGGGCGCTTCGGGAAGCACCATCAGTCCCGGCTCCGACTTAGAAGTAACCGCCACGACCTCTGCGCAACAGTTCATCGTCACGTCGAACACCAGCGCACAGGCGATGGTTGTGACCTGCAAGGTCAACAATCACGGCGGCGGCGACGCGAACGTCCACTGCATCGGCGTCCGCTCGACCGACTGATCCTTTGCCACGGCAACCTGGCGAGCGGCCCTATCGACGGGTGCCTGGCGACGCGCCGGGCGCCTGGAGCCGGAAGAGCGCCGAGCGGCGCCCCACTGAGCGGCTCTCCTCATCGCCGCCTCGCGCAGCTTCAGGAAGCTGCGCTCGCCCTTCGCGGTGAGCTCGATGCGCTCAACGCGCCGGTTCTCCGCCAGGCGCTCCCGGCTGACCAGCCCCGAGCGCTCCATGGCGTTCAGGTCGCCCACTCCGGGACGGGCGCCGCCCGGCCGGCGTGATCGGCCACGTGGACCCCGCCCTGGTGTCAGACATCGTGGGCGCGGTGCGAACCGTGTTCCTGGTGGCCGCCCCGATCGCGCTGGGCGGCGCCCTCGTGGTGCTGCGGCTGCCGGCGGGCGAGCTGCGAACCGAGCGATGAAGCGAATGTGCCCTCGTGACCCCGGTCACACAAGCCTCCGGGGTGGTCCGCCACCCTGGAGGCATGTTCATCATCTCCCTCATTCTCAGCATCGTCGGGCTGGCCGGCATCGTCATCGGCCGCCTGAAGGGCCACGGCCAGATGCCCGAGCGGCCCTACCGGCGCGTCTACGGCGACGCCCCGGGCGCCTGGCGTCCAGAGGAGCGCTAAGCCGCTCTCTAGTCTCGGGGCATGTCCTTGACCAAGGGCGCCGCCCCGTTCGGGGAGCGGCCGGCCGGCAGCTTCAACTTCGACACGCCCGGGAAGGGCGCCATCTACCTCGACGTGATCCCGCGCCGCGTGCGCGGGGTGAAGGGCGGCGAGCTCGTGGTCGACAGCAGGCGCGTCCACATGCTGCACGAGGCCGGGATCCTGCCGGTCTGGTACTTCCCCGAGGAGGACGTGCGCACCGACCTCCTCCGGGAGACCGGCTACAGCACGCACTGCCCCTGGAAGGGCGACACGCGCTACTTCGCAATCGGCGACGTCGAGAAGGCGGCCTGGACCTACCCGGATCCGATCGAGGGAATGGAGCGGCTGCGCGGGCTCGTGGCGTTCCACTTCGGCGCGCTCGACGAGTGGCTCGAGGAGGACGAGCGCGTCCAGGGCCACCCGCGCGACCCCTTCCACCGCATCGACGTGAACCGCAGCTCGCGCCACGTGAAGGTCAGCCTGGACGGCGAGCTGCTGGCCGAGTCGGAGCGGCCGCTGGCCCTGTTCGAGAACGGGCTGCCCACGCGCTGGTACCTGCCGCGCGAGGACGTGCGCATGGAGCTGCTCCAGCCGAGCAACACGAAGACGGTCTGCGCCTACAAGGGCCAGGCCTCCACCTTCTCGTTCGGCGATCACGAGGACATCGCCTGGACCTACCCCGAGCCCGAGTGGGAGGTCGGTCCGATCAAGGACCGGATCGCCTTTTACAACGAGTTCGTGGACATCGAGCTGGACGGCGAGCCGCAGGAGCGCCCCGCCAGCCCGTTCTCGCGGCGCTGACCTAGGCTGGCGCCATGCTGCGCACCTGCTGGCCCGAATGGCGGAGCCGCCGGGATTGGGTCGACGAGGCAGAGGCCGCTCGTGCCGCGGGCCTGAGGCGTTTCAGTACGCGCTGCTGCGCGCGGTCCCGTCGCTGCCGCGCGGCGAGGCGCTGAACGTGGGCGTCGTGCTGTTCAGCCCGCGCCTGCGCTTTCTCGGGGCGCGCACCGCCCTCGACGCCTCACGCATGCGCACGCTCGACCCGGAGCTCGACCTGGAGGCCGTGGGCGAGCACCTGCGCCAGATCGAGCGCGTCGCCGCGGGCGACGCCGAGGCGGGGCCGATCGCCCGCCTGCCGGCGTCGGAGCGCTTCGGCTGGATCAGCTCGCCGTCGAGCACCGTCGTTCAGCCCTCGCCGGTCCACACGGGACTGTGCGAGGACGCCGCGACGACGCTCGACGAGCTGTTCGCGCGGCTGGTGGCCGCGCCGTCGTCCTAGGCGGGGCGCGCTCCCGGCTCGACGTGCCGCTGGTCGCCCACGATCTTGCGGTAGGCGAACAGCAGGATCATCGTGCCGATGATCGCGCCCGGCAGGCCGCCGAGGTCGAACTTGTCGTTGTCGCCGATACCGAGCAGGCTGGTGAAGATG
>JBBQRG010000105.1:0-8035 GCA_038215095.1 Solirubrobacterales bacterium | reverse complement strand
GCGCTTGCGGCCGTCCGGGCGGGACTTGATCACGCCGCATTCGCGCAGCACGCGGTAGTGGTGGGAGAGGGTGGCCTTCGAGAGCTGGGACTCGAAGTGCCCGCAGGAGCACTCGCGCTCGGTGGCGAGGTGCCTGACGATCGCCAGGCGGGCGGGCTCGCTCAGCGCGTGGAGCACCGAGGCAAGCTCGAGCTCCGCGCGCGGTGGATGGTGGGGCTCACGCATCGCCTCGCGAGCAGACTCTAGCGACGGTTCGACGCTTCTCTAAGGGATTAGTGGCGGAAGTGGCGGCGAGCCGTGAAGACCATCGTCGCGCCCGCGGCGTCGCAGGCCTCGACGACCTCGGGATCGCGCTGCGAGCCACCCGGCTGGATGATCGCCTTGACGCCCGCGTCCATGGCGAGCTGCGGGCCGTCGGCGAAGGGAAAGAACGCGTCGGACGCCAGCACGGAGCCGTCGAGCGGCCGCTCGGCCGCGCGCGCCTTGTCGATCGCCAGGCGCACCGAGTCCACCCGGCTCATCTGGCCGGCGCCGATGCCGGCGGTGGCCAAGCCGCGGCCCAGCACGATGGCGTTGGAGCGCACTCGCTTGCACACGCGCATCGCGAACAGCAGCTCGCCCCACTCCTCCTCCGTGGGGTTGCGCCGGGTGACCACGCGCATCTCCTCGCGCACCTCCAAGCCGGTGTCGCGGTCCTGTACGAGCATCCCGCCGCGCACCCGCTTCATGTCGTGCTCGGCCACGCCCATCCTGCGCCGCTCGCGGTCCTCGAGGATGCGGATGTTCGGCTTCGCCTCGAGCACCTCGAGCGCGTCGTCGGTGTAGCCCGGGGCGAACACCAGCTCCACGAACATCGCGTTCAGCTTCTCGGCCAGCGGCTTCTCGATCTGGCGGTTGAAGCACATGACCCCGCCGTAGGCGCTCATCGGGTCGGTGGCCAGGGCCTTGTCGAAGGCCTCCTCGACGGTGGCCCCGACGGCGCAGCCGCACGGGTTGTTGTGCTTGACGATGGCCGCCGCGGGCAGCTCGAACTCCTCCACCAGGTGCCGCGCCGAATCGAGGTCGAGCAGGTTGTTGAACGACAGCTCCTTGCCGTGCAGCTTCGACACCATCGACAGCAGGTGGGTGCGCGCGCCGACCTCCGTGTAGTAGGCCGCGCGCTGGTGGGGGTTCTCGCCGTAGGGGAGGTCGAGCACCTTCTCGTAAGAGCGCGGGTACTGCGCCGGGAAGTCCTCCTCGCGCTCGGAGAACCAGCGGGAGATGGCGGCGTCGTAGCGCGCGGTGTAGGCGAAGGCCTCCATGGCGAGGCTCTCGCGCGTGCGGTCGGACAGCCTGCCGTCGCCCTCGCGCAGCTCGTCGAGCACCGCGTCGTAGCTCTCGGGCGACACCACCACGGCCGCGAACGGGTGGTTCTTGGCGGCCGCCCGTATCAGCGTCGGGCCGCCGATGTCGATGTTCTCGATGACCTCCGACTCGTGCGCCCCGCGGCGCCCCGCCACGGCCTCGAACGGGTAGAGGTTCACGCAGACGAGGTCGATCGGCTCTATCTGGTGCTCGTTCAGCGTGTCCACGTGGTCGGGGTTCGATCGCACCGCCAGCAGGCCCGCGTAGATGCGCGGGTTGAGCGTCTTGACGCGGCCGTCGAGCATCTCGGGGAAGCCCGTGTAGTCCTCGATCGCGCGCACCTCGACGCCGTCGGAAGCCAGCTCGCGCGCCGTGCCGCCGGTGGACACGATCTCCACCCCGAGCTCGGCGAGACCACGGGCGAAGTCGGCCAAGCCGCGCTTGTCGGAGACGGTGAGCAGGGCCCGCCGCACGCGCACGTCGCCGGCGGCCGCGAGCTCAGCGCCCGTCGGCTCAGTCGCTCCCGGCATCCTCGATCCTCATCAGCCGTGGATTGTGCGGATCGGCGGTGACGCGTCCGGCCGCGATCAGCCGCACAGCCCTCGGCAACAGGCGGTGCTCGATCTCGTGCACGCTGGCCTCGACGTCCTCCACGGGGCGAGGATAGGTCAGTTCGAGAGCCTCCTGCAAGACGATCGGCCCGCTGTCCACCCCCTCGTCCACGAAGTGCACGGTCACGCCGGTCAGCTTGACGCCGTGCTCCAGCGCCTGCTCGATGGGCCTCACGCCGGGAAACGCGGGCAGCAGCGACGGGTGCACGTTCACGATTCGGCCCGCAAAGCGGCGGATGAAGCGCACGCCGAGGATCTCCATGAAGCCCGCGAGCACCACCAGCCGGGCGCCGCGCTCGTCGATCCAGTCGCCTAGGGCCTGGTCGCGCTCGTCGCGCCCGGGGTGGTCGCCGATGGCGAAGACCGCGGTGTCGACGCCGGCCGCCCGCGCGCGCTCGAGCCCGCGAGCGCCCTCCTTGCTGGAGGCGACCGCGGCCACCTCGATGTCCGGGTCGTCGAGCAGCGCCTGCAGGTTGGTGCCCTCTCCCGAGATCAGAACGGCGACCGGGAATATCGTTCCGGGCGCACCCGGCCGAGCCGGGTGCTTCGGCGGACGGCCGCTCACGCGGCGACGCGCAGCACCGGATACGGGCCGCCGCTGGTGGCCAGGCGGCCGTCTTCGATCAGGTCGTCGACGCGCGCCAGGATCTGCGCGCGGCGCAGGTGCGACGAGCTGCCGTAGACCGGCAAGCCGTCGTAGGAGTTGCGCTGGATCTTCTTCGTGCGCGCCCCGTGAAGGATCTCCGCGCAGGTGGTGCGGCCCACGGCCGGCTTCGCCGAGCGCGCCACGGCGATGATCGCATCGTCGAGGTCGCCCACCTCGATCGGCTCCGGTGGCGGCGCCACGAGGCGCAGCTCCGGGTCGCAGACGTCGCAGCAGCGCTCGCCGCTGCCCGGGGCGGCGGAGTCGCCGAAGTGACTGAGGATGGCCCGGCGGCGGCACGAGTCGCCCTCCACGTAGGCCCAGATCTCGCGGTACTGGCGCCAGCGCGCGCGGGCGGCCTCCTCGACCGAGGCGCGGCAGAGGGCGTCGGCGCGGCGGTCGAACGCGGACGTGACCGTCCCGGCCACCCGGTCGGGCGCCGACGGCGAGGGGCGCACCACGCCGGCTCGGGTCAGGTGGCCTACCAGCGACCGCACGCGGTCGCCGCCGCCGCCCAGGTCGCGAGCGAGCGGCGCCCCCTCAAGCGAGTAGCGGCCGTCGCCGTCGGCCGCCGCCGTGAGGCGGTCGGCCAGCCAGCCGGGCAGGCCGGGCTCGACCTCGTCGCGCTTGATGAAGTGCACGTGCAGGGCCTTGTCGCGGTTCTCCGCCAGGAGCAGGGCGCGGGCGGGGGCGCCATCGCGCCCCGCGCGGCCCGCCTCCTGGTAGTAGGCCTCGAGCGAAGCGGGCACGCTGGCATGCACAACGGTGCGCACGTTCGGCTTGTCGACTCCCATGCCGAAGGCATTGGTGGCGCAGACCACGCGCACGTCGTCGGCCAGGAAGCGGCGCAGCCCCTCGGCGCGGGCGCCGCGGGCCAGCCCGGCATGGTAGGCCAGCGCCGGCTCGCCGAGCGCGGACTCGAGGTCGGCCGCCAGCTCCTCCGAGCCCGCACGCGTGCCCGCGTAGACGATGGCCGGCAGGGCGTCCGGCTCGCGCAGGATCTGGGCCACCAGGCCGCGCTTCTCGTGCGGCGCGGGACGGGCGACCGCGAAGGCCAGGTTGGGGCGGTCGAAGCCGGTGGACACCTCGAGCGGCTCGCGCAAGCCGAGCCGCCGCTGCACGTCCTGGGCCACCCTCGGCGTGGCCGTGGCCGTGGAGGCGACGATCGCGTCGGCCCCGAGCGCCCGGGCGGCATCGGCCAGGCGGAAATAGTCGGGCCGGAAGTCGTGGCCCCACTGCGACACGCAGTGCGCCTCGTCCACCACGAACAATCCCACGCGCGACTCGCGCAGGCCCTCCAGGAAGCCGAGCGACGAGAAGCGCTCGGGCGCCACGTAGAGCAGGCGGAGGTCCCCGGCCGCGGCGCGGCGCAGCGAGTCGGCGTTCGCCCCCGGGTCCTGCTGCGCGTTCACGAGCGCCACCTGGTCCCCCAGCCCGCGCGCCTGGAGCGCCTCGACCTGGTCCTGCATCAGGGCGACGAGCGGCGAGACCACCACGGTGAGGTCGTCGCGCAGCAGCCCCGGCAGCTGGTAGCAGAGCGACTTGCCCGAGCCGGTGGGCATGACCACGAGCACGTCGCGCCCCTCCATCGCGGCCTCACAGGCCTCTCGCTGCCCCGGCCGGAAGCCGGGAAAGCCGAACAGCTGATGCAGGCCGGTGTCGAGGTCCACGGGAGGGGCCACCCTAGCGTCGCACGCGGCGGGAGCTGAGGAGCTTTTACGCAGTTGTCACACGGGGTAGGACGGGCCCATGTCACCGCGTACGCCGATAGGCAACGAACTCGTAGAGGGCCTGGCCGGAGTGGAGGCGCTCGACACGGCCGCCAAGCCGCTCGCCAAGAAGGTCCGCGACCTGACCAGCCCGAAGGCGATCAAGGAGGCACTGAGCGGCACCTGGCTCGGCCACCCCGTGCATCCGATGCTGATCGCCGTGCCGCTTGGCAGCTGGATCAGCGCGGTGCTGCTCGACTGGATCGGCGGTGAGGACTCCGAGACCGCCGCCGACCTCCTCGTGGGTGCAGGCCTGGTATCCGCCGTGCCGACCGTGGCCACCGGCTACAACGACTGGGCCGACTCCGAGCCCGCCAGCGACACGGTGCGCCGCGTGGGAGTGGTGCACGCCGCCTTCAACGCCACCGCCGCCGCGCTGTTCGGCCTCTCGCTGGCCGCGCGCCTGAAGGGCAACCGCGGCCGCGGCAAGCTGCTGGGCCTGCTGGGCGTGAGCGCGGTGGGCGCGGGGGGCTACCTCGGCGGCCACCTGACCTACGCCGCGGGCGTGGGGGTGGACCGGACGATCTTCGAGGACTACCCCGAGGACTGGACCACGGCGCTTGCGGACGCCGCGCTGGGCGAGGGCGAGATGAAGAGCGTCGAGATCGACGGCGCCGCGATCCTCGTGGCGCGCGTCAACGGGGACCTGCACGCGCTCGCGAACACCTGCGTGCACCGCGGCGGCTCGCTCGCCGACGGCGGGCTCGAGGGCGGCTGCGTGGTCTGCCCGCTGCACTCTTCGGCGTTCCGCCTGGAGGACGGCTCCGTGGAGCGCGGCCCCGCCACCTACCCGCAGCCGGTCCTCGACGTGCGCGTGCGCGACGGTTCTATCGAGGTACGCGCTAGCTCTTGACCAGCGGGAGCTCTTCGAGCGCGAACTTGCCGTTCGCCGTGTCGGTGCGCTCGAGCGGGTAGTCGCCCGAGAAGCACGCGTCGCAGTGCGTCTCGCGCGTGCTGCGGATGGCCTCGTAGACGCCGTCCAGCGACAGGTAGGCGAGCGAGTCGCAGTTGAGCTCCTCGGCGATCTCCTCGACGGTGCGGTCGTGGGCCACCATCTCCTGCGGCGTGGACATGTCCACGCCGTAGTGGCACGGGTGGCGGATCGGCGGCGCCGAGATGCGCATGTGCACCTCGAGCGCGCCGGCGTCGCGCAGCATTCCGACGATCTGGCGCGTCGTGTTGCCGCGCACGATCGAGTCGTCCACGACCACGAGGCGCTTGCCTTCGACCACCTCGCGCAGCGGGTTGAACTTCATCCGCAAGCCGTGCTTGCGCAGCTCCTGGCCCGGCTGGATGAACGTGCGCGCCACGTAGCGGTTCTTGATCAGCCCGTCGTCGCGGGAGATGCCTGAGGCGCGCGAGTAGCCGGTCGCCGCGGCGTTGCCCGAGTCGGGCACCGCGATCACCACGTCAGCGTCCACCGGCGCCTCGCGCCAGAGTATCTCGCCCATCTTGCGGCGCGAGACCTGCGTGCGGTTGCCCTCGAGGATCGAGTCCGGCCGGGCGAAGTAGATGTGCTCGAACACGCAGAAGGCGCGCCGCTCGCCCTCAATCACCTGGCGCGTCTCGATGCCGCGCTCGCTCAGCGAAATCAGCTCGCCGGGCTGCACCTCGCGCAGCAGCTCGGCGCCGATGATGTCGAACGCGCAGCTCTCAGAGGCCACGCAATAACGGTCACCGAGCATGCCGAGCGAGAGGGGGCGCAGCCCGTGGGGGTCGCGGAAGGCGACCACGCGGTCCTTGGTCATCACCACGGTCGAGAAAGCGCCCTCGAGGCGCGGCATGACGTCGGCCAGGGCGTCCTCGATCGTGTCCGCCGGGTGGTTCGACAGCAGCGCGGCGATGATCTCCGAGTCGGACGTGCCGCGGAACTTGATCCCCTCCTCGGTGAGCTCCGAGTGCAGCTCGACCGCGTTGATGAGGTTGCCGTTGTGGGCGAGCGCGACCTGGCGGCCGTCGGAGCGCCAGACCGGCTGGGCGTTCTCCCAGGCCGACGAGCCCGTGGTGGAGTAGCGCACGTGGCCGAGGGCCATGTCGCCCTGCAGCGCCTGCAGCTTCTGCTCGTCGAAGACCTGCGACACGAGGCCGAGGTCGCGCACGGTCATGATGTGGCCGCCCTCGCTCGTGGCGATGCCGGCCGACTCCTGGCCGCGGTGCTGCAGTGCGTAGAGCGCGAAGTAGGCGAGCCTCGAGACCTCGGCTTCGGGCGCGTATACGCCGAACACGCCGCACTCGTCGCGCGGCCCGTCGCGATCCGGGATGGCCTCCAGAGGAGTCATGACATGAGGTCGGGGATTGCGCGCTCGTAGACCTCGCGTGCGCGCTCGACCTCGATCCTGAGGCTACCAGCGGGACTGGCCAACTCCAGCAGGTCGCCCGCCACCTCGCCGATCACGGTCGCGCCCGGGAGCCGCTCGAGCGCCTCGTGTGGGCCGGCCAGCACCACGCCGCCCGGGCCCTCCCCGAACAGCAGCGCCTCGGCGTCCGCGCCAAGCCCGGTCACGTCCACGCGCGCGCCCAGACCACTGGCGATGCAGCATTCGGCCAGCGCCACCGCAAGCCCGCCCTCGGCGATGTCGTGCGCCGTCGGGATCGCGCCGTCGCGCAGCGCGTCCCGCAGCGAGGCGAGCGCCTCGGCCTGGGCTTCGAGGTCCACCTCCGGCAGCTCGCCGGCCAGCCGGCCGCCCAGCTTCTCGAGCTCCGAGCCGGCCAGCGAGGGCTCGAACGGCCCGACGAGCGCGATGGCGTGGCCCTCTTCGGCGAAGCCGATGCCGGGCGCCTGCGCGGGGTCGGGCAGCTTGCCGACCATTCCCACCACCGGGGTCGGATAGATCGGCCCCTCGCCGCCCTCGTTGTAGAGAGACACGTTGCCGCCCACCACGGGCACTCCCAGGGCCAGGCAGGCGTCGCGCATGCCCTCGACCGCCCGCGTGAGCTGCCAGGCGATGTGCGGCTTCTCGGGGTTGCCGAAGTTGAGGCAGTTGGTCAGTCCGAGCGGCTCGGCGCCGACGCAGGCGAGGTTGCGCGCGCACTCCAGCACGGCCTCGGCGGCGCCGGTGTACGGATCGCAGGCGACGCGCCTGCCGCTGCCGTCGATCGACACCGCCAGCGCGCCGTTACCGCCGTCGGGCACAAGCGCGAGCACGGCCGCGTCGGCGGCCTGCGGGCGGCGCACCGTGCGCGAGCCCACCAGCGAGTCGTACTGCTCGAACACGAAGCGCTTGGAGGCGACGTTCGGGGAGCCGAGCAGCGCCAGCAGGGAGTCCCTCAGCGAGGCGCCCTCGTCGAGCCGTGCGGGGGGCTCCGGATAGAGCGGCTCGCTCGGCGCCTCGGGCTCGAGGTCGTAGAGCGGCACGTCGTCCACCAGCGCGTCGACCGGCATGTCGCCCACCAGCTCGCCGCCGTCGAAGACCCGCAGCCGCTTGGTGTCGGTGACCTCGCCGATCGGCGTCGCCCGGACCTCCCAGCGCCGGCAGACCTCCATCAGGTCGCTCAGGCGGCCCGGCTCGACCACGCACAGCATGCGCTCCTGCGACTCCGAGATCATGATCTCGAACGGCTCCATGTCGTCCTCGCGCACAGGCACGCGCGCGACGTCGATGTCGAGCCCGACCTCGCCCTTCGACGCCATCTCGGACGAACTGGACGAGAGGCCGGCCGCGCCCAGG
>JBBQRG010000104.1:0-8162 GCA_038215095.1 Solirubrobacterales bacterium | reverse complement strand
CGTGGGCATCCCGCCGCGCTACGACGACTGGGAGGACTTCTCCAAGCGGATCGAGTTCATGACCACCTGCAAGGTCATCAACGACTACACCTACCTCTGGTACGACGTGCGCCCGCACCCGAACCTCGGCACGGTCGAGATTCGGGTGATGGACTCGCAGACGCGGGTGGAGCACACGCTGGCCCTGGCGGCGCTGGTGCAGGCGATGGTCAAGGAGCTGGCCGAGCACTTCGAGGCGGGCGAGCAGCTCTCGCGCTACCCCTACGAGATGCTCGATGAGAACAAGTGGCTGGCCGCGCGCCACGGGCTCACCGGCACCCTGGTGGACCTGCCCGACATCGGCCGCGTGCCGGTGCCGGAGCTCACGCGGCGGCTGATCGAGCGGCTGCGGCCGCACGCGGAGGAGCTCGGCTCGCTGGAGGACTTCGACCACCTCGAGGACCTGCTCGAGAACGGCAACGGGGCGTCGAGGCAGTCCGTGGTCTACGCCGCCAACCACGACCTTCGCGAGGTGGTCCGGGAGATCGTGGACGCCACGATGCCCGAGGGCGCCGAGACCGCCGGGCACTAGCCCGGCTTACCCGCCGGGCAGCGCAGCGGCTGCCGGTACCCTCATTGGCGTGCCCCAGCCGGACCTGTTCGTCGTCTGCAAGAACTGCGGCTCAGAGGTCAGCCCCTACGTGACCGAGTGCCCGTACTGCGGGCAGCGGGTGCGAAAGCGCGCCCCGAAGCTCGAGCGCGGGAACGAGCCGCAGGCCTCGCGCGCCAGGCGCCGCACACGGCTGCCGCGGCTGCGGCCCGACGAGATCGAGGGCATCGCCCCCGACACGCGCCCCTACGCGACCTTCGCGTTGATCGTGATCTCGCTGCTGACGTCGGTAGTGGTCTCCACCGGCGCGCTCGCCACCAGCGACCTGGGCGGCATCTTCGTGCCGATCGACGTGCAGCCGTGGCGCTTCTTCGCCGCGCCCTTCGTGCACGACGGGCTCGGCTACCAGTTCGTCGCGCTCGTGGTGGTCGGCATCTTCGGCTCGCAGCTGGAGCGCCGTTTCGGGCCGGTCCCGGTGGTGCTCGTGTTCGGCCTGGCCGGCGCGGCAGGCTGCGCGCTGGCGGTGGAGCTGAACGTGCCGCCGCTGTTCGACAACTCCCCGCTATACCCGGTCCTTGGAGCGAACGGAGCTGCGCTGGGCCTGCTGACCGCCTGGTACATGGACGACCGCCGCGCCGCGCGCCGCGGTCAGGACCGCGAGCCGGACCTGATCGGCGTCTACGTAATAGCCGCGGTGATGGTGCTGCTGTCGCTTGCCACGGTGGAGGCGAATATTGCGGGGGCGGTTGGGGGTGCTGTAGCGGGCGCCGTTCTGGGGCTCGGGTTGCCGTTGTTCACCCGGCGCTGAGCGGGCAGCGGGCAGTGGGCAGCGGGCAGTGTGGAGGCTCTGTCGTTGCTGCCCACTGCCTACCCGCCCACTGCCCACCTAGAAGACGCTGATCCGTCCAGCTTCACCAGCTACGACCCGTCCAATCCGCGTGCCGGGCGCGCCTGACCCTCCCGCGACCAGCAATCCGCCTGACGTCATCGCATCACACAGCAGCCAGCGGCGCTCCTCGCTGACGTCCGCCGCGAAGGTTGCGACCTCTTCGATCCAGGCTCGGTTGCGGCGGCTGCCGCCGGCGATCGGCGGTTCCGGCGAGGCCAGCAGGTCGAGCACGCCCGGCAAGGCTGGCACGGCGTCCGCATCGATCTCGGCGGACAGGCCGCTGGCGGTGGCCAGCTCGCGCACGTGGCCAAGCAGGCCGAAGCCGGTCACGTCGGTGAGCGCGTGAGCGCCGCCGGCGCAGGCGGCCTCGGAGGCCTCGCGGTTCAGGGTGCACATCACCTCGACGGCGGCTCGTGCCAGCTCCTCGGGCGCGGTGCCGCGCTTGAGGGCGGTTGAGGCCACCCCGCCGCCGACCGGCTTGGTCAGGTAGAGCTCGTCGCCGTCGCGTGCGCCGCCGTTCGTCATCACGCGGTCGGGATGAACGGTGCCGGTCACTGCCAGCCCGTACTTCGGCTCGCGGAGATCGATCGAGTGGCCGCCCGCCACCGCCACGCCGGCCTCCCGGGCGATCTCCGCGCCGCCGCGCAGCACCTCGCGCAGCATGTCCGCGCCGAGCTCCTCGAGCGACCAGGCCACCAGGTTGAGCGCAACCACCGGCGTCGCGCCCATCGCGTAGACGTCGGAGAGGGCATTGGCCGCCGCGATGCGCCCGAAGTCGTAGGGGTCGTCCACGATCGGCGTGAAGAAGTCGGCCGTCGAGACTAGCGCCAGGTCGTCGGATACACGCACCACGGCCGCGTCGTCGGCGTCGTCCGCGCCGACCATCAGCGCGTCGCTCCCGGGCAGCGACAGGCCGGCGAGCAGCGGGCCCAGCTCCGAGGCGGGCAGCTTGCAGGCGCAGCCGGCGCCGTGTGACAAGGCGGTGAGCTTTACGGCGGCCACTGCCTCGTAGTATGCGCGGCGTGTTCTCCGACGAGCAGGTGGACGCGGCCGTGAAGGCCCTGTCCGACCCGGAGCGCTTCGAAGGGGCGGAGCGGCGGCTGGCCGAAGTGGCCCCGCAGCTGCAGATCATCCTCGCCCAGGCCCTGCACGAGGGGGGCTGGTTCGGGGAGGCGCACGAGTCCCAGGTGAAGGAGGCCGCCATGGCCTCCGAGCCCGCGGAGCGCTCCGAGAAGATCCGCACGCTGCTCGCCGAGGAGACACGCATGGGCATGCTGGTCGGCGTCGCCGTCGGCTTCGAGCTTGCCCACGAGCTCGAGAACTGAACGAGAAAGAGGAGACCTTCAGATGCCCGAAGTGGAGTTCAAGTCGAACGGGGACACGGCCAGGGGCTACCTGGCGGTGCCGGAGTCAGGCAGCGGCCCGGGGGTGATCCTGCTCCAGGAGTGGTGGGGCTTGGACGACAGCGTCAGGCGCTACGCCGACCGCTTCGCCGAGGACGGCTTCCTGGCGTTGGCGCCGGACCTCTACAACGGCGAGACCACCGAGCAGCCGGACGAGGCCGAGCAGAAGATGATGGCCATGAACATGGAGCAGGCGGTCAAGGACATGCGCGGCGCCGTGGATTACCTGAAGCAGCACGAGGGCTTCCAGGGGGACGGCGTCGGCTCGGTGGGCTTCTGCCTCGGCGGCGGCCTGGCCGTGTGGGCGGCGGCTGAGAGCGATGACGTCGACGCGGTGGTCACCTACTACTACGTGATGCCGCACGGTAAGCCGGACTTCTCAAAGGTCAAGGCGCCGGTACTGGGCCACTTCGGCACCAACGATGACTTCGTGCCGGTCGACGACGCCAAGCAACTCGAGCAGGAGCTGCGCGAGGCGGGGTCGGATGTGGACTTCGAGTTCTACGAGGGTGCCGGCCACGCCTTCGCGGGGGACCACAACCGGATCGGCACCTACGACGAGGACAAGGCGAACGAGGCTTGGCGGAAGACGATCGACTTCCTCAAGCGGCACCTGGGTTGAGGCGGGCCGCCCTGGGGGCCGCCGCGGCGCTGGCGCTCCTGCCGGCCGGCTGCGGCGGCGACGACCCGCAGAAGACGAGCACCGCGGGCGGCGGCCAGCAGACCGCCGCCCGCAGCGACACCGAGCCCTCGCGGGACGCCACAACCACTACGCGGACGGTGCCCGACCGGACCACGACGGGCGTCAAGACGGGTCCGGAGAATCAGCCGGGCGGTGCCGGTGACGAGCAGCCCGCGCATTCGCAGGTGTTGCTCACGGGGCGCAACGGGAAGATCTCCCCGAAGCTGATACGCGTCGCGCCGTTCATCTCCGTGCGCGTGGAGCTGCGCTCCGCCGACGGCCGCCGCTACTCGTTGCGGATCGCCCGCAAGACGCTGACGGCCGGGGGCGGCCTCAGCTCCGCCTCGACCACGCTCAACGGGCTCCGCTTTCGCGGCTCCTACAAGGGGCGCGGGAGCGACGGCAGCCGCATCCGGATCGAGGCCAACGCCGAGCCCGGACCCTAGGCTGGCCGGCCAGCCAGTGCTCCGGTATGGTGCGGCCTCGTGACCCAGACCGAGCAGCGGATGCAGGCCCGCACGGACCGCGTCGACTTCCAGGCCACCAGCGATCCAGGCCTGCTCGAGTCAGCCGACCGCGGCGAGGTCCACCTCCTCAGCTACGCCGAGCTGTACCTGCTCTGGGAGCGCCAGCAGTGGCGCACGCAGGACATCGACTTCAGCCGCGACCGGGTCGACTGGCACGAGCGCATCCCGGCCGAGGAGCGCTTCCAGCGGATGTACGGGCTCAGCTCGTTCTTCATCGGCGAGCAGCGCGTGGCGGAGGAGCTCGGCCCGATGATGCGCGCGGCGCCCACCGAGGAGATGCGCATCTTCCTCTGCACCCAGATCGCCGACGAGGCGCGACACGTGCAGTTCTTCAACCGCTTCTACGAGGAGGTCGGGATCCTCGAGGCTGACAACCTCCAGGACCGCCTGGCCGAGACCAGCGAGCACCTGAACCCGGAGTTCGGCGTCCTGTTCGACGAGATGCTCAAGGGCCGCGTGGACCGGCTGGCCCGCGATCCGGGCGATCTCGAGGCGCTCGTCGAGGCGATCACGCTCTACCACATGGTCATCGAGGGCATGCTGGCCCTGACGGGGCAGCACTTCATAATCGAGTACAACGAGGAGCAGAACACGCTGCCGGGCTTCGTCGAGGGCTTCAACAACATCGCGCGCGACGAGCACCGCCACGTGGCCTTCGGCGCCCGCTTCCTGCGCGACATGGCGCAGAGCGACACGCGCTACATGGAGGCCATCCAGCGCACGCTCGTGGAGTGCGGGCCGGCCGCCGACGGAGTGCTCAAGCCGAAGTGGCTGGACGGCGCCGACGACGACGTCGAGGTGTTCGGCTACACCGTCGACGAGACCCGCGCCTACGCGTTGAAGGCGCTGGAGCGCCGGCTGAAGGTCATCGGCCTGGCGCCGGTCGCCTGACCGAGCTCAGCGACATGCGCGTGGGCCGGGTGGTCCGCGTCGAGGAGTTCCCCGAGGCCCGCAAGCCGGCCTGGAAGCTGTTCATCGACTTCGGCCCCGAGCTGGGGGAGAAGCGCTCGTCGGCGCAGATCACCAACTACACGCGCGAGCAGCTCGAGGGCCGGCTCGTCGTGGCGGCGGTGGGCCTCGGCACGCGGCGCATCGGCCCGTTCGAGTCGGAGGTGCTGGTGCTGGGCGCCACCGACGACGAGGATTGCGTCATCCTGCTCGCCCCGGACGCGGACGTGCCGCTGGGGGCGCGGATCAGCTAGGGGCCGGGCGTGGGCTGTGGCGCCGGAGCCGGGCTCACGGGCAACGGCACGGGCTGGGGCTGCGGGCCGGGCTGGCCCTGCTGCTGGGGCTGCTGGGGCGGGGACTCGGGCTGGGAGCCGTCCTCAGGCTGCTGCTGGGGCTGTTGGCCCTGGAAGCTGTCCTTCGGCGGCAGCGTCACGGTGGACCCGTCCTCCTGCACCGGCGGGGTGGGCTGCTTGACGACGGCGGGCTGATCGGTAGCCGGCGCCGGCGGGGCGACCACCGGCTTCGGCGCCACCACCACGGCCTTCTTGACGACGGCCGGCTTCTTCTCTGCCTGCGCGGCCGGCCTGGCGACGGGCGCCTGCGGCTTTGCGACCGGCACCGGCGGAGCGGGCCGGGTGGGGGCGAGCGCAACCTGGTGCGTGGCCTGCGCGACCGGCTGCGCAGAGGTCACGTGCTTCACCTCAACGGCGCCGGCCGTAACGATCACCGCGGCGGCCATGCCCGCCGCGGCCTTGGAGGCAAGCGCTCCGGCACCGGCGGAGAAGGCGCCGCCGGCGGTGAAGCCGCCGGCCGTTGTGGCCGCCGTGGTGGCCAGCCCGCCCGCCGCGGCGCCACCGGCCGCGGCGCCGCCCGAGGACGACGCGGCCGCGCCCGCGGCGCCGCCGATGCCCAGCTTCGCCAGCGAGAGCTTCTTGAGGAACAGGAGCGGGGCGATGGGGTAGACCGCCGCGAGCGCCTTGTTGGCCTTGCGCAGCTCGCCCTTGAAGGTGCGGCAGCGCTCGCAGTGCTTGAGGTGGCGGCGCGCCGGCGGGCTCGACCTCAGAAGGCCCTCGGCCACCTGGCCGAGCTCGAGCCGGACCTCGTCGCAGGTGAGCAGCCGCGACTCGGCCGCCTCGGCCAGCGACACGCGCGCGCGCACGAGGAGCGACTTCACGCTCGGCACCGTGGTGTCCATCGCCTCGGCGATCTGGTCGTAGGAAAGGGCGTCGATCTCGCGAAGCAGCAGTGCGGTCCGCTGGGTCTCGGGAAGCTCCTGGACGTCGGCCACGATGTAGCGGAACTCCTCGCGCTTGTTCACGGTGTCCGCGGTGGTGGCGCCGCCGTCGCGCTCGAACACGTCCATCGAGTCCTGGCCCGTCGGCTGCGGCCTGCGCAGGTGGTTCAGGCAGCGGTTGCGCGCGATCCGGTAGAGCCAGGGGCGCGCGTTGATCGGCCGCTCGTCCGCGCAGATCGCGCGGAACGCCGCGGCGAAGACCTCCTGCAGCACGTCCTCGGCGTCCTCCTGCGAGTTGAGCATGTGCCGGCAGAACGCGAGCAGCCGCGGCTGGTAGCGCTGCACGAGCGCCTCGAAGGCGCCGTGATGGCCGCGCCTAATCAGAGCGACGAGTCTCTCGTCACCCTGAAGCCGCAGAAGCGGCGAGCGGCCCGCAAGAGCGGGGAGCCGCGCGGTCTGTTGAAGTGCGGAGGCCTCCATAAACGCCGTGCGGGCGGGTACCCGAACCCGAGGACACGGTAGCAACGCGAAAGTTGCGCTCCTAGACTTTGCCGCGCCCGGGTGGCGGAACTGGTGAGACGCGATCGGCTTAAACCCGGTTGTCCGAGAGGACGTGTGGGTTCGAGTCCCACCCCGGGCACTTTGCAAGACGGAGTTCAAGCTGGTCCCGCGCGGGTATAGAGGCTCGACCATGCGGTTCCTGTTCGCTCCCATCAGCATCATCGGCGGCCTGATCGCCGGAATGTTCGCGAAGAAGGTCTTCGAGCAGATCTGGACCCTCATCGCCGGGGAGGAGCCGCCCGAGTCCGAGCACCGGGAGATCTCGGTCGCCAAGCTGCTCGCGGCCGGCGCCCTGCAAGGGGCGATCTTCCGCGCGGTGAAGGAGGCCTCGGACCACTACAGCCGGCGCGCTTTCTCGGGCGCAACGGGCACCTGGCCGGGCGCCGAGCGCCCCGACTCCGAGTAGCGCGCCGCCGGGCGCTTAAGACCTGCTTAACAAAGCTCCCACGAGGCCAAACACCAACTGCGCCAGACCCGACCCGTGATCTGCAAGTATGGCGCGACTCGGAGCGCTGGCGGTCGCCAAGAATGGCGGTTTCACGGAGCGATTCGGGCTTGAGGAGCTAGCGGGAGATGCGTTCTGTCAGCGGGGTTGGACGGATTGCCGCCCTTGGGGCGGTGATCGCTGCGATCGTGCTCGTAGGCATCGTCCTGTTCGGCGGCTCCTCCGGCTACACCGTCCAGGCCCACTTCCTCAACGCCGGCCAGCTCGTTCGCGGCAACCCGGTGCAGAGCGGCGGCGTGGCGATCGGCTCGGTGGGCTCCATCCAGATCACCCCGGACGGTCAGGCGGTGGTGGTCCTGAAGCTCAAGGACAAGTTTGCGCCAATGCCCAAGGGCACGATCGCGACGATCCGCCAGTTCTCGCTCTCGGGCATCGCCAACCGCTACGTCGACCTCACCTATCCCACTGGGCGCTCGCGCGGCAACATCACCGACGGCGGCGAGCTCAACGTGGACGCCACCAAGACGGCTGTGGATTTGGATCAGGTGTTCAATACGTTGGATCCGAAGACGCGCAAGGCGTTGCAGGGGTTCTTCAAGGGCAATGCCAGGCAGTTCGCGGGTCAGGGTGAGGCTGCGAACAAGGGGCTGGTGTATTTGAATCCGGCGTTGGCGACGTCGTCTCGGTTGTTCAACGAGTTGACCAGGGATCAGCCGGTGCTGGAGCGCTTCTTGGTGGACAGCTCGCAGTTGGTGACGACGCTCGCGTCGCGGCGCGACGATCTGGCGGCGTTGATCGGGAATTTGAACGACACGACGGGTGCGTTGGGGCGCCAGAAGGTTGCGTTGGCTGAGTCGATCTCGCAGTTGCCGCCGTTCATGCGG
>JBBQRG010000103.1:0-8170 GCA_038215095.1 Solirubrobacterales bacterium | reverse complement strand
TCGCGCAGGTAGAGGTGGACGAGCTTTCGCTCCGGGGCGCGCATCGGCTCCAGCTCGACCGGGCGGCTGAACTGCAGGGCATCGGCCACCGCCCGGTCGGCCATGCGGTGCAGCGCCGACTCGCGCCGCTCGCGATAGCCCGCGGCGTCGATCGTGACCTGCTTGCGGTCCGGGAGGCCGCGGAAGGCGGCCCGGAAGGCCAGGTGCTGGATCGCGTCGATCGTCAGCCCGTGCTTGCCGATCAGAAGGCCGAGGTCGTCGCCGTTGACCGTGGCGCGGATCTCCTCGTCGGTCTCCTCAATGTCCACGCTGCCGCGCAGGCCCAGCGAGTGGACCAGCCTCGCGACCAGCGCGCGGACGCGCTCGGCGGGCTCCTCGGGAATTTCCTCCGAGGCCTTGCCCCAGGCCTCGAGGTCCACCTCCGCGCGCACGCGAGCCGGGGTGGGCGGGTCGGCATCCTCGGTGGACTCCTCCAGCACCTCGAAGCTCACGCAGTCAGCCGTCAGCCCCGGGAAGCGCGGCTCGAGCTCCTTCACCGCGGCCCACTTGGCCTCCCCCAGGCTTTCGCCCTGGGCCTCGGCCACGCGCTCCTCCTGCTCGGCCCCCATCGCTAGCGGCGCCGGCCGGAGCGCTTCTTCTTCTTGCGTGGGGAGGGCGGCGGCTTTGCGCCGCGCCCGTTGCCTGCGCCGTCCGCGCTCGCCGTCGGCTTGCCCTGGTTCGCGCCCTTGGCGTTGCCCTTCTCCCTGTCCTTGGCCTTACCCGCCAGCCTGTCGAGCAGCGTCCCCTTGCCACTGCCGTTGGCTCCGCCGTCGGTGAGCGCGGCGGCCGTTGCCGGCTTCCCGCGCGCCGGCGTGCTCTCCGACACGGCGTCCCGCGGGTCGAGCGGCTCGGGCTTCGGGTAGAGCTTGCGAACAAGCAGCTGCTGGCCGAGCGTCCAGACGTTGGTGGTGATCCAGTAGACGATCAGGCCCGCCGGGAAGTTCACGATGAAGATCGCGAAGACCAGCGGCAGCGCGTACATGATCTTCTTCTGCGTCGGGTCGGCGCTGATCGCCGTGACGGCGCTCGCGGCGAGCTGCGTGCCGACATAGAGCACGATCAGCACGCCGAGCAACACCGGCGCGTGGACCTTCTGCGCCATGTCATGGATCGGCCCGAAGCCCGGGCTGCTCGCGATGTCGTGGCGGAACTTGGCCGAGCGCAGCAGCTGGAAAAGGCCGATGAAGAACGGGATCTGAAGGGCGAGCGGGAGACAGGAGCCCAGCGGGTTGACCTTCTCGCGCTGGTAGAAGGCCATGACCTCCTGGTTCATGCGCTGCTTGTCGCCCTTGTAGCGCTCCTGGATCTCCTTGATCTTCGGCTGCAGCACCTGCATGCGCTGCATGCCCTTCACGCCCTTGAAGGTCAGGGGCAGGATCACGAGCCTCACCGTGAACGTGAGCAGGATGATCGACCAGCCCCAGCTGCCGCCCACCAGGCCGTGCCAGAACTTGAGCACGTCGTGACAGGCATCGACGAGGACCTGCAGT
Organism: Solirubrobacterales bacterium; assembly: GCA_038215095.1. Lineage (GTDB taxonomy): Bacteria > Actinomycetota > Thermoleophilia > Solirubrobacterales > Thermoleophilaceae > DATACN01. The sequence continues at coordinate 6,641 of JBBQRG010000103.1, read as the reverse complement.
GGTGGGAAGAGGGCTACGTACATGGAGGTGGCCGTCAGGGCCGGGGGCTGAAGAGCTTCTGGTCCTCGACGAAGTCGACGCCGCCGTTACTCCAGGGATTGCAGCGCAGCAGCCGCCAGACGGCGAGGACCGTTCCCCTGAGTATGCCGTAGCGCTTGACGGCGCCCACCGCGTACTCGGAGCAGGAGGGATGGTACTTGCAGCGGCGGGGAATCCCGGGGGAGATCGCCCGCTGGTAGAAGCGCACGGGGGCGACGGCGATGGTGCGCAGCGCGGTCACGCCGGGCCCTCCGCCAGCCCGGCCGCGGCGAGCACCTCTTGCAGGGCGGCGCCCACGCCCTTCTCGCCCTCGCGCTCGGCCAGCTCGCCGGCCGCCGGGCGGGCGACGATCACGAAGTCCAGTCCGTCGCGCAGCTCGTCCGCCCTGACCCAGAAGGCCTCGCGCAGCAGACGCTTGACGCGGTTGCGCTCGACCGCACCGCCCAGCTTTCGGCCCACCGACACGCCCAGCCGCGGTGCCCCGTCGGCGTCCTCGTCGCGGGGGAAGGCGTAGACCACGAGGTAACGGCTGCCGTGCGAGCTGCCCTCGCGATAGACGCGCTCGAACTCACCGCTGCGCGAGAGCCGCCGGCGCCTGCGTCGCGCCCGGTCGGCCATGGCTAGGGAGTGAGCCGCCTGCGGCCCTTGCTGCGCCGCCGCTGGAGCAGCCGGCGCCCGGCGCGCGTGCTCATGCGCGCACGGAAACCGTGCGAGCGGGCGCGCTTGCGCTTCTTGGGCTGATAGGTCCGCTTCATGGGCGAGCCGGAGAGTATAGGAGGGGTCAGCCGCTTTTCACGCGATTTGCGAGCTAGTCCCCAGAGGCCCCGCCAGAGCCCGCGTTCGAGGCGGGGAGCGAGTTGTATATTCGATCCTCCGAGGGCATCGGGGCGCGTTCGCCCAGTCCCTCCACACCTATCGTCAACCGCCGGAAGCCCAGAGGAGGGCTGCGACTGCCCGTGCCCGAACAGCTCGAGTCACTTTGGCGGCAGATCCGCGACGAGCTGCGCGAGCAGACCCCCGACTTCAAGTTCCACATCTGGCTCGAGCCGCTCGAGCTGGCGGGAACCGAGGGGAGCACCCTCTACGTGCGGGCGCCCGAGCACATCCGCACCTGGGTGACTCAGCGCTACCTGCCGCTGCTGCGCGACGCAGCTTGCCGGCGCTTCGACGCCGGCGCGGCCGTGGAGATCGTGAGCGAGGACTGGCGCCCGCCCGAGCCCCGTGCCGCGGCGCTCTCCCCCTCCTCATCACCTCCACCGGCGGCCGAGGCCGGCCTCAACCCCAAGTACAGCTTCGAGCAGTTCGTGATCGGCGATGCCAACCGCTTCGCGCACGCCGCCGCGCTGGCCGTCGCGGAGCTCCCAGCGCAGGCCTACAACCCGCTCTTCCTGCACGGGCCGCCCGGGCTCGGCAAGACGCACCTCCTGCACGCCATCGGCAACTACGTCGAGCGCTACGGCTCGGGCCTGCGCGTGCGGTACGCGACGGTTGAGGAGTTCACGGCCGCTTTCGTGGACGCGGTGCGCGGAGGCGACACGACCGGCTTCAAGCGGACCTTCCGCGAGGTCGACGTCGTCCTGATCGACGACGTCCAGTTCCTGGCGCGCAAGGACCGCACCCGCGAGGAGTTCTTCCACACCTTCAACGCCCTGCTCGGCTCGGGCCGCCAGCTCGTCATGACCTCCGACCGCAGCCCCGAGGAGCTCTCCGACCTCGAGGAGCGCCTTATCGAGCGCTTCCGCTCCGGCCTCGTGGTGGAGCTGGAGCCGCCGTCGGTGGACGTCAGGAGGGCGATCTTGCGCAAGCGCGCCCGCGTGGACGGGGTCGAGCTGGCGGATTCCGTGCTGGAGGAGATCGCCGGCCGCGTGACCAGCAGCGTGCGCGCCCTGGAGGGCGCGTTGATCCGCGTGGTGGCCTACGCGTCGCTCAAGGGCGAAGAGCCCACGCCGGAGCTCGCGCGCCATGTGCTGAAGCGCCTCGGCCCAGAGCCCGGCGCCGAGCGTTGCAAGCTGCCCGAGATCCTCAACGCCGCCTCGGAGGCCTTCGGCGTTTCACGTGAAGCGCTGAAAGCCCGGGACCGCCGCGCCAAGGTCGCCACCGCCAGGCAGGTGACGATGTACCTCGCTCACGAGCTGGGCGGCCAGAGCTACTCCCAGATCGCGCGGGAGATGCAGCGCGACCACTCCACCGTCCTGCACGCCGTCAACCGCGTGAGCCTGCAGATCGGCACGGATCCCGTTGTCCGCAGCGCCGTTGACAAGTTGCGGACACACCTCCGGCCCGCCGGCTGACGGCCGGGTCAACTGATGTAATGCACAGCCGCCCCGCACCCTCAATCCACACCGAGTACCCGTATGCAAAAGCGCTTTCCGCCCCTTATCCACCTATCCACGGCACCAACTCCCTCAATGAAGAAGAGAGCGGGTCTTACTTGAAGCTTGCCGTTTCCCGTGAAACGTTCCTGGCCCGCCTGGGCATAGCCGTCCGCGGCGTGTCCACGCGCAGTGCGATCCAGACGCTCGCCGGGGTCCTGATCAAGGTCGAGGGCGGCCGCGCCGAGCTACAGGCCACCGACATGGAGCTGGGCGTGCGGGTCGGGCTGGAGCTGTCGGACTCCACGGACGGCAGCGCCGTCGTCCCGGGCCGGTTGCTCCTGGACGTGGTGCGCTCGCTCCCGAAGGACGACCTCACGCTCGAATACCGCAGCTCGCAGCAGGACGTCGAGGTGGTCTCCGGCCCCGCGAAGTTCCACCTGCGCACCCTGCCAGCCGAGGACTTCCCGAAGCTGCCGGACGCGCCCGAGAGCGGCGTGCTCACGGTCCCCTCCGACGCCTTCGTGGACACGATCAGCCGCGTAGCCCGCGCCGCCTCGCGGGACGAGACGCGGCCTCACCTCACCGGCGTGCTCGTCTCCGCCAGCGAGAAGGAGCTGCGCATGGTCGCCACCGACTCCTACCGGCTGAGCGTGAAGGAGACCACGCTCGACGAGCCGCTGTCGGGCTCGCTCGAGGCGAACGTGCCGGCGCGCACGCTGCAGGAGCTTGGGCGTATCGCGGGGGCCGGCGGCGGGGACACGATCGGGGTCGCCGCGCTCGAGAACCAGGTCGTGTTCACCGTCGACGACGTGGTGCTGTCCTCGCGGTTGGTCGAGGGGCGCTTCCCGAACTACCAGCAGCTGCTGCCCGACTCCTACGACCACGAGCTGCGGGTGAACCGCGCCGAGCTCGTCGACGTGGTGCGGCGTATCAGCCTGCTGGCGCAGAAGAACGCGCCGCTTCGCCTCAGCTTCAGCGAGGGCGCGGTGCAGGTCTCGGCGCAGACGCCGGATGTGGGCGAGGCCTCGGAGGCGCTGCCGATTCCGTTCGGGGGCGAACCATTCGAGATCGGCTTCAACCCCGAGTTCTTCCGCGACGGCCTCGAAAGCGCGGAATCCGACGACCTCGTCCTGAAGCTGATCAGCCCGCTGCGGCCAGGCTTGATTCAGAGCGGCGATGACGGGGGGTTCTTGTACCTCGTTATGCCGATTCGGCTCAATGTCTAGAGGGCAGCGGGCAGCGGGCAGTGGGCAGTGACGACACAGCCCTAGGTCTTTCTCTGCCCACCCAGGAGCCGGCGCAGCCGGCTCGTCCACTGCCCCCTGCCCACTCGTAGTGCAGATTCGCAGCGCCTCTTTGCGCGATTTCAGGAACTACGAGCGCGCCGAGCTCTCCCTGGGCGCCACCCTCACCGTGGTAAGCGGCCCCAACGGCGCCGGCAAGACGAACTTGCTCGAGGCGCTCTACTTCGGTTGCACGGGGCGCTCGCCGCGGACCTCGAACGAGCGGGAGCTGGTGCGGCGGGGGACGCGGGTCGCAAGGGTGGTGCTCGACGTGGCGGGCGAGGACGGCGAGCACCGGCTCGAGGTCGGGTTCGAGCCGGGGGAGGCAAAGCACATTCGCGTGGACGGCCGGCCGACCGAGTCGCTGGCCGCGGTCGAGGAGCGGCCGCTCGTGAGCGTGTTCATGCCGGAGCGCCTGGAGCTCGTGAAGGGAGCGCCGGCGGGCCGCCGCGCGCATCTCGACCGCTTCGTCGCCGCGCTCTGGCCCGCGCGCGCCGAGACCCGCGCGGCCTACTCGCGCGCGCTCGCCCAGCGCAACGCACTGCTCGCGCGCATACGTGCGGGCCACGCCGGCGCAGGCGCGCTGGGCGCCTGGGACGGCGAGCTGGCTCGCCAGGGCATCCGGCTGATGGCCGACCGCCGCGAGGCGGCGCAGGCGCTGGCACCCCCATTCGTGGCCCTGGCGGAGCGACTCGGGCTGCCGGGCGAGGCGGAGCTCCGCTACCGCCCGCGCTCGCGGGCGGCCGACGAGCCGGGCCTGGTGGCCGAGCTGGAGGAGCGTCTCGGCGCCGACCTCGAGCGCGGCTTCACGGCGCACGGCCCGCACCGCGACGAGGTGCAGCTCCTGCTCGGCGGCGCCGCGCTCCGCTCGTACGGCTCGCAGGGCCAGCAGCGCGCGGCCCTCCTCGCCCTCCTGTTCGCCGAGCGCGAGCTGCTGGCCGAGCGCCGTGGCCGCCCTCCGGTGATGCTGCTCGACGACGTGATGTCGGAGCTCGACGCCGAGCGCCGCGAGCTGCTCGCATCGCTGCTGCGGTCGGGCGGCCAGGCGGTGATCACGACCGCCGACGCGGATCATGTGCCGGGCGCCGGCGAGAGCGGCACGGCGCTCGTGGAGGTCGCGGCGGGACAGCTCGCCCTCGAGGTGGCGGCGTGAGGCGCACGGCGCCGAGGCACCTGCGCGAGGCGCTCGCGGGCGCCGTGGGGGATGCCGCGCCCGCGGGTCTGCTGGCGCGCGTCCAGAGCTCCTGGGCGGAGGTCGCGGGCCCCGGCGTGGCCGCCGCGGCTCAGCCGGTCTCGGAGCGCGAGGGGGTCGTGACGGTGGCCTGCGAGTCGGCGGTCTGGGCCCAGGAGCTCGAGCTTCTGAAGCCCGATCTGGAGGCCCGCGCCGACGCTCGGCTGCGCTTTAGCGTGCGCACTTCGTAACGCGTGGAAACAAGTACCGACCGCAAGGCTCCATTTTGTGCCAATTTGCGGGGCTTTTGTAACCTTCCAGAGTGTCCGATCCGACCCCTAGGCTGCTAATATCAAGGGGGCCTGTGAAGTCCAGCCCCGATCCTCGCGGCGACCGCGCGGAGTCGGGGTTTCCTGTGTAAGCAATCGAAGGGATCCGGTGGCGGAAAAGAAGAGCACGAACAGCTACGCGGCTCAGGACATCACCGTCCTGGAGGGCCTCGAGGCGGTTCGCAAGCGCCCCGGCATGTACATCGGCTCCACGGGAGCGCGCGGGCTGCACCACCTGATCTACGAGGTGATGGACAACTCGGTCGACGAGGCGCTGGCCGGCGAGGCCGACAGCGTCGAGATCGTGATCCATCCCGACAACAGCGTCACCGTCGCGGACAACGGCCGCGGCATCCCCGTGGACGTCATGAAGAAGGAGGGCAAGCCGGCCGCCGAGGTCGTGCTCACCGTCCTCCACGCCGGCGGCAAGTTCGGCGACGGCGGCGGCTACAAGGTCTCCGGCGGCCTCCACGGCGTGGGCGTGTCGGTGGTCAACGCGCTGTCCGAGCTGCTCGACCTGACGATCTGGCGCGACGGTCACGAGTGGACCCAGTCCTACGTGCGCGGCGCCCCGCAGGGCGAGCTGAAGAAGGGCGAGGCCACCGACCGCCGCGGCACCAGCATCACCTTCCTGCCCGACCTCGAGATCTTCGAGACGATCGAGTACGACCGCGTCGTGCTCGAGCAGCGCTTCCGCGAGATGGCCTTCCTCACCAAGGGCCTGCGCATCGAGTTCAAGGACGAGCGCGGCGAGGGCTTCGAGGAGGTCTTCCAGTACGACGGCGGCATCGTCGACTTCGTGAACTACCTCCACGGCCAGGGCACGCGCGAGCCGCTGCACCAGAAGGTCGTCTACATGGAGGGCGAGGCGGAGGCCGGCGAGATCGAGGTCGCCATGCAGTGGAACAACTCCTACCAGGAGAACCTCCTCTCTTTCGCCAACAACATCAACACGCACGAGGGTGGCACGCACCTGTCGGGCTTCCGCTCGGCGCTCACGCGCACGGTCAACGCCTACGCCCGCCAGAAGGGCGAGCTCAAGGAGAAGGACCCCAACCTCCAGGGCGAGGACGTGCGCGAGGGCCTCACGGCGATCATCTCCGTGAAGATCCAGGAGCCGCAGTTCGAGGGCCAGACGAAGACCAAGCTCGGCAACCCGCCGGTCGAGGGCTTCGTGCAGGCGGCCGTCAACCGCGGCCTCGCCGAGTTCCTCGAGGAGAACCCCGCCGAGGCCACTCGCATCATCCGCAAGACGGTCGAGGCCTCACGCGCCCGGGAGGCGGCGCGCAAGGCGCGCGACCTGACGCGCCGCAAGTCCGCGCTCGAGAACTCCACACTGCCGGGCAAGCTCGCCGACTGCTCCGTGCGCGACCCCGCGCTCGCCGAGCTGTTCGTGGTCGAGGGCGACTCGGCCGGCGGCTCCGCCAAGCAGGGCCGCGACCGGCACACGCAGGCCATCCTGCCGCTGCGCGGCAAGATCATCAACGTCGAGAAGAACCGCATC
>JBBQRG010000102.1:0-8197 GCA_038215095.1 Solirubrobacterales bacterium | reverse complement strand
GTCGGCATGAAGCCCTGCACGAAGGCGCTGTAGGTCTCGTTGATCATCCGCTGCGACTCCGCGGCGATCGTGCCGAACACCAGCGAGCTCTTGCCCGAGCCGGAGACGCCGGTGAACACCGTCAGCCGGCGCTTCGGGATCTCGACGCTGACGTCCTTGAGGTTGTTCACGCGCGCGCCCTGTACGCGAATCAGGTCGTGGCTGTCGGCATCGTGCACCATGTCACTCCTGAAGTCGCCGGGATGGTCGGATATCAATCATTTGTAGCACAAACTATTTGTTCAGCCCACTAAATCTGCGAAGATCTGGGGATGCCGAGCAAACAGCCCGTCTCCACCGACGCCGCGGAGTTCGCGGGTCAGCTGTTCTTCCGCCTGTGGCGGGCCTCCCATACCCGCGTCGCCGAGGCGCTCAACACGATCGGCCTTACGCCCGCGCTCTTTCTCCTCCTCAACTTCCTCGGTGGTCGCGACGGAGCGATCCAGCAGGAGATCGGTACCGCCCTCGGCGTCGATCCGAGCACGATGGTCTCCCTGATCGACGCGCTCGAGGAGGAGGGGCTGGCGAACCGCCGGCCGCATTCCAAGGACCGCCGGGCCCGCGAGGTCACTCTCACCCCCAAGGGCCGCCGGCGCCTGGATCAGGCCCGAGAGGTGGCGCAGGGGGTGGAGGACGAAGTGCTGCGCGGGCTCAGCGCGCCCGAGCGACGCAAGCTGCTCAGCCTGTTGCGGCAGGCGCTCGACTCAGCCCCGCCCCAATCGTCGTGGAGCGCTGAAGAAGGGGACTAAATGGCTTCGAGCGCCGAGGCCAGGTCGGCGTGGAGGGGCGCCGCCTTGCCGAAGTCCACGATCTCAAGCACGCGCGTTACCGGCTCGTCGTAGGGGGAGACCACGCGCAGCTCCTGGCGCCGGCTGCTGAGTTTGCGCACCAGCGAGAACAGCATCGCCACCCCGCTCGAGTCGATGAACTCGAGCTCCGAGAAGTCCACCACCAGCACGCGCGCGGAGGTGGGCACCGCCTGCTCGATCTCGTCGCCCATGCGAGGCGCCATCGACACGTCGAGCTCGCCGCTCACGTGTGCCACCACGAGCTCGCCGCGCTCGTCGATGGTCAGCTCTGCGAGGTCCCTCAAGAATCCTTTCCCGGTCCAGCTCCGTTCAGCTTCCGTCGCATCCTCACTGATGTTCCCTGATCGGTCGGAGAGACCTCCACATCGTCCATCAGAGCGCCGATCAGGCCGATGCCGCGGCCATGGTCGTCCTCGCGGGGCTCGCGCCAGGCGCCGCGGTCGCGAACAGTGATGTCGATCTCCCGTCCTTCGAGCTGACCAAGGATCTCGAACGGCGTGCCGCCCGACGCGCCGGCGTGCTCGATGGCGTTCGTCGCGGCCTCGCCGCAGGCGGTGGTGATCTCGGCGATCTCCTGGTCGGAGCCCTGGGCGTGGCGCAGCCAGCGCCGCAGCAGCCCGCGCATCGACGTCAGCGCCTGGGGCTCGGTCGGGAACTCCGCGCTGAAGCGGTCGGCCATCGGCGTGTTTCGCAGCACCAGCAGCGCCACGTCGTCGGGCGCGGCGCCCTCGGGCACGAGCGAGGCCAGCAGGTGGTCGCACAGGTCGCCGGGCTCAGTGGGCGCGTCCCGCACGGCCGTGGCCAGCCGCTCGAGGCCGTTGTCGATGTGGTCGCCGGGCCGCTCGACCAGTCCGTCGGTGTAGAGCACCACCGTCGCGCCGGGGTCCAGGGTGACCGACTGCTCGGCGAAGCTCGGGAACGGCATTACGCCCAGCGGCACGTTGCGCGCGCCCTCCAGGAAGCGGCTCGGGCCGTGCTCCACGGCGAGCAGCGCGGGCAGGTGGCCGGCGTTGACCCAGCGCAGCGTGCCGTCCGCGGGGTCGAGCACCACGAACAGCAGCGTGGCCATCTGGCTCTCGCCAAGCTCGGTCCAGACCAGCCGGTTCAGCTGCTCGATCGCCTGGGCCGGCGCGTGGCCTTCCAGCGCGTAGGCGCGCAGAGCGCTGCGAAGCTGGCCCACCATCGACGCGGCGGCCAGGCCCTTGCCCGCAACGTCGCCCATCACCAGGCCGATGCTGCCGCCGGGCATCGGGATCACGTCGTACCAGTCCCCGCCCACCTCGGCCTCCGCGGCGGCCGGCAGGTAGCGCGCGGCCACCGCGAGGCCGGGAAGGTGCGGCATGCGCTCGGGCAGCAGGCTGCGCTGCAGCGTCTCGGCGATTCGGTGCTCGCGCTCGTACACGCGCGCGTGGTCGATGCCGAGCGCCACGCGATCCGCGGCCAGGCGCAGCACCCCGAGATCCTCGGGGCCGAACTCGCGCTGCTTGGTCGCGCAGACCACCAAAACGCCGGTGACTTCGCCCTGCGCCGTCAGCGGAACGCCCAGCAGCGACTCGAAGCCGACCCCGGCCAGCACGGAGCCCTCGAGCTCGTCCTCCCTGGGCTGGTCGGCCAGCAGCGGCTCGCGGCTCTCCGCCACCCGGCCCACGAAGCCGGCGCCGAACTCGATCCGCTCCGGGGCTTCCACAGCCTCGACTCCCGAGCTTGCGCCCAGCACTAGGCGCCCCTCTTCGACCAGGTAGATCACCGCGGCGTCAGCGCCCACCACCCCACGCACGCGGGTGACCAGGTCCCCCACGATCGCGTCGAGCGAGCGGTGCGCCAGCGCGGCGTCCACCAGCAGCTGCATGCCGCTCACCATCTCCGCGACGCGCTCGGCCTCGGCGCGCGCAGCCTGCTCGCGCAGCAGCGCCTCGCGCTCCTCGAGGCGGCGCAGGCGCGCGGTGATGTCCCGTATGAAGCCGGGGACCAACACCTCCCCGCCGACCTCCACCTTGGAGACGGTTGCCTCGCCGGGGAAGCGCGTGCCGTCCCGGCGCACGAACTCGACGTCCAGCAGCTGTCCGGTCACGTTGCCTGGCGACGCCACCAGCGCGGTCCGGCGCTCGTCGTGGCGCTCGCGGTGCTCCGGCGGGATTACGAGAGCGCGCATCGGCTGCCCGATCGCCTCCGCGGTGGACCAGCCGAACATCCGCTCCGCAGCCGCGTTCCAGACCACGATCAGGCCGTCCGCGTCGAGCGTGATGAACGCGTCCGGGGCCGTGTCGAGCACCAGGCGCGTGCGTGCCTCCGCCTGGCGCAGCTCGTCGGCGCGGAGGGCCGTCTCCACGTTCTCGGCCCGCAGCCGGCTCAACAGCCGCGAGATCAGGATGCCCACGATCGCCGGCGTGCCGACCGCAAGCAGCCAGCGGGTCACGGCGCTCGGGTGGCTCTCTAGCGCCAGCAGCAGCCCGTAGCTCACCGCGATCAGCGCGACGTGGGCGAGCGCCGCGCGCAGCTCGAAGAAGTAGAACGCGTAGAGCGCGGTCCACGTGTAGAGGATCGGGTAGAGCGCGGTGGGCCCGACGTAGTAGTTGGCGAGCGTGAGGATCACGGTGCCAAGCGCCACGAGCCCGTGCAGCTCCTTCTGCGTGATGTTCTCGGCGCGCCAGTAGGCCACGCCCGCTATCGCCCCGGCCACGAGGGCGAGGATCACGAGCTGGAGGTCCTTCACCGACTCGTCGTGGGGCAACGCGAGCGTGAGCAGCCCCAGCAGGGCGCCGGCGGTGAACAGGTAGGCGAGCGCGCGGCCCTTGACCCGGCGCTCGAAAAGGTCGGAGAGCGGCGTCACTCCTTGCCGTCCCCGCGTCCCGCCGACAGGCGGGCGAGCTTCTCGTGGCACTCGACCACGCGCTGCTTGACGGGGTCGGTGTCCGGACGGTCGTGCACGAGGTCCCAGGTCTGGTCGGCCACCCTGCGTGCCGTATCGGCGGTCGCGGCGCCGCACAACAGGTCCACGAGCTTCAACTCGAAGCCCTGGATCTGGACCTCGGGGTCGCCGGGCGGCATCCGCGGCAGCGGGTCCTCGGTGGCCTCGCGCCACATGGCGCTGGCGAGCACGAGGCGGTTGCGAAGGGCAGCAGGGTTCACGTCAGCTCCTCGCGCAGGCCTTGAAGCGCCGCCGCAGCGTGGCCTTTTGGCCGTTCTTCAGGCGCACGCGAGCCGTTACCACATGCCTGTGCGCCTTGCCGCGGTGCCGGCCGCGGTCGACGCGCCGCCGGAACGGCGCGTGCGAGTCGCTTGCCACGTAGCGCTTGCCGAGGTAGAAGCGCGCCCTTCGGATGCTGCGCCTGTCGGCTCCGCCCAGGCTGGCGGTCACCGGTCCACGCGCGCAGCCGCGATGGCCGCGCCTGTAGCGCAGGGAGAGCTTCAGCCGCAGCTTCGGGTTGCAGCCCTTCCGCGAGGAGGCCGGGGGGCCGCTCGGCGCGCTCGCGTCCGCGACCCGTATCAGGCCGCCCAGCGCGCCCACGTACGCGGCGCCGCCGGGCCCCAGCGTGACCGGCGCGAAGTTGTTGTCGTAGCCGAGCCCCGTGCCGGTCACGCGGCGGTAGACCGTGCGGCCGTTGCAGAAGTCGAGCGCCGTGAAGTACCAGGCGTCCGTGTCGTCGTTGCGGCGCGGCTTCGTGTACGTGTAGACGAGGCCCGTCTCCGTCGAGAGCTTCGGCACCACCGACGGCGCGATCTCGTTGCTGTGCCACTTGCGGTGACAGCCGCGCCCGCTCTTGTTCACGTCCACGCGCTCGATCCCCGGTGTGGTGGTCTTGCCGTTGTTCACCGAGGTAGGGCTCGAGTGCCCGTAGTTGTTCTCCACGACGATCGAGTTGCGCGCGGCGATCAGCGACTGGTCTGTGGACGAGGCACCCTTCGAGAACACGGGCTGGGTGCACACCACGCGGCTGCCGCTGACCTGGCGGGCCTTCTTGTAGACGACCACGTTCATCGGGTCGTCGTTGTCGGCGATCGACACGCGGCCGCCCTCCATCACCGTTGGGGTGGTGCCCGAGCCGGCGTCCGACTGGCCCGGCTTCGCGATGCCCGAGTTGCGGTACTGCTCGCGCCAGCTCACGGCGGGGCTGCCGTCGGCGGCGGCATCGAGGCGGTACAGCGCCTTCTGCGTGACGACGTACACACCCCCTTGATCGTCAACGGCGAAGGAGTTCGAGATGCCCTCGCCGAGCTGCTTGGGGCGAACCTGGCCCGACGTGGCCACCGTGCCCACCACGCCCCTGGTCGAGGCGAACCAGAGGCGGCCGTCCCAGTCGGGCAGCGCCGAGATGATCTTGTCGCCCATCGCGACCGCCCCGGTCAGGTCGTAGTCGCGCTCCTTCGTGAAGCCCGCCGCGCCGACGGCCACCACGAAGACGTGGCGCGTAGTGGTGGGCACCACGGCGCGGTCGCGGTTGTCGAGGTAGAAGTAGCCGCCGCCGGCGAAGTCGTTGAAGATGCTCGTGCTGCCCGGCAGGCGGGGCGGCAGGGCCATGGAGGCGATCGTGTCGAGCGTGTTCGGGTCCATCAGCACGAGCTGCGGGCCCTCCACGCCCACGCACACGGTCACGATGCGCCCGCGCGTGTCGAAGGTGACGGAGGCGCAATCGCCGAACTGCGCGTTCGACAGCACGCTCATGTTGCGCCCGAGCGGCCCGGGGATCCAGTAGGTGTCCGACTGGAAACCGTCGTCGTGGATGTTGCTGCGCCCGTTGGGCGCCATGAACGGATGGCGCGGCGGCTCCATGGCGCTCAGCCGGCGCGGCTGCGCGGGCGCGCCCTGGTACGCCTGGACCGAGCCAGGGGTCGGGTCGTTCGGGATGGGCTGTGCGGCATCTGCCGCGGCTGGCACCAGCAGCGCCAGCGCGACGGCCCCGCCCGCCACGAGCTTCCAGCTGCGCGCCACAGCGAAACCGTAGCGCCGTCGTCTAGCGGGAGCGCTTCAGGCGGGTGAGCAGCGTCAGCGGGTCGATCGGCGGTGCCTGGGTGCCGCGGCCGCGGCGCACCTCGAAGTGCAGGTGGTCGCCGAAGCACGAGCCCGTGCAACCCACGCTGCCCACGCGCTCGCCGGCCTGCACGTGCCGCCCCGCAGGCACCCGCGAAGGCTCGCTCATGTGCATGTACACGTAGGTCTCGCGCGCCGCCGGGCTGTAGAACGACACGTAGTTGCCGCGCCCGCCGTCGTCGCCGGTCTCCAGCACCACGCCGTCGCGCACCGCCAGCAGCGGCGTGCCCTCGGGCGCGAAGACGTCCTGGCCCTCGTGCACGTGGCCCCCGCGCCCCGCACCGAAGCGGGCGGCGCCCTCGCCGAACGTACCGGCGCCCTTCACCGGGAACACGGCGGCGGGCTCCGCGGCGAGGCGGTCGAGCGGGCGCCGCTCCTCCTGCGGGCCCCCTGCGGCGTCCCCCAGCGTGGCGCCAGGGGGCCTGGAGTCGGCGGCAACGCCGCTCGCCGGCAGCGCCAGCCCGAGGGCGAGCAGCAACACGGCAGGCTTGTGGTTCGAAGCGATCATGGCTCTCTGCGCCGGCGGGGTTAGCTGACGGGCTCGCCGGCTCTATGCCGGCTACGGCGCGCACTGGCGCCGATTCGCCCCCGGGCCTCGCGGCCCCCTGGTTCCCCCGCTCCCCACCGCATGGCGGCGGAGATTGGGCACTTGAAGGCCGGAACCGTAGCAAGGTGGGCCTCCTTGCAGGGTTTTTTGCAAGCGGGCTAGGCTCGCCACAATGGCCGCCTACCACCTGCTGCGCGTGTTCTGCGACGACGACGGCGGTGGCGGCAACCCGCTGGCGGTCTTCCTGGACGGCGCGGAGGTGCCGCCCGAGCGGCGCCAGGCCGCGGCCGCGAAGCTGGGCCTGAGCGAGACGGTGTTCGTGGACGACGCGAAGCGCGGCGAGCTGCGCATCTTCACGCCGGCGGTCGAGCTGCCGTTCGCCGGCCACCCCACCGTGGGCACGGCGTGGCTGCTGCGCGAGCTGGGCCGCGAGCCAAGCGTGCTGCGGGTGCCCGCCGGCGAGCTCCAGGTTCGCTACGAGGGCGACGCCCCGTTCGTCACCGCGAGCCCTGAGTGGGGTCCCCGGTTCGAGCTGGAGCCGCTCGGGTCCGCCGCCGAGGTCGAGGCGCTCAGCGGCCCGCCGCGGGGCCACGACCTGATCGAGGCGTGGGCCTACATCGACGAGGCCGGGGGCGTGGTTCGCGCGCGGGTCTTCCCCGTGAGGCTCGGCATCGAGGAGGACGAGGCCACGGGCCTGGCGGCGGTCCGGCTGTGCTCGGCGCTGCGGCGACCGCTCGACATCCGGCAGGGCCGCGGTTCGCGGCTCCTCGCCCGCCCGCTCGACGACGGCCGCGTGGAGATCGGCGGCCGGGCCGTGCTGGACGAGGTGCGGGAGCTCTAGCGCAAGCAGCCGGCTCGGCCGGCTGCGCCGCGACCCTGTACGTACGCGAGCTAGATGCGGCAGGTGGCAAGGCCGCGCTTCTCGAGGTAGCGCTGGTGATAGTCCTCGGCCGGCCAGAAGCTCGCGAAGGGCTCGATCGTGGTGGCGATCGGCATGTCGTAGCGCTGCTGCGCCCGCTCGCGGGACGCCTCGGCCGCCTCACGCTGCTCGTCCGAGTTCACGAAGATCGCCGAGCGGTACTGCGTGCCCACGTCGGGCCCCTGACGGTTCAGCTGCGTCGGGTCGTGCAGGCTCCAGAACTTGTCGAGCACCTCGTCGTAGGAGATCTCGTCGGTGTCGAACTTCACCTCGACCGCCTCGGCGTGCCCCGTGCGGTCGGTGCAGACCTGTTCGTAGGTGGGGTGGTCGACGTTGCCGCCCATGTAGCCCACCGGCGCGTCCACCACGCCCGGCAGGTTGCGGAACTCCACCTCGACCTGCCAGAAGCAACCTGCTCCGAATGCCGCTGTCTCAACCATGTCTCAGAGGCTAGCGACGGGCGTCATGAAAGCCACCGCCACGCCGAGGCCCGCCTCGCGGCGAAGCGTGGCGATACGGCGGCCCGGCTGCACCGCGTCGCGCGGCTCGCCGAGCAGCTCGCCGAGGTGGGCCGCCGTGGTGTCGAGGTCCTCCACCAGCAGCGAGATCCCCCACAGCCGCGCCGGGCCGCCGGGACTCTGCGCGGTGCGGCTGGCGGGCGGCGCCTCCACCACCTCGAGGATCAGCTCGCCCATGCGGAAGAAGGCCTGGTGGCCGCCGCCGCTGGGCGTGGGCTGCTCGCGCAGGCGGCGGAAGTCGAGGCCGGCCTCGCGCAGCGCCCGCGTGGTGCGCTCGAGGTCGGGCGTGAAGGCCACCACGTGGTCGATCGCCACGACGCCGTTCGGCTGAGGGCG
>JBBQRG010000101.1:0-8868 GCA_038215095.1 Solirubrobacterales bacterium | reverse complement strand
CCGTGCCGTGGGCGGAGCCGTAGGCCGCACGCCCGTTCCGATCATCGTGCCCTGCCACCGCGCCGTCGGCTCGGACGGCTCGCTGACCGGCTACGGCGGCGGCCTGCAGCGCAAGCAGGCGCTGCTCGACCTGGAAAGCCGGACCCGGACCGGCCAGCTCGCGCTGCTCTAGACCGGCAGGAGCGCTCCGCCCGAGTCGAGCAGCGCGGCCGCGAGGGCCGCGGCAACGAGCAACAGCACCGACGGCACCAGCAGCAGCGCCACCACGAGTTGGATCTTCGGGCCGGCACGCGCCGCTTCCTCCTGGATGCGGCGGCGCAGCGATGCCCGTGCATCGCGCGCCTGCGCGTCGAGCGTGTCGGCCAGCGGAGCGCCGTGGCGGCGGGCGCGGTCGAGCGCTGCGGCCAGGGCGCGGATCTCGGGCAGTGGGAGGCGGCGCGTCATGTCGTGGAGGGACTGCTCCAGCGGCACGCCAAGCGCGACCTCGCGGCCAGCCGCGCGCCACTCAGCCGCCAGCGGACCCTCGGCCCGCTCGCCCACGTCCCGCAGCGCCTCGGGCAGTCCGCCGCCCGCCTGGACGGTCACGCGCAACAAGTCGAGCAGCGCGGGCAGCTCACGCCGCGCGCGCCTGGCTCGCTGGGCCGTCCGCCGGCGGAGCCACAGGTCCGGGCCGAGGAAGCCGGCTACCGGCGCCGCCAGCACGAGCGCCGACCCGAGGCGCCCCGGCATGAGCGGCGCCCAGAGGCTGGCGGCCAGGCCGGCCACGACCGCGCCGGCGAGCTTCGCCCCCATCAGCTCGCGCACGCCGAGCCCGCCGGGACGGCCGGCCGCGGCGATCCGCGCCTCGAGATCCTGCGGCGCCCCCAGCTCGGCCCGCCGCACCCGGCGTCCGGCGGCGGCCAGAAAGCGCAGGGACCGAGGGATGTCCAGTTCCCTCGCACGCGCGCCGGTCGACCCCACCGGCGGCAGCACCAGCCCGCCACCCGCCACCCCAAGGGCGGCGGCAACGAACGCCAGCGCTGTCGCGATCACAGCCCCACCCGCCCCAGCCGACGGATCAAGAACGCGGCGGCGACCTGGAGCCCGACCGCGATGCTCACCAGCCAGGCTGTCAGGAACGAGCTCCACAGCCCGAGCAGCCAGCCGGGACTGGCCAGCTCGGCCAACAGCGCCCCGCCGAGCGGCAGCAGCACGACGATCAGCCCGGTGAAGCGCGCCTGCGCCGTTGCGCTGCGCGCCTCAGCCTCCACGCGCGACTGATCCTCGAAGGAACGAGCGCAGTCGCGCAGCAGGCGGGCGAGGTCGCCGCCCGCGCGGCGCTGCAGCAGGCAGGCGGCCACGAGGGTGTCGAGCTGCGGCGAGGGCGCGCGCGCCCTGAGCGCCTCGAGCGCGGCCTCGGTGCGCGCACCGGCCGCCAGCTCGGCAGCGGCGCGCCGCAGCTCGTGGCCCGCCGGACCGGGAACCGACGCCGCCGCCTCAGGCAGGGCACCCCGAAGAGAATGGCCGCCGCCGAGGGCATCCGCGATCGCCACCGCCATCGCCGGCACGCCCTCCCCCACCTCGCGCCTGTAGCGCTCGCGCCGCGCCCGCAGCGCGCGGGAGACGATCCACGGCCCTGCCCCGGCGAGCGCGAGTCCCGGCAGCGGCCCTGCCAGCGAGCCGCCCGCGAGCAGCGCCGCGACGGCCCCGGCGAAGAGCAGCCGCCGACGCTCCGGCGCCCGTGGATCGCGTCCCTCGCGCCCCAGCCGCACGACGGCATCGGCAAGTCGCCCCGCCCCGGCAGCCACGCTGCGCGCGCGTCTGGGAAGCGCTGACCCGAGCTCGCCAAGCGCGAGCACCGCGCACGCCGCGGCCGCGAACGCGAACGCCGCACTCACTGCCCGTGCTCGCCACCCGCCGTGGCGCCTGGCGCCGGGAGCGGCTCCGGCTCCCGCGTGCGCGCCCCCGCCGCCGCGAACGCCGCCAGCCGCTCGGCCAGAACCCCCTCCCGCGGCCGGCGCGCCGGGCCGCCGCTCGCGTACAGCTCGCGCGTTCCCACCCCGCCCGCCACGCGCACGACCTCGGTCACCGTCTCGATCACGCGCGAGCCGTCGGGCAGGCGGGCCTGATGGACGACGAGGTCGAGCGCGCTCGCCACCTGCTCGCGCACCGCTTCGGCGGGCAGGCCGATGCCGGCCATCAACGCCAGCGTCTCGAGGCGGCGCACCGCGTCGGCCGGCGAGTTGGCGTGCAGCGTCGTGAGCGAGCCGTCATGGCCGGTGTTCAGCGCCTGCAGCATGTCGAGCGCCTCGCCGCCTCGCACCTCCCCCACGACGATCCGGTCGGGGCGCATGCGCAGGGCGTTCCGGACCAGCTGGCGAATGGTGACCTCGCCGCGACCCTCCAGGTTGGCCGGGCGCGACTCCAGCCGCACCACGTGGCGCTGGCGAAGCCGCAGCTCCGCGGCGTCCTCGATCGTCACGATCCGCTCCTCGCCCGGGATCGCCCCGGAGAGCGCGTTCAAGGTCGTGGTCTTGCCGCAGCCGGTGCCGCCACTCACGAGGATCGACGCCCGCGCCGCTACGCACAGCGCGAGCAGCTCGGCCAGCTCGCGGTCGAGCGTGCCGCCGGCCACCAGCTCCCGCAGCGAGAAGCCGTCGCGGCGAAAGCGCCTGATCGTGAGGCACGGCCCGCTCAGCGCGAGCGGAGGTATCACCACGTTCACGCGCGAGCCGTCGGCCAGCCGAGCGTCGCACAGCGGCGCGGCCTCGTCGACCCTCCGCCCCAGCGGCGCCAGCACCCGCTCGATCGCGTGGACGAGCTCAGCCTCGCTCGCGAACGACACGCCCGCCCGCTCGAGCTGTCCGCGCCGCTCCACGTACACCGCGTCCGGCCCGTTCACCATCACCTCGTCGACCGACGGGTCCGCCAGCAGCGGCTCGAGCGGCCCCAGCCCGGTCGCCAGCAGCAGCACCCGCTCGCGCAGCGCCTCGCGCTCGGCGTCGGGCAGCGGCGCCGCCTCGCGCTCGACCAGGTCGCGCACCTCGTCGTCGAGCGCCCCGTTGCCGACCGCCTCACCCGCCCGCGCGCGCTCGATCAGCCGTGAGCGCAGCGCCGAGGCGAGCTCGTCGAGAGCCTCCATGCGGAGCTAAGACCCAGCCGGCTCGGCTTCCTCCCCCTCGGCTAGGAGAACAGGTGATGCAGGTAGCGCTCCGGCGCCTCGAGGAACTCTCGCGTGAGCCGGTAGTGCTCGGTGTCCTGATACTCGACCGTCTCGATGCCGTCATCGCCGAGCGCGTAGATGGTCGCGTCGGGATAGGCCAGGAGCAGGGGCGAATGCGTGGCGATCACGAACTGCGCGCCGTCCAGGGCCAGCTCGCGGATCCGGCGCAGCAGCGTGAGGCAGCCTTGCGGAGACATCGCCGCCTCGGGTTCGTCGAGCAGGAACAGCCCGTCCGGGTAGAAGCGCTCGACGGCCAGCGTGAGGAATGACTCGCCGTGCGACATGCCGTGCAGCGGGCGCCCGCCGTGCGCCTCCAACGCCTGCGGGTGCTCATCGACCGTGCGCGCAACGTTGAAGAAGCTCTCCGCGCGGAGGAAGTAGCGCATGCTCGGGCTGCGCGGACCGCGGGTGACTACGAGCGCCTCGCGCAAAGGGTTGTCCTCGTCGGGCTGGACGAAGGTGAGGACCGTGTCGCCGCCCTCGGCGTCGAGATCCAGCTTCGCGGCGAGCGCCTCGAGGATCGTCGACTTCCCGGATCCGTTCTCCCCCACCAGGAACGTCACCTGCGGGTGAAGGGCGAGCGGCTCTTGGAGCGCCCTGACGGCAGGGAGGGTGAACGGGAAGGCATCCGGATCGGGGATCCTCCCAGGGTCCACTCGGAGCTCTCGCAGTAGCGGAACGGTTGTGGTCACACCAGTTGCGATCCTAGGACGCCATGCGCAAGCTGTTCCTCCTCGTCTCGGCCGTGGTCCTCGTGGACACCGCCTTCTTCGCGGCAATCGCGCCGCTGCTGCCGAAGTACGCGGCCGACCTCGACCTGTCCAAGAGCGGGGCCGGAATCCTGACCGCCTCCTACGCCGCGGGCACCCTCGCCGGATCGCTGCCGTCGGGCTGGCTGGCCGTCCGCTTCGGGGTCAAGCCCACGCTGCTGACCGGCCTGTCGCTGCTCGCGATCACGAGCCTCGTGTTCGGCTTCGCGCACCACGTCGTCCTGCTCGACTCCGCCCGCTTCGTGCAGGGGGTCGGCGGCGCGTGCTCGTGGGCGGCGGGCATGGCCTGGCTGGTGGGCGCGGCGCCGCCCGGGCGCCGCGGCGAGCTGCTCGGCGCCGGCTTGTCGGCGGCGATCGTGGGCGTGCTGCTCGGCCCCGTCCTCGGCGGAGCCGCCACGGTGGTCGGCCCGGAGGTCGTGTTCAGCGGAGTCGGCGCCATTGCGATCGGACTCGCCGCCGTCGCCTGGACCATGCCGGCCGTGGCGCCGGGCCAGGAGGCCAGCGTTTTCTCCGCCGTCACCGCGCTGCGCAGGCCCGCCGTCGCCGCCGCTTTCGGCCTCTTCCTGCTCCCCGCGCTGTTCTCGGGCGTGCTCGAGGTGCTGGTCCCGCTGCGGCTCAGCCACCTGGGCGCGAGCGGCGTCGCGGTGGGCGCGATCTTCCTGGTGGCCGCCGCGTTCGAGGCCGTGGTCAGCCCGATCAGCGGCCGGCTCTCCGACCGGCGCGGCCGCTTGGCACCGATGCGCATCGGGCTCGCCGGGGCCGCGATCCTCGGTGTGCTGCTGCCCCTGCCGGACAGCGTCGTGCCGGCGGCTGCGGTGCTGGTGCTGATCGTGATGGCCCTCGGCACCTTCTGGGCGCCCGCGATGGCAATGCTCTCCGATGCCTCAGAGGCGGTCGGGCTCGAGCAGGGCCTTGCCTTCGCCCTCGCCAACCTCGCCTGGGCGGGCGGCCACGTGATCGGCGGGGCCGGCGGCGCGCGGCTGGCCGACGCCACGAGCGACGCGGTGCCCTACGGGCTGATGGCGGGCATCTGCGCGCTCACGCTGGTCGCGGTGCTCAGGCAGCGCTCGCCTACGGCAGCCGTGGGATCATCGCTGGGCAGCCAATGACTCGATTGCTCGGGGCACTCGCCGCCTCCCTTGTGGCGCTAGCCGGTCCGGCCGGCTCCTCCGCGAGCCCGCCTACGCATCCGTCGTGCTCGGCCGTCACGACCACCATTGCCCACCAGCAGCACTACAACCTCGCGTTCCGCGCGCGCTGCAACTCCAGGGTGCTGAGGCTCCGGCTCCAGTCCAGCCGCTCGCTGCTGCGGATCTCGCCGAGCCCGGTCCTCGAGCACCCCGACCAGGGCGACTCACTCAGTTGCGAGCGACGCGCCCCAAAGGTTGCCCGGTGCCTCGGCGACGTCGGCGAGAACGTGAGAATCGTCGGAGAGCTGAAGCTTCGGGGCCGCCCCTGCGCGCGCCCGCTTCCTCGCGTGCGCTTCCGCGCCTTCGGCGGCGAGGACTGTGACGAGCCGGGCGGCGCCTGTCCGGCCATCGCCTACTCGGTGGGCGTGCGCGTCAGCACCCCCGGGGCTGCTGACGCGGGCGACTAGGCCTGTGAGCAGGTCGGCCAGGGAGCTGTGCCGCTCTTGCGGTACAGCCTCAGGGCCAGTCGATCCTGCAGCGCCTCGGAGGCCGCGGCCGGGTCGCCGGTGCCGCCGATGTGGCGCCACGTGGCGCGAGTGAACTGGTACTTGCCGCGGTACTTGCCGTCGGCCGAAACGGCGGTGGGGTCGCCACCGGACTCGCACTTGGCGATCCGCTTCAGCGCACGCGGCACCGTCGTGCCGCCGCCGTGGTTCACGGAGTCCCGGGCGAAGGGCCGGAGGTGGAGCGCCTTGCGCGTCTCGGGCCCGACCACGCCGTCGGCCGTGAGGCCCTTGCCGCGCTGGAAGCGCTTGACCGCTTTCGCGGTCGCGTTGCCGAACACGCCGTCAGCGGTCAGGCCGAGCTTCTGCTGGATCAGCTTCACGGCCTTGCCGCGGTCGCCCTGCTTCACGTAGACGGCGCCGCTCTTGGTCGCCTGGACGCCGCCCGAGCCGTCCTTGCCGCCGTCCGCGATCGCGGATTGGGAGCTTGCCCCGGCGGCGAGCGCCACGGCAGCGAGCAGGATTGGGAATTTGGACGTCCTCGACTTGAACATTGTCTTCGGTCGCCTACGAGGTGAGCTGACGGGCTCGCGCTTTTGGCGCTACGCAACGCTCCGGCTGCGATTCGCCCCCGGGCCTCTCGGCCCAATTGGGTCCCCCGTTCCCCGCACCTGAGCGCGGGGATTCGGCTGAATGAATCGGGTATCCAAGCACATCGGCGGTCCTTCTGCATACCTTTAACCCGTGGAGCTTGGGCTGAAGGGCCGTGTCGCGCTCGTCACGGGCGCCTCAAAGGGCATCGGGATGGGCATCGCGAAGGCGCTCGCCGGCGAGGGCGCGAACGTCGCCGTGAGCTCGCGTTCCCAGGAGCGGATCGACGCCGCCGCCGCTGAGATCGGCGCCCGCGCCTACGTGCACGACAGCGCCGACCTCGACGCCGCCGGACCGCTGGTCGACCAGGTCGAGTCGGACCTCGGACCGGTCGAGGTGCTGATCACCAATACGGGCGGGCCGCCGCCCGGAGAGGACCCGGCCGGCTTCTCGCGAGAGCAGTGGGAGGCCGCCTACCGCGACCTCGTTCTCGCCCCTACCGCGCTGATCGAGCGCGCCCTGCCGGGCATGCGCGAGCGCGGCTTCGGCCGCATCGTCAACGTGTCCTCGAGCGCCGTACGGGAGCCGATCCCGGTGCTGATGCTCTCGAACGTGCACCGCAGCGGGATGCTGGCCGGCTTCAAGACGCTGGCCCGCGCCGTCGCGGGCGACGGAGTCACGCTGAACACGCTGCTGCCCGGGCGCATCGACACCGACCGCGTCGCGCAGAGCCACGGCTCCCGCGAGGCAGCAGCCGAGGCCGCCCGGCAGGAGGTTCCCGCCGGACGGCTCGGCACGCCGGATGAGATGGGCGCGGCCGCCGCGTTCCTCTGCTCCGAGCAGGCCGCCTACATCACCGGCGTCGCGCTGCTCGTTGACGGCGGCATGACGCGCTCGGTCTAAGCCGCCTGCGGTAGCGGCGCGGGCGCCGGCTCCAGGGCCAGCTCCAGCACCTCGTCGACTGTCATGACCGGGTGGAAGCTCATCTGCTCGCGAACCTCCTCGGGCACGTCGTCCAGGTCGCCCCGGTTGCGCTCGGGCAGGATCACGTCCGTGAGCCCCGCCGCGTGCGCGGCCAGCACCTTCTGCTTGAGGCCGCCGATCGGCAGCACCCGGCCCTGCAGCGTGACCTCGCCCGTCATGCCGAACGTGTGCCGCACCGGCCTGCCTGTCAGCAGAGACGTCAGGGCGGTGGTCATCGTGACGCCGGCGCTCGGCCCGTCCTTCGGGATCGCTCCCGCGGGCACGTGCACGTGGAACTCGCGCTCGTCGAAGGCGTCCTCGTCGATGCCGAGCTCCTCGGCGTGGCCGCGCACATAGGACAGCGCGATCCGCGTGGACTCCTTCATCACGTCGCCGAGCTGGCCGGTGAGCACCAGGTCCTGCTTCCCCTTCATCGAGGTGGCCTCGACGAACAGCACGTCGCCGCCCACGCCGGTCACCGCGAGGCCGGTGGCCACGCCCGGGATCGCCGTGCGCTCCGCCGCCTCCTGGAAGAAGCGCTGACGCTTGAGCGCCTCGCGCAGCTCCTCGATGCCGATCGCAACCGGCGCCTCGACCTGGCCCGCGGCGAGCTTCGTCGCGGTCTTTCTGAGCACCGTGCCGAGCTCACGCTCCAGGTTGCGGACGCCCGCCTCACGCGTGTACTCGGTCACGACCGTGCGCAGCGTCGCGTCGTCGATCGTCACCTCGTCCTCGCGCAGGCCGTTGCGCTCGCGCTGGCGCGGCCACAGGTAGCCGCGTGCGATCGCGACTTTCTCCTCGACCGTGTAGCCGTCGAACGCGACGACCTCCATGCGGTCGAGCAGCGGGGCCGGGATCGTCTCCGCCACGTTGGCCGTGGCGATGAACAGCACCTGCGACAGGTCCAGCTCCACGTCCAGGTAGTGGTCGCGGAACGAGTGGTTCTGCGCCGGGTCGAGCACCTCGAGCAGGGCCGCGCTGGGGTCGCCGCGCCAGTCGGCGCCGACCTTGTCGACCTCGTCGAGCATGATCACCGGGTTCATCGTGCCGGCGTCGCGCAGCGCCCTTACCAGGCGGCCCGGAAGCGCGCCGATGTAGGTCCTGCGGTGGCCGCGGATCTCGGCCTCGTCGCGCACGCCGCCAAGGGACATGCGCACGAACTCGCGGTCCGTGGCGCGGGCGATCGACTCTCCGATGGAGGTCTTGCCCGTGCCGGGAGGCCCGATCAGGGTCAGGATCGCCCCGGACTTCTTGTCGGCCTCGATGCCGCGCTCCTCGCGCAGCTTCCGCACCGCGATGTACTCGGTGATGCGGTCCTTGACGTCCTCGAGGCCGGCGTGATCGGCGTCGAGCACCTCGCGCGCATGCACGGGGTCGAGCTTCTCGTCCGAGAGCTTCGACCACGGCACCGACACGAGCCAGTCGAGGTAGGTCCTGATCATGCTGGACTCGCCTGACGACTCGCCCATGCGCTCGAGCCGCGAGAGCTCGCGCTCCGCCTGCTCGCGCACGTCTTCGGGCATGCCGGCTTCCTCGATCTTCGTGCGGTACTCCTCGGCCACCGACGCGTCGTCGTCGCCGAGCTCCTTGCGGATCGACTCCATCTGCTTGCGCAGGAAGTACTCCCGCTGCTGTGCCTCGGCGCCCGACTGCACGTCCTCGCGGATGCGCTCGCGCACCTGCAGCTCGGCGAGCCGCTCGCGCTGCAT
>JBBQRG010000100.1:0-8940 GCA_038215095.1 Solirubrobacterales bacterium | reverse complement strand
GATCGCCGAGGGCGCCTACTACGGCATGCAGAGCTTCGACCAGGCGCTGCTGGGCCACGTGCAGAACGGGCTCGTGACGATGGAGGACGCGCTCAAGGCGTCCACCCATCCGCACGACTTCAAGCTGCTCGTGTCCTCCGGAGGCCAGCGCTCCACGTCGGTGGAGCAGGCCCTGGACAATCAGCCCATCCTCACGCCTCCCGCCGCGAACGGCGCGCCGAACCCGGTCGCACCGGCCGGCTAGCGGCGGGACACTCGCACCGGCACGCGTACGCGGCCGGTGAACTGGGTGAGCGAGCTGGCGCGCACGAGGCGCGCCTTGCGCTTGTCGAAACGCGCGAGGATCCCCTCGCGGTGGTGAAGCGCCTGCACGCGGCGGACCAGCGCGGCGCGCGAGCGCGGCGGAGCCGGCGGGTCGCCGCCCCCGTCGCCAAACAGGATGGCTCCGAGCGCGCTGGTGATCTCGTCCTGGGAGGAGCCCGCGCTCTCCGCGCTGCCCTCGAGCACCAGCACGTGCCGTCCGCTCGAGATTCCCCGCGGCACGGGCACGCGCATCGTCAGCAGCCTCCGGCCGCGGTGGGGGTAGCCCAGAGTCAGGACGACGCGCGCCCGCCGCCCCGGGCGCACGTGGCGCGGCGCGCGTGCCGAGAGCAGCTCGGCGCGCTTCACACCCCGGCGCAGGTGGGTGCTCACCGAGACCGACGTCAGGCTGAGCGGGGCGAGGGCGAAGCTTTCCACGAGCGCGGACGCCTGCTCCAGGTCGGATAGGGCGACGAAGCTGTCGAAGTACGCGTTGCAGTAGCCGAACGGCCGCAGCTCCGTGGCGCGGAAGCGAACGCAGGTGGTGAAGGTGGCCGGCTCGGTCGAGCGGACCACCTCGTCGATCGTCTGTCCTAGCGCCAGCGGCGTGACCAGCGACAGGCCGGCCCCGAGGTCGAGGGCGCGCTCGTCGGCGAGGTCCGTGTCCACGAAAGCCTGGCGCCCGCCGCCGCGCTCGTGTGCCGCGGCGTGCAGCGCTATGGACGGCGGCGGCGCGCCGACCTTGCCGACCACCGCGGCCAGCGCGTCGGTCGTGAGCGTGCCGAGCGTGTGGCCGCCGGCGCCGGCCAGCTTGTAGCTGCCGATGCCCAGGTCGGGGATCGTGAGCGGGTTCGCGATCACGCCGAAGACGTACGCGTCCTGCAGGAAGAGCGAGCGCCGGCCCGCCGCGTCGAGCGGGTGGCCGAACGCGAAGACGGTGTCGCCGTCGCGGTAGGTCACGGTGCCCACCGCGCCGAGGCCCAGGTCGCCGCTGGCGAGGGCGGCGTTAACAGACGCGCCCGGGCGGAGCTCCTGGACGGGGTAGCCGCCGAGCGGGCCGGCGGGGGCGGCCAGCACGGGCCGGCCGGCGCGCTTGGCCGCACGCAACAGCAGGGCGCGCGGGCGCGGCGACAGGCCGGACACAGACAGCGGCACCGCCAGCGGCCGCCCGCTGCGCAGCAGCCGCGGGTCGCGGCGGGCACTGCGCGCGGCTGCGGGGCGCTCGCCCAGCATCTCCTCGATCGGCGTGGCCAGCCCCACGTCGTTGCCGTACGCGCCGACCCCCTCGGAGATCGCGCCCGCGTTGCGCATCGTGCCGCCGGAGTCCGGGCACATCACCGGCGATCCCGAGAAGCCCGCGGCGATGCCGGTGGCGTCCACGGCCGGCCCAGACACACGGATCAGGATGCGCGGGCCGCTCTCGCCGGGGTCGCCCGTGATCACGTCGAGCACCTCCACGTCGAACTCGGAGATCGCCGTGCCGCGCACCACGGTCAAGCCCTTGCAGCTCATCCCGGAGCGCACGCTCGAGAGCGGCATGATCGGGTCGGCGGCCTGCGCAGGGGCCGCGACGGCGAGCGCCAGCACCAGCGCGAATGCAAGCCGCTTGAGCATTCTTGAGCGAGCCTACCGTCAGTTTCGCGGCGGAGCGCCATAGAGTCTGGCGCGATCACTCCCACTGCCAAGGAGGCCCCGTGCAGAGCACGCTCGGCGAGTTTCAGGAGACCCAGTCCCAAGAGGCGTTCGCGCTTCAGAACTCGAAGTTGCTGAAGGTCCACCTCGACCAGGTCACGATCCAGGCGAAGGCGGGCTCGATGGTCGCCTACCAGGGCGACGTGTCGTTCGAGCACGCCGGGACGGGCGGCATGAGCCGCATGCTCAAGAAGGCCGTGACGGGCGAGGGCACGAAGCTGATGAAGATGAGCGGCAGCGGCGAGGTCTTCCTCGGGGACCAGGCCCAGGACGTGCACCTGCTCAAGCTCGAGAACGACGCGATCACCTGCAACGGCTCGAACGTGCTGGCGTTCGACGAGGGAATCGACTGGGACATCAAGCGCGTGGAGGGCGCCAGCGCCATGATGGGCGGCGGCCTCTACAACATGGCGCTCAACGGCAGCGGCTGGGTGGCCCTGATCTCGGACGGCCCGCCGGTGCTGCTCAACACCACGGACGCGCCGACCTTCGCCGACCCGCAGGCGGCGATCACCTGGTCGAGTGGTCTGACCACCGGCATCAAGACCGACGTGAAGCTCAAGAACCTCATCGGGCGCGGCTCCGGCGAGTCGATCCAGATGTCCTTCCAGGGCCAGGGCTGGGTGCTCGTTCAGCCCAGCGAGGGCCGCGTGGTGGGGCACCCGCAGAGCGGCGGCGGGGGCGGCGCCAGCGGGCTCCTCGGGCAGCTGGGAGGCTGAGTTTCCAAAGCTTCAGTTCCTGAAGCATTGCTAGACTCGGCCGTGTGAGTGATTCAACCTGTCCCGTCTGCGCCACGTCGGACATCATCTGCGGGAAGTGGACGATGCTCGTGATCAGGGACCTGGCCGAGGGCCGCGCCCGCTTCTGCGAGCTGGAGCGCTCGCTGGCCGGAATCAGCCCTCGCACCCTCTCGTTGCGCCTGCGCGCGCTCGAGGAGCAGGGCATCGTGGAGCGCAACACCTACCCCGAGGTTCCCCCGCGCGTGGAGTACTCGCTGACGGTCAAGGGGGAGGCCCTCGCGCCGCTGATCGAGGACATGCGCCGCTACGGGCGCGAGTGGCTGGGCGTCGACGATGGTGACGCCAGCGGCGCCCCGCGCCAGCACGCCGGCGCAGCCGCTTAAAGCAGGAGCGGCCGCCGGCGCGGCGAAATCGCGCCCATGCGAAACCGTGCCCTGCATGACGCGCTGAGGAACTTCGCGCTCGAGGCCGCGGCGCTCCTGAGCGACGACCTGAAGGCCGGCGCCGAGCTCGAGTTCGACGTCGTCGACGAGAGCAGCGGGCGCGGCCCGACGCTCTACCGCTACCGCCCGAGGATCGGCGAGTTCCTCGCCGTGCGCTGGCCTGCGCTGCGCGCCCTGCCCAGCGCCCCGGAGGCCGCCGCCACCCTCGGCGCCGGGGCGGCCGCCTACCTGCGCAGCAACGGGCTGCCCGGCGCGCAGGCCGAGCCCGCCCTCGAGGCGATGCTCGAGCGCATCTACGAGGACGCCACCAGCTTCGGCTTCCCGGAGGAGCGCTTCGAGCGCGTCTACCTCGAGGTCGAGGCCACGCTCTTCCACGACGCCCTGCAGACCACGGCGCTCGCCCCGCTGTACGGCGTGGAGATCGAGACGCCGCGGATCGACCTGGGCGGCGGCCTCTCGCTGGCGCGGCCGGGCGCCGTGGCCACGCCTCCCGAGGCCGGCTCCGAGACCACCTTCTGCGTGCTCGAGCGCTATGCGGCACCGGACGACGACGCGATCGAGCCCGAGGCGCGCTTGCGCTTCGCCCGGCTCGTGACCGGGCTGCGGCTCTGGAAGCCGGGCGCCGTCGCGCTGGGAGGGCTCGGCTGGCGCCGCGCCGGCGAGGCGCCCTGGCTTAGCGTGGAGCTGGAGGGCGGCGGCGCGCTGCGCGGCGAGCCGCTGCGCCTGGGCGCCGAGGAGGGGGAGGCGCTGCGCGGCTTCCTGGAGACAGTGGACTCGGCGCCGCGCGTGGGTGCCGTGGGCTTCGCGCTTGCGCGCTTCGAGATGGGCTGCACGCGCGACTTCGCGAGCGAGGGACTGTCGGACCACCTGCTGGCGCTGCGGGCGCTGCTCGACCCGAACGGCGAGATCGGCATCGCGGGACTGCCGCTGCGGCTGGCCGCGCTCTGCGCGGAGGAGGGCGAACGGCGCGCGGTGCAGCGCCGCGCCGAGCTGGCCCTGACCCTGGAGCGCTTCGTGATGTGCGGCGGCGAGGAGCTGGGCGACTGGAGCGGGCCGGACTCGCCGGTGGCGATCGCGGGCGAGCTGGAGCGCCACCTGCGCGCGCTGCTGCGAGACGTGCTGTGCGGCTACCTCGAGGCCGACCTGAAGGGCGTGGCCGACGACATCCTGCTGGAGGCGCCCGACCCCTTCCACATCGAGGCTCGCGACCTGCGCGTCGAGCGTCCGCCGGCGCCGGGCCCGACGCCGCCCGGTCCCGAGCCCACGCCCGGACCCCCGATGCCCGACCCCGTGCCCCCGCCGCAGCCCGGGCCCGGACCGGGACCCGACCCGGCGCCACCGCAGCCCGGACCGGCCCCCGAGCCCGTGCCGGCACCCGGCCCACCGCCGGCCGCCGCCCTCGGCGACACCGTCGAGCTCGACCTGTCCGAGCTCGAGCTGGACGGCGTAACACCGTCGGTGGACTGGGACGAGGACCCGCTCAGCTACTCCGCGCCGGTCTAGGCGCCCGCCGCGGCCGGCCCGTCCTGCCCGAACAGGTACACGCACATGCGGGCGAGGCCGTCGAGGTCGTGGACTTCACCGTCGAGCTCGGGCACCTTCACCATCGGCTTTCGCCCCATGCGCGCCTGCAGGCCGCGTAGGTTCACGCGGTCGCGCTCGGCCAGAGTGCGTTGGTCGTCGAGGCTGGCGGCCACCTTCCGCGCCAGCTCGTCGCCCAGCGCGCCCCTCAGCCCGGCGGCGCCGTTCTCGGGGAGCGGCGGGTGCATGCGGTTCACCACCACGCCGCTGAACGGCAGCCCCGAGTCGAGCAGGCGGTGGTGGAAGAAGGTGGCCTCGTCCACGGCGTCGCGCCGCGGCGAGGTCACCAGCACGAAGCCGGTGCGGCTGTCCGCCAGCAGGGCGTTCACGTGCTCGGCGCGCTCGCGGAAGCCCTCGGCCATGTCCCCGAAGCTCTGGAAGAACTCCGACATGTCCTTCAGCAGGTCGATGCCGGTCAGCCGCTGCATCGCCCCGAACAGCACTCCGCTCCCGCGGCCGAGGAACTTCAGCCCGAGCCGCCCCGGCGCCATGAACAGCTGCAGCGAGCGCGAGTCGATGAAGGTGGACAGCCGCTTCGGCGCGTCGAGGAAGTCCAGCGCGTTGCGGGTGGGAGGGGTGTCCAGCACCAGCAGGTCGTAGCGGCCCTCCTGGTGCAGCTCGTGCAGCTTCTCCATCGCCATGTACTCCTGGGAGCCGGCCACGGCGTTCGAGAGCTCGCGGTAGATGCGGTTGCCGAGCACGGCGTCGCGCGTCTGCTCGTCGGGGGCGTGCCACTCCACCAGCTCGTCGAAGGTGCGCTTGGCGTCGAGCATCATGGCCCACAGCTCGCCCTCCACGTCCACCTCGACGCGGCGCTCCTCGTTGCCGAGCTCGGGCAGCCCGAGCGAGTTGGCCAGGCGCCTCGCGGGGTCGATCGTGAGCACGGCCACCCGCTTGCCGCGCGCCGCCATGCCCAGCGCGATCGCCGCCGAGGTCGTGGTCTTGCCCACGCCGCCGGAGCCGGCCACGATGCACACGTCCTTGCGGGCAAGCAGCCGCTCGATCACAGCCCGGCCTCCAGCTCGCGCGAGAGCTGCTCGAGCCCCGCCCTTGCCAGGTCGGCCTCGAACAGGAACGGCAGCGTGGCGACCGGCGCCTCCACGGCCTTCTTTAGGCGGCGCAGCTCGGAGCGCTGCGAGCGCGCGCGCCTGTCCTCGCCGAGCGCGGCCGCGGCGATGTCTCCGTCGACCGACGCGATCAGCTTGGCCTCCTCGCGCGTGAAGCGCTGCGGGTAGAGGCCGTTCACGACGATCGAGTCGACCTCCATGCCCAGCTCGGCCCGCAGCCGCTCGCCCAGCTCGATCGTCTCGTTCACCGGCATCTCCTCGGCCAGCGCCACCGCCATCACGCCGGTTGCGTTGCGGTCGGTGACGAAGTTGTGGATGCGCATGGCCTGGCGGTGGATCGGCCCCACTCTCGCGATGTCGGCGAAGGTCTTCGGCGAGCGGAGCAGCGCGATGCCGTGGCCGGTGGCGGGCGCGTCCACGATCGCCAGGTCGTAGGTGGAGCCGCCCAGCCGGCGCTCGAGCTGGGCCAGGTCCCAGACTGCGCCCATCGTTACCAGCTCGCTGAGGCCGGGAGCCGCCGCGGTGAGGTACTGGAAGATGCGGCTGTGGCCGAGCATGCCCGCCAGCGCGCCCGACTTGAGCTGGTGGCGCAGCCATTCCGACTTGGCCCGCTCGGGGTCGATCGACACGCCCGACAGCCCCGGCGCCAGCTCGCGCTCCTTGTGGCCCAGCGGCTCCACGCCGAACAGCGCGGCCAGGCGCTCCTGCTCGGCGACCTCGCAGACCACGGTGCGCTTTCCGGCGCGCGCGGCCAGCAGGCCGAGGGCCGCCGCGACCGTCGTCTTGCCGGTCCCGCCCTTGCCGGTGACGACCACCAGCCGCTTGTCGATGAGGGATGACATCCGGGTAAGCCTGAAGGATTCCTATCGGTACGTGCGAATAAGCACCGCACAATGGGACTGTTCGAACGGAAGCAGCCGCAGCAAGCGCAGCCTGCCCCGCCCCCTGAACCGGAGGCCCCCGTGACCCCGACCGCGAAGGTCATCGCGTTCACCAACCAGAAGGGCGGGGTCGCGAAGACGACGACCACCCTCAACCTCGCCGCCGCGTTCGCCGAGAGCGGCTACCGCGTGCTGTGCATCGACCTGGATCCGCAGGGCAACCTGACGATGAGCCAGGGCATCGATCCCGACACGCTCGACTCGTCGATGTACGACGTGCTCGTGCATCAGGTGTCGATCCGCGAGGTCATCCGCAAGCGCGAGGTGGACATCGCCTGCTCCTCGATCGACCTGGCCGGCGCGGAGATCGCCATGTCCACCATGATCGGCCGCGAGCGCTCGCTGAAGAAGGCGGTTGACAAGGTCAAGGAGGACTACGACTACATCTTCATCGACACGCCGCCGAGCCTGGGACTGCTCACGATCAACGCGCTCACGGCGTCGGACAAGGTGATCGTCCCCGTCCAATGCGAGTATCTGTCCATGCGCGGGCTGATCCAGCTTCAGAACACGCTCTCGATGGTGCGTGAGGAGCTGAACCCCGACATCGAGATCGAGGGCATCCTCCCTACTCTCGTGGACAACCGCACTGTGCACGCAAAGGAAGCGATCGAGATCCTCGAGGAGAACTTCGGCGACGTCGTGTTCGCGTCGCGAATCAACAAGACCGTCCGCTTCGCGGAGGCCCCCGTCAAGGGGATGTCGGTGCTCAAATACGACCCTGACGGCAAGGCGGCCTACGCCTACCGCCAGCTGGCCAAGGAGGTCCTCGCGAATGGCAAGCGGTAAGCGGGCGAGCATGCGCGAAGGGCCACTGGCCCAGCTGTTCCGCAAGACGGACGAGCCGGAGGGCGACCAGAACAAGCAGGAGGAGAAGACTCCCGCGAAGTCCAAGGCGGCGGAGAAGGCAGAGAACGCCGAGAAGCCCCGAAAGCCTGCGGCCGCGCCGCGCAGCGGCAAGCCGCTGCCAGTGGACGGTCCCGGCCCCCAGACCACCCGTCAGATGCCCGAGCCGCAGGGCCACGAGCACCCCGAGCTGCACGAGCCCGCTTCCGAGGCCGCGCGCCGTGAGGCGCGCCGCGCGGAGCGCGAGGCGCGACGCGGCGGGGGCCCCGCGCCCACCCGCCACGAGGGCGCCCGCTCGGCCGAAGAGCGGCTGCGCAGCGTTTTCTCCTCGGACATCCCTGAGAACATCATGGAGCGCGCGCCCAACCCGATGCAGCAGGAGCCGGCGGCGTTCCCGCTGTCCACTCCGCGCCACGCGGCCGAGCCCGTGCTTCGCGTGGTCGGCGTCGGCGGCGCCGGCGTGAACGCGGTCAACCGCATGATCGAGGCCGAGGTGGAGGGCGTCGAGTTCATCGCGGTGAACACCGACATGCAGTCGCTCGAGGGCTCCGCGGCACATACCCGCGTGCACATCGGAGGCGAGAGCACCCGCGGCCTCGGCTCCGGCTCGAACCCCGACCTCGGCCGCGAGGCCGCGCTCGAGGAGTACGACGAGCTGAAGAGCCTGCTGAAGGGCGCCGACATGGTGTTCATCACCGCCGGCTCGGGCGGCGGCACCGGCACGGGCGCGGCGCCAGTCGTGGCGCGCATCTCGCGCGAGGTGGGGGCGCTCACGGTGGGCATCGTCACCAAGCCGTTCGCCTTCGAGGGCGCACGGCGCGGCGAGCAGGCCGACCAGGGCGTCGAGGATCTGGCCCGCGAGGTCGACACCCTGATCGTGATCCCGAACTCGCGCCTGCTCACGGTGCTCGACAAGCAGACCTCGATGGTCGAGGCCTTCCGCGTGGCCGACGACGTGCTGCGCCAGGGCGTGCAGGGCATCTCCGACCTCATCACGCTGCCCGGCCTGATCAACCTCGACTTCGCCGACGTGCGCACGATCATGGCCGAGGCGGGTCAGGCGCTGCTCGGAATCGGCATGGGCGTGGGCGAGCGGCGTGCGATGGACGCGGTGGAGCACGCCATCGAGTCGCCGCTGCTCGAGACCTCGCTCGAGGGGGCTCGCGCGATCCTGCTGTCGGTCACGGGCGGGCGCGACCTGTCGCTCTGGGAGGTCAACGAGGCCGCCAAGGCGGTGGCCGACGCCGCCCACCCCGACGCCAACATCATCTTCGGCGCCATGGTCGACGAGAAGGTCGTGGACCAGGTCTGGGTCACGGTGGTGGCCACC
>JBBQRG010000099.1:0-9145 GCA_038215095.1 Solirubrobacterales bacterium | reverse complement strand
GTCGAGATCGTCCAAGAAGGGACCGTGGGTCGAGGAGCGGCTGATGTCGCGCATCGAGGCCATGAACGAGTCCGGCAACAAGCAAATGGTCAAGACCTGGTCGCGGGCATCCACGATCTTCCCGGAGATGGTCGGACACACGATCGCCGTCCACGACGGCCGCAAGCACGTCCCGGTGTTCGTGTCCGAATCGATGGTCGGCCACAAGCTCGGCGAGTTCGCTCCCACTCGGGTCTTCCGCGGCCACGCCGGCAGCGATCGCGTGAGGATGCGGTAATGGCCGAGGAGGAGGAGGAGAAGGACGAAGAGACGGTGGACAGTGAACAGGGGACAGGGGCTCAGGATGAAGCCGCTCCTGAGCCCAAAGAGGAGAAGAAGCCCGCTCGCCGCCGCCGCGGCTCCGCCGAGACGAGCGCCGGGACGCAGGCCAAGCGGCCCGCTCCCAAGACCGTCGACGGCGAGGTCGTCGTGCGCGCCCGCGCGCGCTACGTGCGCACCGCCCCGCGGAAGGCCAGGCTCGTGATGGACCACATCCGCGGCCGTCCGGTCGAGCAGGCGGTGGCGCTGCTCACGCACACACCGCGCGCGGTGTCGACCGACATCCTGAAGCTGCTGAGGTCCGCGATGGCCAACGCCGAGTCGAACTACGAGCTGGGCGCCGACGAGCTGCGCATCCGCCGGGCCTACGTGGACGAGGGCCCGACGATCAAGCGCTACCGCCCGCGGGCGATGGGGCGCGCCACTCCGATCCACAAGCGCACCAGTCACATGACCATCGAGCTGACCAGCAGAGAGAGGAACTAGCCATGGGGCAGAAGGTTCATCCCGAGGCGATGCGGGTCGGCTACATCCACGACTGGAAGGCGACCTGGTTCAACGAGCGCGAGTTCTCCGACTACCTGCTGGAGGACCTCCGCATCCGCGACCACATCGAGAACAAGCTCGCCCACGCGGGCCTCTCGAGCATCACCATCAAGAAGAACAAGAACGAGATCGAGATCAACATCCACACGGCCCGCCCCGGCATCGTGATCGGCAAGTCCGGGAGCGAGGTGGACGCTCTGCGCAAGGAGCTCCACCAGATGACCAACAAGGCCGTGAAGGTGAACATCCTCGAGATCAAGCGGCCCGAGCTCGACGCGAAGCTCGTGGCCCAGTCGATCGCCGAGCAGCTCCAGAACCGCGTGGCCTTCCGGCGCGCGATGAAGCGCTCACTGACCTCCGCCATGCGCTCCGGCGCCAAGGGCGTGAAGGTGCAGGTGTCCGGCCGGCTGGGCGGCGCCGAGATGGCGCGCACCGAGGGCTACTCGGACGGCCGCGTGCCGCTGCACACCCTGCGCGCCGACATCGACTACGGCTTCTTCGAGGCCAAGACCACGTTCGGCCGCATCGGCGTCAAGGTGTGGATCAACAAGGGCGAGATCATGCCCAAGGGCTTCGCCCAGGACCTGACCGAGCTGGAGGCCCCGCAGGCCGTGGGCCCCGGCGGCGGCCGAGGTGGACGCGGCGGCGGCCCGGGTGGCCGCGGCGGTGGGCCGAGGGGTGGTCGCTAGTGCTGCAGCCGAAGCGAGTCAAGTACCGCAAGGAGCACCGCGGGAGGCGCCGCGGTTACGCCAAGGGCGGCACGCGGGTGGAGTTCGGCGAGTACGGGTTGAAGGCGCTCGACCGCGGCTGGGTCACCAACCGCCAGATCGAGGCCGCCCGAATCGCGATGACCCGCAAGATCAAGCGCGGCGGCAAGGTCTGGATCAACATCTTCCCGGACAAGCCGTACACGAAGAAGCCGGCGGAGACCCGCATGGGCTCCGGCAAGGGCACCCCCGAGGGCTGGGTCGCGGTGGTCAAGCCCGGCCGGGTGATGTTCGAGCTCTCCGGCGTGCCGGAGGATCTGGCCAAGGAGGCCATGCGCCTGGCCGGCCACAAGCTGCCGGTGAGGACCAAGTTCGTGTACCGCGAGGGGGCCGGCCAGCAGTGAAGTCGGTAGAGGTGCATAACCTGGATGACCCGCAGCTGATCGAGTTCGTGGGTCGCTCGCGCGAGGAGCTGTTCAACCTGCGCTTCCAGCACGCGACCGGACAGCTGGAGAACACCGCCCGCCTGAAGGCGGCAAAGCACGACGTGGCGCGCGGCATGACGGTCGCCCGCCAGCGTGACATCGACGTGGAAACGGAACTGAGACGCCAGAGGCGTGATGGCTGAAGACGAGAAGAACGAAGAAGAGACGACGCCGGCTGAGGCTGCTGCCGACGAGTCGACAGTGGACAGTGGACAGTCGACAGAGGCTCAGGACGAGGCGCCGGAGGCGGATGCCCCTGCGGCGGAAGAGGCCCCTGCCGAGGAGACTCCGGCTGAGGAGCCCGCGGCTGAGGAGGCTCCCGCTGAGGAGCCGCCGGCCGAGGAGCCCGCTGAGGCTCCGGCTCCTGAGGAGGCTCCCGAGGAGCCTGCCGAGGAGGCGCCCGTGGGTACCCCTGCTCCCGCGCCAGAGGCGGATGCCGAGCCGGTCGAGCAGCTCTCGCCCAAGGAGCGGCGGCGTCAGTCGCGGTCCCAGCATTCGGGTGAGGCGAAGCCGCCGCGGTCCGTCGAGGATCGCATTCGCGAGCGCGCCGAGGCGCGGCGGCAGAAGGCCGCCCAGAGGCGGCGCTGGCGCGAGCGGAGCCGCGAGCGCAAGCGCGCTCAACCGAGCACCGAGCCGCCCGCGCCCGTCGAGCACGCATCGGCGGCGCCGCGGGTGCGCCAGGGCATCGTGGTCTCCGACCGGGCCGACAAGACCATCACGGTCAAGATCGACATGGTCAGGCAGCACCGCATGTACGGCAAGGTCATGCGCACCTCGTCGACTCTGCACGCGCACGACGAGGCGAACGACGCGAACATCGGCGACACCGTTCGCGTGGTCGAGAGCCGGCCGATCAGCCGCACCAAGCGCTGGCGCCTCGTCGAAGTGATGGAGAGGGCCCGCTGATCGATGATCCAGCAGGAGTCCAGACTGAAGGTGGCCGACAACACCGGAGCCAGGGAGATCCTCTGCATTCGTGTGGCGGGCGGCTCGCACCGGCGTTACGCCGGCGTGGGGGACATCATCGTCGCCACGGTGAAGCAGGCGATCCCGCACGGCGCCGTCCGCAAGGGCGAGGTCGTGAGGGCGGTCGTCGTGCGCACGCGCAAGGAGTTCGGGCGCAACGACGGCACCTACATCTCCTTCGACGAGAACGCCGCGGTGCTGCTGGACGCGCAGGACAACCCGCGCGGCACCCGCATCTTCGGGCCGGTGGCCCGCGAGCTGCGCGACCGCAACTTCATGAGGATCGTCTCGCTGGCCCCGGAGGTGCTCTGACGTGGCGCTGAAGATCCGCAAGGACGACAATGTGAAGGTCATCTCGGGCAAGGACCGCGGCCGGACGGGCCGCGTGCTGCGCGTCGACCCCGTGCGCCAGCGCGTCTACGTGGAGGGCGTGAACGTGCAGAAGCGCCACACCACCCCCCGCACGCTGCGCGACACCCAGCGCTCCCAGGAGGTCGGCGGCATCGTCGAGACCGAGGGGCCCGTGCACATCTCCAACGTGCAGCTGCTCGACCCGAAGTCGGGGGCGCCCACGCGGGTGTCGGTCAAGCGCGAGGACGGCCGCCGCGTGCGCGTCGCGAAGAAGTCCGGAACGGACATCGACTAGCCATGGAAGCCGCACAGACACAGGCGAACATCCCGCCGCGCCTCAAGGAGCGCTACGAGCAGGAGATCCGCGACAGCCTGATCTCCCGCTTCAGCTACTCGACTCCGATGCAGGCCCCGCGCGTGCAGAAGATCACGCTGAACATGGGCGTCGGCGACGCCAAGCAGGACTCCAAGGTGCTCGATGCCGCCGCGGAGCAGCTCGCGACGATCGCCGGCCAGCACCCCAACGAGCGCACGGCGCGCAAGTCCATCGCGAACTTCAAGCTGCGCGAGGGCATGCCCGTGGGCGTGTCCGTCACGCTGCGCCGGGCCCGCATGTGGGAGTTCCTCGACCGGCTGATGTCGATCGCCATCCCGCGCATCCGCGACTTCCGCGGGCTGCCGACGCGCTCGTTCGACGGCCGCGGCAACTACTCCATGGGCATCCGCGAGCAGATCATCTTCCCCGAGATCGACTACGACTCGGTCGACCAGGTGCGCGGCCTGGACGTGACCATCACCACCAGCGCGGCCACCGACGAGGAGGCCTACGTGCTGCTCGCCGAGCTCGGCATGCCGTTCCAGCGCGAGGGCGCGCCCGGTTCGGCCCAGTCGGAGGAGGAGCAGGAGGCCGAGGAGGAGCAGCGCAAGGAGGAGGCCCGCGAGCGGGCCGAGGCCGAGCAGGCAGCGCTGGAGCAGCTCAAGGAGGAGAACCCCGAGGCCTACGAGAAGCCTGAGCGTCCCGAAGAAGGCGCAGAGGGCGAAGAGGGCGAGCCAGGAAGCGAAGAGGAGTAGATGGCAAAGACGTCACAGTGGGTCCGCCAGCAGCGCGGATCGAAATACAAGACACGCAACTACAACCGCTGCAAGCGGTGCGGTCGCCCACGCGCGTACCTGCGCAAGTTCGGGCTCTGCCGCATCTGCCTGCGCGAGAACGCCCACCAGGGCTACATCCCCGGACTGACGAAGTCGAGCTGGTAGCGAGATGACGGTGACCACAGACCCCATCGCGGACCTGCTCACGCGCATCCGCAACGGCCTGATCGCCGATCACGACGACGTCGTGATGCCCGCCTCCACCTTCAAGGCGGACGTCGCCCGCATCCTCACCGAGCAGGGCTACGTGGAGGGCTTCGCCGTGGAGCCGGCGCGCGTCGGCCAGGTGCTGCGCGTGACGCTGAAGTACACCGAGGACCGCAAGCCCGTCATCACCGGGATCGAGCGCCTGTCGAAGCCCGGCCGCCGCCGCTACGTGGACGCGGACACCATCCCCAAGATTTTCGGCGGCATGGGCACCGCGATCATCTCGACCTCGCAGGGCGTGATGACCGGCCACGACGCGCGCCGCGCCCGCGTCGGCGGCGAGCTCGTAGCGAGGGTCTGGTAGCCGTGAGCCGGATCGGAAGGCAGCCGATCGACGTCCCGGAGGGCGTGATGGTCTCGGTGGAGCCGGAGATCGTGCGCGTGAACGGCCCCAAGGGCGAGCTGTCCGAGCGCGTGGCGCGCGACATCGACGTGAAGAAGGAAGACGGTCAGATCGTGGTGTCGCGGCCCACCAACCGCGGCGAGCACCGCGCGCTGCACGGGCTCACACGCAGCCTGATCGCGAACATGGTCGAGGGCGTGACCCACGGCTTCGAGAAGCGGCTAGAGATCCAGGGCGTTGGCTATCGCGCCGCGCTGCAGGGCAACAAGCTCGTGCTGAGCCTGGGCTACTCGCACCCGGTCGAGGTCGAGGCGCCCGCGGGCATCGACTTCGAGGTGCCCCAGCCCACCCAGATCGTGGTGCGCGGCATCTCCAAGCAGGCCGTCGGCGAGGTGGCCGCGATCATCCGCAAGAAGCGCCCGCCG
This sequence comes from Solirubrobacterales bacterium, assembly GCA_038215095.1. Lineage (GTDB taxonomy): Bacteria > Actinomycetota > Thermoleophilia > Solirubrobacterales > Thermoleophilaceae > DATACN01. Next base: position 3,645 of record JBBQRG010000099.1, on the reverse strand, counting down.
GAGCCCTACAAGGGCAAGGGCGTGCGCTACCAGGGCGAGTACGTGGCCCGGAAGGTCGGCAAGCGCGCATGAGCCTTTCCACGAAGCCCCAAAAGCGCCTCCGCCGCCGGCGCCGAGTTCGCGCGAAGATCCGCGGCACGGCGGAGCTGCCGCGGCTGTCGGTGTTCCGCAGCAATCGCGGCATCGGCGCGCAGCTGATCGACGACGTGGCCGGCCACACGGTGGCCGCCGTCAGCTGGACGGAGTCCGACCTGAAGCAGCTCGGCCGCATGGAGCAGGCCAAGCGCGCCGGCGAGCTCCTGGCGGAGCGCGCGAAGGCGGCGGGGGTCGAGACCGTGGTGTTCGACCGCGGCGGCTACCAGTACCACGGGCGCGTCCAGGCGCTCGCGGAAGGCGCCCGAGAGGGCGGACTGAAGCTTTGATCATCGCTACCGTGAGGCGTCATGGCGAGTAGGGACAGGACAAGGGGCCCGCGCGGCCGCGGTGACTCCGACCTGCAGGAGCGGGTCGTGGAGATCAACCGCGTCGCCAAGGTCGTCAAGGGCGGCCGCCGCTTCTCGTTCACCGCGCTCGTGGTGGTGGGCGATGAGAAGTCGCAGGTCGGCGTGGGCTACGGCAAGGCCAACGAGGTCCCCGTGGCGATCCAGAAGGGCGTGGAGCAGGCGCGCAAGAACCTCTACAAGGTCCCGATGCACGGCACCACGATCACCCACCAGATCACGGGCATCCACGGCGCCGCCAAGGTGCTGCTGAAGCCCGCCTCCGAAGGCACCGGTGTGATCGCCGGTGGCGGGGTGCGCGCGGTGCTCGAGCTGGCCGGCATTCACGACGTGCTGTCGAAGTCGCTCGGCAGCCAGAACCCCATCAACCTCGTGAAGGCCACGATGCAGGGGCTCAAGGAGCTCCGTGATCCGAAGCAGGTCGCTGAGCTGCGCGGGCTCACTATTGCTCAGGTGCTTGGGCTTGATGACAAGAATGGTGGGCAGGGGGCAGCGGGCAGCGGGCAGAGTGAGGGCGCGTCCGCCGAAGATGCTCCGGCTTCCCCTGCCGGGGAGGCTCCGGTCCCAGCTGAGGAGGCTCCGGTCCCAGCTGAGGAGGCTCCGGCTCCCCCCGCTGAGGAGGAGGCTCCCGCCTGATGGCCGGCACGCTCAAGCTGAAGCAGGTCAAGTCGCCCGCCGGCGCCAGCCGCAAGCAGCGCGAGTCGCTCAAGTCGCTCGGGCTCGGGCGCATCGGCAAGACCGCGGAGCGGCCCGACGACCCGATCGTGCGCGGGGCGCTGCGCAAGGTCGACCACCTGGTGGCGATCGACGATGGCTGACAACGAGCGCATCGGCCTCCACAACCTGAAGCCCGCCCCGGGCTCGCGCCGGCCGCGCAAGCGCGTCGGCCGCGGCGAGGGCTCGGGCATGGGCAAGACCTCCGGCCGCGGCCACAAGGGCGCGGGCTCGCGCTCGGGCGCGAAGAAGAAGGTCGGCTTCGAGGGCGGCCAGAACCCGATCCACATGCGGATGCGCAAGCTGCGCGGCCCGCACATGAAGAAGTCGATGCCCTTCGAGAAGTTCCGCACGCACACCCAGCCGGTGAACCTGCGCGACCTCGAGGAGCGCTTCGACAAGGGCGCCGAGGTCACACCCGAGTCGCTGAAGGAGCACGGCCTCGCCAGCCGCAAGGACGTGCCCGTCAAGGTGCTCGGCCAGGGTGACCTCTCAAAGGCTCTCACGGTGCACGCACACGGCTTCTCGAAGACCGCCCGCGAGAAGATCGAGGGCGCCGGCGGCACCTGCCAGGTAATTGTCGGTGCGCAGCCACCGGCTGCTTCCGCAGACGAGGGCTAGCCGGTGCTGCAGACCTTCCTCAACGCGTTCAAGGTCCACGACATCCGGAAGAAGCTGGCGTTCACCGCCGGCATGCTGATGCTCTACCGCATCGGCGCCTACATCCCCGCGCCGGGCATCAACATCGACGCGGTCAAGCAGATCCAGGACAACTTCGGCGGCTCCAACGTCCTGGGCTTCCTGAACCTGTTCTCCGGCGGCTCCCTGCAGCGCTTCGCGATCTTCGCGCTCGGGATCATGCCCTACATCACGGCCTCGATCATCCTGCAGCTGCTGCAGGTGGTCGTGCCATCGCTTGACAAGCTCCGCAAGGAGGGCGAGGTCGGCCAGCAGAAGATCACGCAGTACACGCGCTACGTCACCGTCGGCCTGGCACTCGCCCAGTCGGTCGGCTACGTGTTCCTCTTCAGGACCTTCTCCTCGGGCGGCACCGACGTGGTCAAGGACTTCACCTTCGGCCGCGTCATGGTCATCGTGGTGACCCTGACCGCCGGCTGCGTGCTCGTGATGTGGCTCGGCGAGCTGATCACCCAGCGCGGCATCGGCAACGGCATCTCGCTGATGATCTTCGCCAGCATCGTGTCGCGCCTGCCTCAGGGCATCAACGCCTGGTGGCACAGCACGGACCAGGTCTTCAAGGTGATGATGCCCTTCATCGCCGTCGGCGTGATCGTGGCGGTGATCTTCATCCAGGAGGGCCAGCGCCGGATCCCCGTGCAGTACGCGAAACGCGTGGTGGGCCGGCGCATGTCCGGCGGCGGCTCGACCTACCTGCCGCTGCGCGTGAACATGGCAGGCGTCATCCCTGTGATCTTCGCCGCCTCGCTGATGGCCTTCTTCCCCACCGTCGGCCAGCTGACCCAGGCCAGCTGGGCCGCCGACATCTCCGCCTTCTTCAACTTCCGCCACGCGCCGTACCTGATCGGCGAGTCGCTGTTCATCGTTCTGTTCACCTACTTCTACACGGCGGTCACCTTCAATCCCGTGGAGCAGGCCGACAACCTGAGGAAGTACGGCGGCTTCATCCCCGGGGTGAGGCCCGGCAGGCCCACGGCCGAATACCTCGACCGCATCCTCGCGCGGCTGACCTTCCCGGGCGCCCTGTACCTCGCGGCCGTCGCCGCGCTGCCCACGATCCTCACCAACCAGACGGCGGCCAACTTCGCCTTCGGCGGCACCTCGCTGCTGATCGTGGTGGGCGTGGCGCTCGACACGATGAAGCAGCTGGAAGCGCAGCTGATGATGCGCAACTACGAGGGCTTCCTGAAGTAGAAGGAGAGGCGATAGCCTCTCCGCTTCGTGCCAGAGCTTAACCTCGTACTAATGGGCCCTCCCGGGGCCGGAAAGGGCACCCAGGCCGAGCGCCTGGTCGATGATTTCGACCTGCCCTACTACGCCACGGGAGACATCCTGCGCGCCGCCGTCGAGGAGGAGTCGGACCTCGGCAAGGAGGCCAAGAGGTACATGGACGAGGGCGACCTCGTGCCCGACGACCTGATCTGCAAGGTGATCATGGAGCGCGTGGACTCCCAGGAGGCCGAGGACGGCTTCCTGCTGGACGGCTTCCCGCGCACGAGCGGCCAGGCCGAGACGCTCGACGAGGCGCTCCAGAAGCGCGACCGCTCGCTCACGGCTGCGCTCCTGATCGACGCTCCCGACGAGGAGGTGATCCGGCGCCTGACCGGGCGGCGGATCTGCAAGAAGAACGGCCACGTCTACCACACGGAGTTCGACCCCCCGAAGAACGAGGGCGTCTGCGACCAGGACGGCTCGAAGCTCGTCCAGCGCGACGACGACAAGCCGGAGACCG
>JBBQRG010000098.1:0-9249 GCA_038215095.1 Solirubrobacterales bacterium | reverse complement strand
ACCACGTGGAGGCCGCACTCGGTCTTGTCCTGGCCGGCCCAGCGGCCCTCGCGGCCGCTGCCGGGCAGGGTGCAGGGAGCGCAGCCGATCGAGGCGTAGCCCTGGTCGTGCAGGGGGTGGTAGGGCAGGTCGTGCTCGTTCAGGTAGGTCCAGACGTCCTTCTCGGTCCACTCCGCCAGCGGGTTGAACTTCATGACGCCGCGGCGCTCGTCGAACTCCACGTGCTCGGTGGCGGCGCGCGTGGGCGCCTGCTCGCGGCGCATGCCGGTGACCCAGGCCGTGACGCCGTCGAGTGCGCGCTCGAGCGCGGCCACCTTGCGGTCGCTGCAGCAGTTCTCGGGGCCGGTCCAGGGCCCGGTGGCGTCCTGCACCTCCACCTTCAGGCCGTAGCGGCCCTCGACCTGCTTCCAGACCGCGTAGGTCTCCGGGAACAGCACGCCCGTGTCGATCGTGAACACGCGCGCCTCGGGCTCGATCGACATCAGCATGTCGATCAGCACCGACTCCTCCTTCTGGAACGAGCAGGCCAGGACCAGCTTGGGATGGTGCTCGCGGACCGCCTGCTCGAGGGTCTCCCGGGCAGCAGAGACCATAGACGCGGTGTTGGCCAAGCGGCCGGCTTGGCCGGCCGCGCGGCTTTCGCTCAAACCGCGCACTCGCCTTCGCCCCGGATTACCTCGAACGGCACCTTGCGGTTCCAGTCGATGAAGTGGCTCATGTTCTCGAGGCCGAACTCGATCGGCATGGCCAGCTCCCGCACCTCGTCCTCGAAGCGGATGGCGCCGACGCGTTCGGCGAAGGCGTTGAACTCCTCGTCGCCCTCGCGCTCGGCCTCGTACATGCGCAGCCAGCGCTCCACGGCGTCGGGCACCCGCTTGGCCGGCAGGCGCACCTTCAGGCGCGTGCCGTAGATCACCTCGCCGCCCTCGTAGTTGCCGCCGATGTGCGCCACGTACGCCGGGATCGTGTGCTCGCCGACCTTGATCGACGCGCCGTAGAAGCCGATGTTCGCGATGTGGTGCTGGCTGCAGCCGTTCGGGCAGCCGGACATCTTGATGTGCACGCGCTTGGTGAGGTCGTCCTCGATCTGCATCTCGTTCACGCGCTCGCGCACGGCCGCGTTCAGGCCCATCGAGCTGGTGATGCCGAGCTTGCAGGAGTCGGTGCCGGGGCAGCTCACCACGTCCACGATCTCGTCGGCGCCGGCCTCGCCGAGGCCCAGCTCGTCGAGCGCGCGCCAGACCTCGTACACGGTCTCGTCGCGGACCCAGCGCAACACCAGGTTCTGGTGCACCGTGGTGCGGGCGTAGCCGCCCGAGTACTCGCGCATGATCTCGCCGAGCCCGCGGAACTGCTCGGGCGTGAGGTCGCCGCGGACCACCTTCACCTGGATCGCGGAGAAGCCCTCCTGGCGCTGGGGCACGACGTTCGAGGAGCGGAAACGGTCGAACGCGCTGCCGTCGCCGTTCGGGCTGGCGTAGCTCGCCGGCGCCTCGGGCGCCTTGCCCTCCTCGTCGTCGACGAACAGCAGCGGGTCGGGCGTGAAGTCGCGCTCGGCGACCCAGTCGCCCTCGAGCTCCTCCTCGACCTGGCGCTGCAGCTCCTCGATGCCGTACTTGTCCACGAACACCTTGATGCGCGCGCGGGCGCGGTTCTTGCGCAGCCACTCCTGGCGGTCGAAGATCCGCATGACCGCCTCGGTGACCTTCAGGTACTCGCCGTCGTCGGCGGACACGAAGTCGCGCAGCGTGGGCGCGACGCGGGGCATGATCGACGTGCCGCCGCCCACCCGCATCTCGAAGCCCTTTTCGCCGTCGCGCACGCGCGGGAGGAAGGCGACGTCGTGGATGCCCGTGATCGCGCGGTCCTCGTCGGTGGCGGTGAAGGCCGTCTTCACCTTGCGCGGCATCAGCTGGGTGGTCGGGTGGCGCACGAAGTAGCGCACATACGCGCCGGCGTAGGGGGTGGGGTCGAACAGCTCGCCCTCGCAGACGCCCGCCCAAGGATCGCCCGTCACGTTGCGCATGGTGTTGCCGCAGCCCTCGCGAGACGACAGTCCGGCGTCGCTGATCTCACGGATCAGCTTCGCGGCGTCGTCCAGCGGCACGTGGTGGATCTGGATGTTCTGCCGGGTGGTGATGTGGCCCTTCACAAGCGGCGCGTACTTCTCCACCACGTCGGCGAAGGTGTCCATCTGCTCCGGCGTGATGCCTCCGAAGGGGAGCTTCACGCGGATCATCTGCACGTCCGCCTGGCGCTGGCCGTAGACGCCCTGCTTCAGGCGGAAGCCGATGAACTCGGTCTCCTCGGTCTCGCCGTCGAGGAACTTGCGCGCCTCTGAGTCGAAATCGTCGAACTCGCGCTCGAGGATCGGGATGATGTAGCCGGGCACGTTCTCGACGACCTCAGGGTTGTCGAGCGAGCCCTTCTTGCCCTGATGCTTCCTGGCTTCGGTGGAGACCGGTTCCATTAAGGCACTCCGCGAGGTCGGGGCCGATCAAACTAGCAAAACCTGATCGGATTTCCGAGATTGTATTCGGCAGGTCCCGCCTCGGCCTCAAGCCGGGCGGCCGCGGGCTAGGCGCCCCAGGGGGCGGCGGCGTCCGCGTCGAGGCCCACGGCCTCGTAGAGGGCGGCGCGCCCCCAGGGGCTGATCGACGCGCCCTCGGCCTGCGGGGGCGGAGCGGTGTCGCGCAGGAACTGCTCGATGGCCGCCGCGATCGCGGCCGCCTCCTCGGGCGACGCGGCGGACTGCCTGACCTCGATGCGCGGGCGGCCCGGCTGCTGCTTGCCGTTGCGGCTCATCCGGCGGGGTATAGCAAGGCTGCGCAGCCGGCCGAGCCGGCTGCTTCCCAACTACCGTAACCGCCGGCATGCCCGACATCCCGGTGTTCTCTCACGCGACTGTGCTCGAGGCGGTTTCACCGCTCGAGGCGATCGAGCGGGTGCGCGCCGGCTTCGTGGCCTACGCCGCCGGGGAGTGGGCGATGCCGCCGAAGATCTACCTCGACGCGTCGCCGAACGGCGACTTCCGCGCGATGCCGGCGCGCGGCGCCGGGCTGGCGATCCTCAAGTGGGTCACCTCCTTTCCGGGCAACCCGGCGGCCGGCCTGCCGGTGGTGATGGGGGTGATCTGCGTGTCGTCGCTTGCTGACGGCGAGCCCCTGGCCCTGGTCGACGTCCGCGCGGTCACGGCGCTGCGCACCGGCGCGGTGGCCGCGGTCGCCGCCCAGGAGCTGGCGCGCGAGGACGCCGCCACGGTGGGGATCGTGGGCTGCGGCCTGCACGGCGGCTGGGCCGCCCGCTGCCTCGCCGCGGCCGAGTACGGCCCCGGGGTCTGCTTCGACCCCGATCCCGACGCCGCCGGCCGGCTGGCCGGTGAGCTTGGCTGGGAGGCCGGCAGCCTCGAGGACGCGCTGGCCTGCGACGTGGTGACCTGCGTCACACCAGGCGCCCAGCCCGTGGTGCGCGCCGGCGACCTGCGCCCCGGCATGCACCTGAACATGCTCGGCGCCGACGGCCCGGGCAAGGCGGAGGCCGAGCCCGAGGCGGTGGCCGCCTGCCGGCTCTTCTGCGACGAGTGGGAGCAGGCCAGCCACGGCGGCGAGCTCACCCCCGCTGTGGAGGCTGGGCTCGTGAGGCGCGAGCAGGTGACCGAGCTCGGCGCGGTGCTCACCGGCCGCGAGCCCGCGCGCGAGAGCACGGACGAGACCACGCTGTTCGACTCCACCGGCCTGGCGATCCAGGACCTCGCACTCTGCCTGGCCGTGCTCGCGGCCGAGCGCCAGGGAGCGGTGAGCGCGAGCCGCGTGTGGCTCTAGTATTGTTCACCTTATAGTGAACAATGTTGATCGCAGCTTCCGGGCGCTCGGCCATCCGGTGCGGCGGCAGATCGTGGAGCGGCTCGCCCGCGGGCCGGCCACGGTGGGGCACGCGACCGCGGGGCTCGACGTCTCCAAGCCCGCAGTGACGAAGCACCTGAAGGTGCTCGAGAGCGCCGGGCTCGTTACGCGTGAGGTCCAGGGCCGCACGCACCGGCTGCGCCTGGCCGAGCAGCCGCTCGTACAGGCGGGCGGTTGGATCGAGCGCCAGCGCGCGCTCTGGGAGAACAAGTTCGACACGATCGAGGACTACCTCGAGGAGGAGCGGCAATGACAGAGGTCATGACCGAGCTGAAGCTGGAGCGCACGTTCCAGGCGGCGCCCGAGCGGGTCTTCGACGCCTGGGTGAACCCCGAGCTGCTGCGGCGCTGGTGGGCTGCACAGCCCGACTGGGATTGCGCGGGCGTCGAGGTGGATGCCCGGGAGGGCGGCCGCTACGAGCTTTCAATGCAGGAGCCGGGCGACGGCCAGGTGCACACCGTGGCAGGCGAATACCGTGAGTTCGCGCGCCCCAGCAAGCTGGTGTACACCTGGGCCTGGCAGGGCGACGACGCCGACGGCGAGGAGACCCTCGTGACCGTGGAGTTCCACGGCGACGGCGAGGCCACGCGCGTGGTGCTGACACAGACCGGCTTCGGCAGCGAGGAGAGTCGCGACAACCACTCGCACGGCTGGAACGGCTGCTTCGACAACCTCGAGCGGCGGGTCTTCGCTTGAGCGTCGACGTGACCGTCGAGCAGCTGATCGGGCGGCCACCCGAGCAGGTGGCCGCCTACGCGATGGATCCGGCGAACGACCGGGAGTGGATCGGCGCGCTGACCCGCGTCGAGGTGCTGGGGGACGGACCGGTCCGCCCCGGCACCCGCGTGCGCCGGGTGGCCCGCTTCCTCGGGCGGGACATGGAGTACGTCAACGAGATCACCGAGCTGCGGCGTCACGAGCGCCTGGCCATGAAGTCGGTCAAGGCGCCGTTCGCGATGACGGTCGTCTACGAGTTCGAGCCGTCCGGCGACGGAACCCGCATGCGCATCTACACCGGCGGCGACGCGAGCGGCTTCTACAAGGTCGCGGCGCCGGCACTGTCGGCGATGGTCAAGCGCGGCGTGACGTCGGACCTGAGGCGGCTGAAGGAGAGGCTCGAGAGAACGCCGAGCCCTGGCCCGTAGGCGTAGGGGGCGCGGGGCAACGCGGTGGACGCGGCTTGCCTAGGACGGGCCGCCGAGAGCGCGATCGTCATCGGAATATCCCGCTTACAGCGGAATATTCCCGTGCTTGCGCTTCGGCGTGGCCACGCGCTTGGTCTGGAGGATCTCCAGCGCGCGGATCAGGCGGGGGCGGGTCTCGTGGGGGACGATCACGTCGTCGATGTAGCCGCGCTCGGCTGCCGAGTAGGGGTTGGCGAACTTCGCCTTGTAGTCCTCGATCAGCTTGGCGCGGCGTTCCTCCGGCGTGGGTGAGTCGGCGATGTCGCGGCGGTGGATGATGTTCACTGCGCCCTCCGGCCCCATCACCGCGACCTCCGAGGTCGGCCACGCGAAGTTGAAGTCGGCCAGCATGTGCTTCGAGTTCATGACGTCGTAGGCCCCGCCGTATGCCTTGCGGGTGATCACGGTGAGCTTCGGCACAGTGGCCTCGGTGAAGGCGTAAAGGAGCTTCGCGCCGTGGCGGATGATGCCGCCCCACTCCTGCGAGGTGCCGGGCAGGAAGCCGGGCACGTCGGTGAAGGTGACGAGCGGGATGTTGAAGGCGTCGCAGAAGCGCACGAAGCGGGCGGCCTTCTCCGACGCGTCGATGTCGAGCACCCCGGCGAGCTGGGCGGGCTGGTTGCCCACGATTCCCACGGGCCGGCCGTTCAGCCGCGAGAAGCCGACGATCATGTTGCGCGCGAAGTGCTCCTGCACCTCCATGAACTCGCCGTTGTCGACGATCAGGTTCACCACGTCGCGCATGTCGTAGGGCTTGTTCGCGCTGTCGGGGACGACGCTGTCGAGCGCCTCGTCCTGGCGGTCGGGGTCGTCGCCCGTGTCCATCCGCGGCGGCAGCTCGAGGTTGTTCTGCGGCAGGAAGGACATCAGGTAGCGGGCGTCCTCCAGGCAGGCCTCCTCGTCCTCGGAGGCGAAGTGCGCCACGCCCGACTTCGAGTTGTGGGTCATCGCGCCGCCGAGCTCCTCGAACTCGACCTCCTCGCCGGTGACGGTCTTGATCACGTCGGGGCCCGTGATGAACATGTGCGAGGTCTCCTTGACCATGAAGATGAAGTCGGTCATGGCCGGGGAATACACGGCGCCGCCCGCGCAGGGGCCCATGATCAGCGAGATCTGCGGGATCACGCCCGAGCACTGCACGTTGCGCACAAACACGTCGCCGTAGGCGCCCAGCGACACGACGCCCTCCTGGATGCGCGCGCCGCCCGAGTCGTTAATGCCGATCACGGGGCAGCCGATCCTGGCCGCCAGGTCCATGATCTTCACCATCTTCTCCGCCATCACCTCGCCGAGCGAGCCGCCGAAGACCGTGAAGTCCTGGCTGAAGACGCACACGGGGCGCCCGTCGATCTTGCCGTGGCCGGTGACCACGGCATCGCCCCAGGGCCGGTTCTTCAGCATGTCGAAGTCGGCCGTGCGGTGGCGGACGAAGGTGTCGAGCTCCTCGAAGCTGCCCGGGTCGAGCAGCTTCCCGATCCGCTCGCGCGCGGTGAGCTTGCCCTTCTCGTGCTGCTTCTCGACCGCCTTCTCGGAGGCCGAGTGCACAGCGGCCTCGCGCAGCTCCTGGAGCTGGGCGAGCTTCTCCTCGTAGGTCTCCGGGGACTTCTGGCGCATGCGGCGCCGATTGTACGTGGAGGGAGCTCTATTCCTGCTGGAACGGCTTGCGGTGCGCCGAGCCGAGGTCGTCGAGCAGCTGCTCGAAGGCCTGCTCCAGCCGCTCGGGGCTGAGGCCCTCGGGCTCGGGCTCCGGCGGAGGCGGGGGCTTGACGCCCATCAGGCGCGACCAGAGGCCCAGCCGGGCCACCTGGGGCTCGAGCTGGGTGACCGTCTCCTCGATCTCGGCGCGCAGGATCACCTTGGTGCCCCAGCCCGAAGGCTCGAGCGTGGCGGTGCCGCTGGCGCCGTCGCCTTCCCAGACCAGCAGCCGCTCGTCCTCAGAGGGCTTGACCTCCTCGGCGCCGACCGTCTCTTTGAGCCGCGCGCCCTGCAGCTCCTCCCAGAGCTCGGGCGGCGACTTCACAAGGGTGCGTGAGACCTCCACAGTGGGCATTTGCCGAGTTTCGGCATGTCACTGGCGAGTCCTGCCACAGCGGTCGATAAAGAGGATGCATGCGTCGCGTCCCCCTGCTCCTGCTCGTCCTGGCCGCCGTGCTCGGCTGCTTCGCGCCAGCCGCCGCGGGCGCGAGCCCGAAGCCGCTGCAGCCCGGCAGCCGCGCCCGGGCGGAGTCCGCGCTCGACCGCGTGGAGCAGCTGCGCCAGGGCCAAGGCGTGCGAAGTGGCCGCGAGCTCACGCCGGCGCTGGCCGCGCTGGCAAAGCGCAAGAACTCGCTGTCGTCCAGTGACCGGGAGCGCGCCCGCTCGATCCTCGCCAGGCCCACCGACGGCGCCTCCGATCCCTTCGGCGACGGCTACACCGTGGCGGAGCACGCGCCCCTCTGCACCACCCACTTCTGCATCCACTTCGTGACCTCAACGGCGGATGCGCCGTCGCTCACGGACTCCGACTCCGACGGCTTCCCGAACTACGTAGAGACGATGGCGGCCCAGTTCGAGTTCGTCTACTCGGTTGAGAACGGGACGGCGCCGGGCGACCTGGCCTGGACGACGCCCAAGCCGGACGGCACGCTCGGGGGTAACTCCAAGACCGACGTCTACGGCACCAACGACTGGATCTGGACGAAGGACGCCCAGCCCTTCCAGGGCGTGAGCGTGACCGGGCCGACCGCCGGGCCCGCCCCTGCCCCGGCTCAGCCAGCCGCGCCGGTCGTACCGCCCGCGAACGCCACCCCCAAGCTCACCTCGACGTTCTCGCTGCGCTCGCGGCAGGGACTGAAGACGATTCTCTCGCGCGGCGTCCTGGTGCGCGTGCGCTGCAACCAGGCCTGCCGGGTGCGCGTGGAGCTGCGCCTGCCGCGCTCGACGGCGCGGCGGCTGCACCTGCCGAGGGTGATCGGCGTGGGCGTGGTGAAGCTATCGAAGGCCGGCGTGAAGGCCTTCCGGGTGCGCCTCACCCGGCGGGCACGCAAGAACGTGCGCGGGATGCGCTCGCTGCGCCTGACGGCCCGCATGCGCGCAACGCGCGGCAGTGCCAAGACGCCGCTGCGCTCACTGCGCGTGACCCTCAAGCGCTAGAAAACGCGCTGGCGGGCGCGGCTCAGGAAGAACCCGTGGCGGCTGGAGCGGGCGCGGCACGTCAGGCCCCGGCGGCGCGACTTGCAGGTGAACGGGCCGAGCCGCAGCGAGCGGCCGTAGGCAAGCACGCGCCCCTCGGGCACTGCGTCGGTGACATGTACACGCCGGGCACGGTGCTTGCGGTCCAGCCCGAACGCGGTGTCGTTCAGCGAATGCACGTCGCAGCGCAGGAACGGGCCGGGGCCGCCCTTCGCCGAGTAGAGGCACGCGATGTTCCGCGACGGCGTGTGGAAGCTCTTGGCGGCGGCGTACGCAGGCGTCGCCAGCATTACCAGAGCCGCCAACGCGGCCGCCGCGGCCCTCACGCCTCGGTGTACTCGCCGTATTCGTCGCGGAGCACGCCCGAGACCTCGCCCAGGGTTGCCTTGTCCTTCAGCGCGGCGCGCATCGGCTCAAGGAGGTTGGCGTCGCCTTGTGCCGCCTCGCGCAGGTCCTCGAGGCGCTTCTCCACGGCCTCGTCGTCGCGTTCCTCCTTGAACTTCTTCAGCCGCTCGACCTGCTCGCGCTCGGACTCGGGGTCCACGCGAAGGATCTCGACCTCGTCGAGCTGGTCGGTCACGAACTCGTTCACGCCCACGACGATGTCCTGCTTCTGCTTGTAGCGCTCCTCGTAGCCCCAGGCCGACTCCTCGACCTCGGCGCGGATGTAGGGGATGCACTGCACCGAGCCGCCCATCTCGTCGACCTTGTCGATCAGCGCCTGGGCGGCCTCCTCGATCTCGTCGGTGAGCGCCTCCACGAAGTAGGAGCCGGCGAAGGGGTCGACCGAGTCGGCCGCGCCGGACTCGTAGGCGAGGATCTGCTGGGTGCGCAGCGCGATGCGGGCCGCGGTCTCGCTGGGCAGCGCCAGCGCCTCGTCGAAGCCGTTCGTGTGCAGCGACTGCGTGCCGCCGCAGACCGCGGCGAAGCCCTGCAGGGCCACGCGCACGATGTTGTTGTGCGGCTGCTGCGCCGCCAGCGTGACGCCGCCG
>JBBQRG010000097.1:0-9349 GCA_038215095.1 Solirubrobacterales bacterium | reverse complement strand
TCAGGCTGGCCGACGCGATCGAGGAGCACGGCGACGAGCTGGCCGAGCTCGAGGCGCGCAACGCCGGCAAGCCGATCGAGGCCGTCAGGTCCGACGAGATCCCGGTGATGGCCGACAACCTGCGGTTCTTCGCCGGGGCGGCGCGGACGATGACCGGCCCGGTGTCGGGCGAGTACCTCGAGGGCTACACGTCGCTCATCCGCCGCGAGCCGGTGGGCGTGATCGGCCAGGTCGCGCCCTGGAACTACCCGATGATGATGGCGATCTGGAAGATCGGTCCCGCCCTGGCGACGGGCAACACCATCGTGCTCAAGCCGGCGCCGACGACACCGGTCACCGCCGTGCGCCTCGCCGAGCTGGCCGCCGAGTTCCTGCCCGCCGGCGTGCTCAACGTCGTCTGCGGCGGGGACGATGCCGGCAAGGCACTGGTCTCGCACCGCGACGTCGACATGGTCTCGCTGACCGGGTCGGTCGAGGCGGGCAAGTCGGTGGCGAAGGCCGCGGCGGAGTCGCTCAAGCGCGTCCACCTCGAGCTCGGCGGCAAGGCGCCGGTCGTGGTCTTCGACGACGTCGACATGGCGACCGCCATGGAGACGATCGCGGGCACCGGCTACTACAACGCCGGCCAGGACTGCACCGCCGCCACGCGCGTGCTCGCCGGCGCGAAGGTCTACGACGACGTCGTCGCCGGCCTGGCCGAGCAGGCCAAGGGCTACGTGCTGGGCGACACGATGAGTGCCGACACCACGCTCGGGCCGCTCAACAGCGCCGAGCAGCGCGGGCGGGTCGAGGGGTTCCTCAGCGGCAGGCCGGCCCATGCCGAGGTCGTCACGGGCGGCCGCCAGCCCGACCTTCCCGGCTTCTTCCTCGAGCCCACGGTCGTCGCCAATCTCCGGCAGGACGACGAGATGATCCAGCGCGAGATCTTCGGCCCGGTCATCACCGTCCAGCGCTTCAGCGACGAGGACGAGGCCGTCGCGTGGGCCAACGGGACCCCGTACGGCCTGGCCTCGTCGGTGTGGACGCGCGACGTCGGCCGCGCCCTGCGCGTGGCCCGGGCGCTGCGGTTCGGCTGCGTGTGGATCAACGACCACATCCCGCTGGCCTCGGAGATGCCCCACGGCGGCTACAAGGAGTCGGGCTACGGAAAGGATCTCTCCATGTACGCGCTCGAGGACTACACGCACGTCAAGCACGTGATGGCCTCGCTGGCCTAGCGTGGGGCGCCTCGACAAGCTCGACCTCTCACGGCGACTGTCGAAGGAGGAGGAGGCCGAGCGCCTCGAGAAGGCCCAGCTGCGGCTGCTCGAGCTGCGGCTGAGGCTCGGCGGCAAGCTGAAGGGCCCCGAGCTGGGGCCGCCCGTGTGCGTGCTGTTCGAGGGCTGGGACGCGTCGGGGAAAGGCGGCGCGATCAAGCGCCTGGTGGCGCCGCTCGACCCGCGGCACGTGCGGGTCGCCCAGTTCGCCGCGCCCACCTACGACGAGAAGCGCCACCACTTCCTCGGGCGCTTCTGGCCCGTGCTGCCGGGCTGGGGCGGGATGACCGTGCTCGACCGCTCCTGGTACGGGCGCGTGCTGGTGGAGCGCGTGGAGGGCTTCGCGAGCGAGGAGGAGTGGCAGCGCGCCTACGAGGAGATCGTGCGGCACGAGCGCTCGCTGGCCGCCGAGGGGACGGTGCTGATCAAGTTCTGGCTGCACATCTCCGCCGAGGAGCAGCTGAAGCGCTTCGAACGCCGGGCCAAGGACCCGCTGCGCGCCTGGAAGCTGACGCCCGACGACTGGCGCAACCGGGAGCGGCGCCCCGCCTACCTGGAGGCCCTCGAGGAGATGCTCGAGCGCACGGACAAGAAGCCCGCCCGCTGGCACCTGGTCGAGGCCGAGTCCAAACGCTACGCGCGGGTGAATGTGGTCGAGACGGTAATCGCGGCCATAGAGTCCGCCGTGTAGTGCAGTACCGCTTCCTCACCACCTGGCTGCTGGAGTCGCCGCGCGAGCCGGTATGGGACGCATTGCACGACGCCGTGAGCTGGCCGGAGTGGTGGCGCGGCGTGGTGTCGGTGGACGAGCTCGACCCGGGCGATGCCGACGGGCGCGGCGGCCGCCACATGATCGAGTGGCGGAGCAAGCTGCCCTATCCGCTGGCCTTCGAGTTCACCACCGACCGCGTCGAGCGGCCGGCGCTGATGGAGGGCCGGGCCGAGGGGGAGCTGGCGGGTACCGGACGCTGGCGCCTGTTCGAGCAGGACGGCGTGACCGCGGTCCTCTACGAGTGGAACGTCCACGCGACCAAGGCCTGGATGAACCTCTTCGCCCCGGTCGGCCGGCCGTTCTTTCGCTGGAACCACGACGTGGTCATGCGCTGGGGCGGCGAGGGACTGGCGCACCGCGTGGGCGCCCGCCTGCTCGCGAGCGACTAGCCCTCTTGCTCTGTGGGGCGAACGAGCATCTCGTTCACCGCCACGCGACGCGGGCGGGTCACGATGTACTCGATCGCCTCGGCGATGTCCCCGGCCTCGAGTCGCTCGACGCCGGCGAAGCGCTCCTTCGTGGCCTCGCGGACCTCGGGGCGCAGGTGGTCGGTGAGCTCGGTGGCCACGGCGCCGGGCTCGACCAGCGAGATGCGCACGTGGCGCCCGGACAGCTCCTGGCGAAGCGACTCGCTGAACGCGCCCACGCCCCACTTCGTGAGGTTGTAGACGCCCGAGCCGGAGCGGGCCACGCGGCCCGCCACCGAGCTGATGTTCACCATGTCGGCGACCTTGCGCGGCGAATCCCCGGCGGCGGAGAGCAGGTGCGGCGTGGCCGCGTGGGAGCAGTACAGGAGGCCTTTCAAGTTGAGGTCGATCATGCGGTCCCACTCCTCGGTCGGTGCGTCCTCCGCGGCCCCGAGCAGCATCACGCCGGCATTGTTCACCAGCGTGTCGAGGCGGCCCAGCTCGTGCACCGTCTGCTGCACGGCGGCCTTGGCCTGCTCCTGGTTGGTCACGTCGGTCTCGATGGCAAGCGCGCGCCCGCCGTCGCCCTCGATCGTGCCCACCAGCTCGTCGAGCCTGTCCTTACGCCGCGCCACCACGGCCACGGCCGCGCCCTGGGCCGCCAGCGCTCGCGCCGTGGCCTCGCCGATGCCGCTGCTGGCGCCGGTCACCAGCGCCACCGTTCCGTCGAGTCGCTCTGTCACTGCGATGAATCTAGAGGGCGCGCAGCGATTCCAGCTCGAGGCGCAACTGCTCCACGAGCTCGTGCCGCGGCATGGCGGTCACGAGCATGTCGAGGCTCTCCTCGTAGTGCTCGAGCTTCATGCGCTCCTCGGCGCCCAGCTGGCCGCGGCTGGCCTTCAGCCGCAGCTCCCGCGCCTTCGAGACCTTGTCGGCGGCGAACACCGCCGCCGCGGTCGGGCCGGCCTCGGCCACCTGCAGGCGCAGAGCCGCGTGGCGCTCCTGCGGGTCCTCGATTGCGGGGTCGTCGCTGAGCGACTCGACCAGCTCGGCCACGGGCTCCCCGAAGCTCCGCTCGAGCTCGCCCTTGTCGGTCGGGGTGTCCTCGAGCACCTCGTGCAGCATGCCCGCGGCGACCACTGAGTCCGGGTAGCCGGCGTCGCGCAGCAGCACGGCGACCTCGAACGGATGCCACACCTCCGCGCCGTCGTGGCGCTCGCGCGCGAACACGAGCGCGTCGCTGGTCAATGGCATGCCTGAGAAGGCCGACTGAGTCACGTTCTCGATGTGCAACTCCACACGCTCAGACTCTCACAACTCGTTACGAGGCGGTGAACCGTCCGGCGACCCTCCCTAGAGTGCCGCCCGTGCGCAACCAGCTGCTCCGGATCGTAGTCCCGGTGCTGGCAGCCGCCGCGGCGATCTTCGTCGCGGTCTCGCTGACTTCGAACACCTCCGGTGGCGCCCGAACCGCCACGGCCGGGGAGCGCGCCCAGCTGGCGCGCGCGCTCGTGGACCCCGGCGCCGGGCCCGCCAAGGTCGCGCGCAGGCCCAACGTGATCATGATCGTCATGGACGAGTTCCCGAGCGACTCCCTGCGCGGGCCCGGCGGCAGGATCGACGCTCTGCGCTACCCGAACTTCGCCGCGCTGGCCCGCAACGCCACCTGGTTCCCGAACGCCTCCACCTTCTACGACTCCACCCCGAAGGCGGTGCCGCTGATCCTCGACGGCCGCCGCCCGTCCAGGGGCGACCCGCCCGACTTCTCAGGCCACAAGCACTCGGTGTTCGACCTCTTCGGGAGACGCGGCTACCGCATCAGGGAGTCCGAGGAGGCCACCGCCATCTGCCCGCCGCGCTGGTGCCCGCACGGACGTCGGACGCGGCCGGGCATCCTCGGCAACCTGAACCGCGGCCGCCGCCAGCGCCTGGAGCGCTTCATCGCCTCGATCAAGTCCACCAAGCGGCCCACGTTCTGGATGAAGCACGTGCTGCTGCCGCACGGCCCGTACATGTTCCTGCCGTCCGGCCACCAGACGCGCTCGGGCTCGCGCGATCCGATCCCCGGCATGAACAGCCCGCAGGGCTTCCACGACGAGTTCCTCACTCGCCACAACGAGCAGCGCTACCTGCTGCAGCTCGGCTTCGCCGACCACGAGCTCGGCAACCTGCTCGACCACCTTGTCAAGGAGGGCATGTACGACAACTCGCTGGTGGTGCTGACGGCCGACCACGGGATGGACTTCAGCGTGGGAGTGAAGGACCGGCGGAAGGTGAACAGCAGGAACGTCCAGCAGGTCGGGCCCGTGCCGTTCTTCGTGAAGGCCCCCGGCCAGCGCTCGGGCAAGATCAACCGCGCCTACGTGCGGACAATCGACTGGCCCGCCACGATCGCCGACGTGCTGAACGCGAAGCTGCCCTACCACTCGGACGGCAGCTCGGGCTTCGGGCCCGCCGCGCGCAAGCGCCGCTTCGTCCGACTGCCCACGCGCGACTTTGCGCACGTCGTCCGCATCTCGGCAGCCGCCTGGGAGCGGCGCAGGCGCGCCGTGGTCAAGCGCCGGCTGCGCGAGTACGGCTCGGGCCTGACCGGGCTCTTCAGCGGCATCGGGCCGAACCGCGGGCTGATCGGCAAAGCCGTGGCCGCCCTGCACCCGGGGGCCGTGGGCTCGTTGCGCGGCAGCTTCGTCGGTGGCGGGGCGTACGGCCGCGTTCGGCACGCCTCGCTGGTCATCCCCTCTCACATCGCGGGCGACCTGAAGGGCGGCAAGCGCCGGGCGACGCACGACCTGGCGGTGGCGGTGAACGGACGCATCGAGGCGGTCGGGCGCAGCTGGTACCTGAACGGCGACCGCACCGAGCACTTCGCGATGATGGTGCCCGAGGACACGTTGCACGACGGGCCCAACACGGTCGAGCTGTACTCCGTCAGCCGCGGCAGGAAGCTGCGGCTGGTGGCGCGGGCCTGAGCGCGGCTTTCACGTTCGCTTTACATTCTGCCCGTGCCACAGCGCTGGTGGATACCCGGGCTGGTGATTGCCACGCTGGCGATCGTCGGCACGATGGCGCTACTCCCGGCCGACTCGGACGACGACGCCAGCGGCTCCTCGGTCATTCGCCACGCGTCCTCCAAGCCGCTGGTGGTGATGGTGGTCTTCGACGAGTTCCCGGTGGACGACATGGTCACCCCCGACGGGAAGATCGACGCGGCGCGCTTTCCCAACTTCGCGGCGCTGTCGCGCGAGAGCACCTGGTTCCGCAACGCCGCCTCCGTGTACGACTCCACCTTCAAGGCGACGCCGGCCATCCTCGACGCGAAACTTCCCGCACCGGGCACCGCGCCCGACGCGCGCTCACACCGCCGCAGCCTCTACACGCTCTTCCACGACCTGCGTTGGAAGATCGTGGACACGGAGTCCAGCACGGCGCTCTGCCCGCCGAGCATCTGCCGCGGCGCCAGGCGCACCCGTCCCGGGGTGCTGCGCCGCCTGAGCGGCGGCGGGCGGCCGGGGCGGCTGAACCGCTGGATCCACTCGATCCGCCCGCGCAACAGGCCCACCCTCTATATCCAGCACGCCCTGCTCCCGCACGAGCCCTGGATCTACCTCCCCTCGGGCAGACAGAGCCGGCCCTCGGGCAACGACCCGATCGAGGGGATCAACGAGCCGAAGGGCTTCGGCGATCCCGACCTCGTGCGCCACAACCACCAGCGCCATCTGCTGCAGGTCGGCTACACCGACCACGAGCTGGGCAGGCTGCTCGCCAGGCTGCGCCAGACCGGGCTCTACGACCAGGCAACCATCGCCGTGGTGGCCGACCACGGCATCGCCTTCGAGGTCGGGGTGCCCGATCACCGGCTCGTGACCAACAGCAACGTCGAGCAGATCACGGCGGTGCCGCTGTTCATCAAGCGGCCGCACCAGCGCCAGGGCGGCACCAGCAACTCGTTCGTGCGCACGATCGACGTGGTGCCCACGATCGCGAGCCTGGTGGGCGCAAGGATCGACTGGCGCCACGACGGGCATTCGGTGTTCAGCCGCGCGGCCGCGCAGCGGAGCTCGGTGTCGATCGTCGCGCGCGACTTCAGCCGCACCGTGCGCATCGGAGGCCGCGAGTGGGAGCAGCGCCGCCAGGCGCGGCGCCGGGAGTGGGCGAGCACCTTCGGCACCGGCTTCGAGAGCACGCTGCGCTTCGGCAGCGCGTGGACCCAGCTCTACCGGATCGGCCCTCACCCCGAGCTGATCGGGCGCCCGGCTCGGAGCTTGCTCGTGCCCGCCGCGGGTAGCGCCCAGATCGCCAACGCCCAGCTCTTGCGCAACGTACGCCCGGCCGGGCCGCTGTTCCCCACGCGGCTTGAGGGACGCCTGAGCGGCAACCCGCCGGCCACGCGGCGCGACCTGGCCGCCGCCGTGGACGGGCACGTCGTCGCCGTCGGGCGCAGCTTCTACCTGCGCGGCGAGCGCACCGAGTTCTTCTCGATGATGCTGCCCGAGGAGTCGCTGCACGCCGGGCGCAACCGCGTGGAGCTGATGGAGGTGGGCCCCGGCGGCCGCCTCTACCGGCTGGCGCGGACCTAGCGGCGCCGGAACTCGGCGTTCGGCTCGGCGCTGGGGTCGCGCGTGACCCGGGTGGGCTTCTTCGTGGTGTCCACGTAGAGGCAGAAGGCGCGGCGGCGGTCGTCGCGTGCGATGCACGTGCGGAAGTAGCCGTCGCCCAGGCGGATGGTGTTGGCGGTCTCGAGGTTGCGATTCAGCTCGGGGCTGCCGCTGTGGACCACGTAGTTGCGGACCACGCGCGCGTTCTCGGTGGTCGCATTGGTCTCCGACACCACCACCTCGCGGTTCCCGAGGCCCGCGGCCACGACCCCCACCACGCCGGCCAGCAGCAGCGCCGTGCCCACGCGGTCCGCCATCACCTCGCGAGCGGCGAGTGGCGTCGCCGGCGGGTCCGGCCGGTTGGCGCCGATCCTGCTCGCGATGAAGGGCGCGGCGGCCCCGATCAGCACGAGGTTGCCGAAGGTGGCCATCAGGATCGCGCCGATCAGGGGCAAGCTCGCGCCGATCGGCGGGAGCAGGTGCAGCAGCACGCCGTCGAGCAGCGTGATCACGATGAACGCGGGCCACATGGTGGCCGCGCGGAGCCGCCAGCGCAGCCGCGCCGGCCAGAAGCGCTGCTCCTGGTTCACTCGCGCTGAGAGTAGCCTTCGCCCGCCCCCTGCCCGAGATCGAGCACCCGACCCTGGTGATCACCGGCGACGACGACAGCGTGATCCCCGCGGGCGGCAGCGGCCCGCTGGTGGAGCGGATTCCGCGCGCAAGGCTGCACACGGTCCACGGCGCCGGCCACCTGTTCTTCGTCGAGGAGCCGGGGGAGACGTTGCGCGTGCTCGGGGACTTCCTGGCCGCGCCCGGGGGCGGGTAGCCTTGGTGGCGATGAGCGAGCTCTGGGTTGCGCACCTGGGTCAGGTCCCGTACCGGGAGGCGGGCGAGCTGCAGGAGCGGGTTCGAGAGCGGCGCCAGGCGGGTGAGATCCCCGACTCGCTGCTGGTGCTCGAGCACCCTCCCGTGTATACGAAGGGCCGCCGCACCCAGCCGGCCGACCTGCCGATGGGCGAGGACTGGTACCGCGCGCAGGGGATCGAGGTCGAGCAGTCCGACCGCGGTGGGCGGGTGACCTACCACGGCCCGGGGCAGCTGGTGGCCTACCCGATCATGCGAATCGACGACGTGCCCGGCTACGTGGCCACAATCGAGGGCGCCATCGCCGCGGCGCTTGCCGACGAGGGCATCGACGCCGGCGCGCGCGAGGGCCTGACCGGCGTCTGGGCCGGCGAGGCGAAGATCGGCTCGATCGGCGTGCACGTGTCGCGCGGGGTCACCACGCACGGCCTGGCGGTGAACGTGGACAACGACCTGCAGCCGTTCGAGTGGATCGTGCCCTGCGGCATCGACCACGTGCGCATGACCTCGGTCTGCAGGGAGACCGGCCGCGGCCGCTCGCTGCCGTGCTTCAGGAAGCGCATGGCCCACCGCTTCGCCGAGGCCTGCGGGCTGCGCCAGCGGCTGGTGTCCCCTGGGCGGCTGACCGAGCGCGAGCTGGTCGGCGCATGAGCACCCGCTCGCGATCCAACCCGGGCGGCGCGCGCGTGCTCGACATGGGCGAGGTGCTGCCCTTCCGCGAGCGAAAGCCCGCCTGGTTCAAGCGCCCGGCACCGGGCAGCGCCAAGTACCGCGAGCTGACCTCGATGATCGAGGACCAGGGCCTTCACACCGTCTGCAAGGAGGCGGCCTGCCCGAACATAGGCGAGTGCTGGGAGCGCGGCACGGCCACCTTCATGATCCTCGGTGATACCTGCACGCGCCGCTGCGGCTTCTGCAACGTGAAGACCGGGAAGCCCACCCACAACGACCCGCTCGAGCCGCTGCGCGTGGCACAGTCGGTGAAGAAGATGGGCCTGCGCCACGCCGTCGTCACGAGCGTGGACCGCGACGACCTGCCCGACCTCGGAGCGAGCGCCTTCGTGGGCGTGATCCGCTCGATCCGCCGCTTCGCGCCCGGCTGCAAGGTCGAGGTGCTGACGCCCGACTTCCGCGGCCAGGAGATGCCGCTGGCACGCGTGATCGCCGAGCGGCCCGACGTGTTCAACCACAACGTCGAGACCGTGCCGCGGCTCTACCCGCTGGCGCGCCGAGGCTCCAAGTTCCTGCGCTCCTGCCGCGTGCTTGCCACCGCGAAGGAGCTGGGCGGCGACGAGGTGGTCACGAAGTCCGGCCTGATGACGGGGCTGGGCGAGACGAAGGAGGAGCTGCTCGAGACCTTCCAGACGCTGCGCGACCACGGCGTGCAGGTGCTCACGGTGGGTCAGTACCTGCGGCCCACCCGCGACCACCTCCCGGTGGTGCGCTACTGGCACC